>CAZIDU010000017.1:5394-49563 GCA_964538055.1 uncultured Desulfocapsa sp. | reverse complement strand
TGGCCTATATACCCGTTTTCAGACTATAATGAGACTTGCTTCGGGAATTGCTGAATTGGCTGTCAGTTTTTCATGCTCGTAGAGTGTCTAACTCCGACAGACTCCTAGAATTGTTTATTTCCAGACCTGGAAATATGAATTGAGATAAGTTCTCTATGTATCCACTGCTCAATAGCAGTGGATAGGCGTAATAATTTTTTCAAAATGCTTCGATTTGAGAAGAAATACTTATTCTCGGACAAGCTAGGATTTGTTCACGAGGGACTTTTATGTCTGATTCTCTGCCTTTTTGGCGTCCTCTTCCTGTTGCAGCAGGGCAGAAGCAGCTCCGGCCTCAAGTATCCTTTTATTTTCTTCTGTGAGGGAGCCATGTTCCTGTTCCGGCATTTCGACAATAACTTTACGATGGGCGTAGTGGATACCCTTGGCGGCAAGAGCATCGGAAATTCTCCGATAGGCCTCTCGGCGAATGACAAATTGAGTTCCCGGCTGTGCCTTGAATTTAACCCGGATGACCATAACGGAATCTTTAATATCCCTCACACCGGCTGATTTGACAGGCTGGATAAAGTCATCCTTGAATTCGTCTTCTCTCAACATGGCCTGACCAACTTTTTTTATGACTTTTCGGATGTTATCAACATCGGCGTCATATGGAAATTCAAGGTTGAATTTAACGATAATACCACCACGCATAAAGTTGGTGATGGAGCCGAGTTCACTGTGAGGAACGATCTGAAGCATGCCGCGATGATGGCGAAGCATGACATTACGCAGGGTTATAGATTCAACGGCACCTGAAACTGCACCTGCCTGGATATACTCACCAACCCGGAAGGCATCATCGAGCAGATAGAAAAATCCAGAAAAGACATCACTTACCATTTTTTGAGCTCCAAAGCCAATAGCGAGACCAACGACCCCGGCACCGGCAAGGAGTGGACCAATATTAACTCCCATTGAAGAGATGATAACGAGTGTTACCATCACCAGAAGAGTGGAGGCAATGAATTTACGAAGCATTGGCAGTAGGGTGAAACTTCTCCCTTTTGTCGCAGCAGCTCCCCATTCATCGTCATTTTCTTCCTTTTCTTCCTCAGCCGGAGTGTCTTCCAGGATCTTTCTTTCGATATAGCTGGAGGCAAATTTCCATACCGTTAAACCAAGGGCGAGAGCAATCAGCGACTCAAATACGGCACTGGTGATATTGGTAGCGTAGGGGATCTGAACATCCCATAAACTCAATGCCCAGACCAGTAAGGTTGCTAGAATCGAGAGGCTCATAAAACGAGATGTTGTAACATAGAGTTTTCTTTCCTTCTCTTTTGCAGCAATCATCTTCTCCTGTACTTCTGCACTGGCGGAGTCTTCATCATCAGGGTTGTACATTCGCAGGGTATTGATGGAAACCCGAACAACCCACTGGCCAAGGCCGTTAAAGAGAACAAAGAGTGGAAGGAGGGAAAGGCTCATAAGAAATGCTGAGTTGCCGCGTTGAATACCTGATACCTGATCTCCCAGCATAATGACCCAGATAATAAGAAAGTAGAGAATTGTGGGGACGTGCCAGAACTGTGCAAACTGTTCCACAACCCAGTTTCGCGTCTTGTTTTGTTCGCTTTTTTCAAGAATACGATTTGCTACATAGTGACGACTCTGCATAATCATAGTCACAATCATAAGAATAAGGAAAGTTGCGGCAATCATAGCCGTTGATTGAAGAGATATCCTGTTGAGACCAAGTTCTCGCTGTAAAGCAATAAACATGACTGCGGCGAATATGTATGAGCAGAGAAACAGGGTGGCCCTGTGAACCGTGGCTGCTGTTTTATCGTCAATGGGTAAAACCCGAAGGGCGGTAGAGCCAGGAGAACAGAATATGACGGAAAATTGGGAAAGCAGGCGATGGAAAACAATAACAAAAAGAGTGGCAAGAAAGACATAGCGTACTGGAGAAGAATCACTGCTGGGGATCATAAAAAAGAAAAGGACAGCAGCTGCTGTGAAAACAAAGATATGAATTAATGTGGGGATAGAAAGCATAAGTCCGGCAATAAATCGCATGGGGCCGTCCATCACCGGAATAGCTTTCTCCTGAAACTGTCTTCTGAAATTTGCAGTAAAGCGGCGGATAAAAAATTCAGTACCCCATGCGGCTCCAAATACTACCAAAAGCAGTCCCATGGCAAGTATAAAATTTCCGAAACTACCATTTCCGATATTTCTGGAGACGGCGATATAATCACCAGGCATTCGACTGATGCGGGTAAAGAAACCGGTGGCGTTCTCTTTTTTGTCTTCAGCGTTATCTAATAAGTGTAGCCATTTTGCAGTTTTGCCAACTAAGCCGCCAGGATTTTTGTGGCTTGTTGAGGAGGTCTTTAGAGTACTTGTGAGCTCTGTTATCAGCAGGCTACGGACCTGCTCATCACTCATCTTAGCAAGTACAGAGTCGACCTGGTCAGGTGTTGCTCCCTCAGGAATCCCTGTTTCAGAAGCTGTTTGTTCTGCGGCTGTTACGAGTGCCGGGGACAGCAGGGTGAAAGAGATGGCCAGCATGCAAAGAAAGAGAAATATACTATGACGTTTCATTATAGTTGTAATCCATTGATGAGTATTCTGATTGAGTCAATGTGTTAGGTACCTTATTATTACACGCGGCCTTCAGCCTTTATGTTCCTTCAGGCTCAAACCCTGGGGTGCGGGGAGATCCGGTTTAGAGTTATTACTTTTCTTTTGGTGGAAAAAAACGTTCACTGCTGCCCTGAATAACCCTGTAAAAAACAGGAACAAAGAGCACCGCCAGCAGCGTTGCGGCAATCATTCCACCAAAAACAGCGGTACCAAGAGCCTGTCGTGATGCCCCTCCGGCACCATTGGCAATAACCAATGGGTAAACTCCTAAAATAAATGCAAATGATGTCATAAGGATTGGACGAAACCGGAGTCTTGCAGCATCCATGGCCGCGTCAACAATGGACATTCCTTTTTTCTCACGTGCCTCAACTGCAAATTCCACAATGAGAATAGCATTTTTACAAGCAAGGGCAATGAGGAGCACGATGCCGATCTGGGTGTAAACATTGTTATCCATATGACGCACCATAAGGGCAACTACGGTTCCAAGAAGCGCCAGTGGCACGGCCAGGATAACACCAATTGAGATTGACCAGCTTTCATACTGAGCGCAGAGCACCAGATAGACAAGAACGATACAGATGGCAAAAATTGGACCGGGATTGCCCGCATTCTTCTCCTGATATGACATGCCAGTCCATTCGGAACCCATGGAGTTTGGCAGTACACGTGCTGCCACCTGCTCCATGGCATTCATTGCCTGACCGGAGCTGAAACCGGGAGCACCTGCACCTGTTATAGTCGCTGTGGGGTACATATTATAGCGGGTAATAATTGCAGGGCCAAAAATTTCTTCTACGGAAAGGAGTGTTCCCAGGGGCACCATTTTCCCATCGCTGGAACGAACCTGCAGTTTGGCAATATCTTCCACATTGGCTCTGGCATCATCCTGTGCCTGGATATTTACCTGGAATGTTCGATTAAATTTATTGAAATCATTTACATATGCTGCTCCAAGAAAGGCCTGCATGGACCCGAATATTTCAGAAAGCTGTATGTTCATGGTCTTGGCTTTGGTGCGATCAATATCTGCAAAGAGCTGGGGAACATTGGCACGAAAAGTGGTGTAAGCGGAGGCTATGACCGGGTCTTTTCTTCCTTCGGCCGAGAGGGCATTGGTCATTTCCTGAAGGGCTGGCAGGCCAATTCCAGCCATATCTTCAACCTGCAGTTGGAAGCCTCCTGCATTCCCAATTCCTGAAATAGGCGGAGGAGGGAATTGCATAATCATGGCTTCCTGTATGCGACTTCCTGCCCCTGCCATCTGCGTAAGAATATGTTTTAGATCATAGCCATTGGGAATCCGTTCCGCAAAGTCATCAAAAACAACCCAAAGGGCAGCTCCATTGGACATTCCGGCCCCGTCAAGAAGTGAGTAGCCGGCAACGGAAATAACATCCTTTACTCCATCCATGTCAGCCAGGGCATCTTCGAGCTGCTTAACCACCGCCTGGGTGCGTTCAAGGGAGGATGCGTCGGGTAACTGGACAGCATACATGGCATATCCCTGATCCTCCGTGGGGATAAATCCAGTGGGAAGCCCGGTAAATCCAGTCCAGGCGGCAAAGGCGATAGCTGCAAATACTATCATGGAGACAAGCGATCTGCGCACCATAAGGCGGACAACAGCCTCATACCCATTGCGTGACTTGTCAAACATGGCATCAAACCAGCGGAAAAAGATCATTTTCTTTTTCGGTGTGGGACGAAGGATAATGGCACAGAGAGCTGGACTGAGAGTGAGTGCATTGATGGAGGAAAAGAATGTGGAGGCGGCAATGGTGAGAGCAAACTGCCTGTAAAGCTCTCCGGTTATGCCACCAAGAAAAGCTGTGGGGACAAAAACTGCAAGGAGTACCAGAGTGGTTGCCACGATGGGCCCCGTCACTTCCTCCATGGCCGCAAGGGCTCCCGCCCTGGCGCTCATCCCGTGTTCATCGATATTCCGTATGGTGTTTTCCACAACGACAATGGCATCGTCGACCACGATACCAATGGCGAGTACGATACCAAAAAGCGTGATCATATTGATGGAAAAACCAATCATACCCATTGCCGCAAAGGTTCCGATCAGTGAGACCGGGATGGTGATTACAGGAATAAGAGTTGCCCGCCAGTCTTGGAGGAAAATAAAAATTACCGCAAGAACCAATACAATGGCAATCCAGAGCGTCGTCTCTACCTCTGCAATGGCTTCTTCAACAAAGAGGGTGGTATCAAAGGGTATTTCATATTCCAGATCCGGCGGGAAGGATTTTTTCAACTCTTCCATTTTTTCAGCGATCTTTTCCTTCAAGTCGATGGCATTGGCACCAGGTAATTGATAAATCATCATCATGGCATTTTCATTGCCATTGAGCCTGGTATCATAGCTGTAATCTTTTGACTTCATCTCAACACGGGCAATATCTTTCACCCGAGTAATTTTCCCACCAGGCGCCTGTTTAACAATGATGTCACCAAATTCCTCAGGGCTGCTTAGGCGACCGAGGGTGTTTATGGTGTATTGAAAGGCCTGTCCGGATGGGGCAGGAGGAGCACCAATCTGACCCGCTGCCACCTGAACGTTTTGTTCTCGCAGGGCCTGAGTGACATCACTGGTAGTCAGGTCCCTGGAGCGTAATAGATCAGGGGCAAGCCAGATACGCATGGAGTAATCCCCGGCTCCAAAGGCTGAGACGTCACCGACACCGTCAATTCGTGAGATTTCATCTTTTAAACGCAGAGTGATATAATTACTGAGATAATACTTGTCATAGGTTTTGTTGGGTGAGGTGATGGTCACCATCAGGACGATGGAGTTTGATCGTTTTTTTGTGGTGACACCGATATTTTTCACTTCCTGGGGAAGAGCTGCCATGGCGATGGCAACACGGTTCTGTACCAGAACTGCCGCCATGTCCGCATCCGTTCCAGTCTCAAAAGAGACGCTGAGATTGTATGTTCCGGAATTAGTTGATGTGCTGGACATGTAGATCATGCCCTCCACGCCGTTAACTTGCTGTTCGATCGGGGCAGCGACGGTATCTGCAATTACCTGGGCATTGGCACCGGGATAGGCCGTTGATACCTGTACCGTGGGAGGGGCAAGCTCGGGATACTGGGCGATGGGAAGTCCTATAAGAGTGACTCCACCTGCCAGTACAATAATGAGAGCAATGACGGAGGCAAATATCGGGCGGTTGATGAAGAAACGGCTCATAAGATAAGTCTCTTAGAAGAGTATTGATTGTCTGCACATAAAAAGAGCAATTTTACTGTTTGCCTGTATACAAACAGTAAGGCGTATTGGATGAATTCTACTCAGTTCTTGGCGAGCTTAGGAGTCACTTTTGCACCCGGACGCGCTCTCTGGATACCATTCACAATGATTTTTTCATTCTTGGTTATACCCTTTCGTATTACCCGAAGTCCTTTTACAAGAGCTCCTATTTCAATAGGTTTATACTCAACGGTCCCATCTTCCTTGACACTCAGAAGGAAGCGTCCTCGCTGGTCAGAAGACAGAGCAATTTCTGGTACGAGCAGGGCATCTTTTTCGATACGGGTGGGGATACGGAGTTTGGCAAAGAGTCCGGGCATTATGAAAAGGTCTTTATTCTCAAATTTGGCACGGACCTGAATGGTTCCGGTTGAGAGATCGACCTGATTGTCGATGTAGTCTGCCACCCCAGGGTATGGGTAGTCGGCATCCCCCTCCAGTCCCAGATCGATGGTAATCTTGTCTGTTGTGATGTCACCTTCCGCTTGCTCCTTAAAATGTTTTTTAAAGCGTAACAGGGAACGCTCGTCCATATTGAAGTAAACGTTGATTGGATCATAGTTAACCAGTGTTGCCAGCAGGGTCTTGTCTCCCCCTGCTCCCACGAGGTTACCCTCATCAACCATATTTCTGCTTATACGACCATTTACAGGGGCGTATATAGTGGTGTAGGAGAGCTGAAGTTTGGCTGAAGTCAGCTGGGCTTCAGCTTCCTTTACCTGAGCCTGGGCTATACTCAATTGCGCTCTGGCTTCAAGCACCGCTAGTTCACTCACCGCCTTTTGATTATAGGCACTTTCTTTACGTTTCAATGTTGCATCTGCAAGTGTACGTTGTGCGTGCCTGGTGTCCAGGTCTGCTTTTGCTTTTGCAACATTCGCCTCAAAAGGTTTAGGGTCAATGGAAAAAAGAAGATCACCTTTTTCTATCAGGGCACCGGGTGTAAAGGAAAAGCTTTCAAGATAGCCTTCCACGCGGGCACGGAAATCTACCTCCTTGCGAGCCTCGGTGTATCCGGTAAAATATGCGTAGTTGGTAACATCCTGAACTGTCGGTAACGCAACGGTGACTTCAGGAGGAGGTGGCGGAGCTGGTGTCTCCTGGATTTTTTCTTTACAGCCACTGAGGAGTAGAGTCGTAAGGCATGTTGTGAGGATCAGAGAGGCAGAAATGAAATTTTTCATAGGAGTCAGGGGGCGATTATTGTGAGACTTCGTTTTGATTTTCTGGCTGTGTTGTCCAGCCACCTGCAAGAGCTTTGTAGAGACTGACCAGTTGAATAGCAGAATTTCCAGTCGCAGCATCTAAACTACTCTCTGCGCTCAGCAGAGAACGTTGGGCATCAAGCACATCCTGAAATGGGGTGAGCCCATCTTTGTAGAGCTTTGTTGACATGCTGACGGTCTCCATGGAGGCCTCTACGGAATGGTTTAAGGCCACAAGTCGTTGACGCTGTTCGTGGTATCCGCTCAGGCTGTCTTCAACCTCTTTAATTGCATTGAGCATTGTCGATTCGTAAAAGTACAGGGCCTGTTCGGTCCTGGCGTCCTGGATACCAATATTTTGCCGTATTCGACCCATGTCAAATATATTCCATCGCAGTGATGGCCCGATACCATAGACATTACTGGCAGAATCAAGGAGGTCTCCACCATCCAGAGAGGCAAGTCCGAGTGTACCAACAAGGGAGAAGCTGGGATAGAGATCTGCCGTTGCAACTCCAATACGGGCAGTCTGGGCGGCGAGCTTGCGTTCAGCAAGTTTGACATCGGGTCTCTGACGGATACGTTCAGCCGGGATTCCAACGGTTAACTCTGCAGATGGGAGCGGCACAGGCTGGATCACGCCTAGCTCCTGACGAAGAGTGTCAGAAGGCTCTCCTGTCAGGGCGCTGAGTGCCGTGATATTTTTCATCAGATCCATTCGTAGCAGTGGTAGCTCTGCTTCGGTGTTCGCGAGTTCCCGTGTGGCTTGAGCCACATCAAGATAGGTTGCGATACCATTGTCGTAGCGAACTTTTGTCAGGTTCAACATATCCCGTTGCGATGTGATGTTTTTCTTCGTTGTCTCCAGCTGTGCCTGGAGACTACGCATTGAGAGGTAGTTTGTCGCGATTTCGGCTCTGATACTAATCAGGACATCATTATGATCTTCCCAGGAGGCCTGGTATTCGGCCGTAGCGGCCTCAATGGAGCGTCTGATTCGTCCAAAGAGATCTATTTCCCAGCTGGCGTCTGCTGAAAGCGAATATTTTGTCTGCTCAGCTGTAGCCATTGGATTGATATTTTCACTTTCTTTTCCCCAGGCGATGTCACCGGTTGCGTCCACCGTTGGATAGAGTGCTGAGTCCTCTATACCGAGTGCTGCACGGGCTTCCTTGACTCGTGCAAGGGCCATTTTAATGTCGAAATTGTTCTGTTCTCCTCGACGTATCAGAGAACTGAGTACAGAGTCGTTGAATATGTCCCACCAGTGACTGAGGTCTGTCTGCTCAAAGCGGACTCCGGGATAGACAATGCTGCTTATTTGAATGGATGCAGAGCTGTCTGGGGCCTGATAATCGGGGCCAACCATGCAACCAGGCAGGGTGAAGGCCAGAGTGATGACGCCGCAGATTGCAAACCGTCTGAAGTTTTTGCCCGGAAGTTGTGTGTGCGATGTCATGGGTATTGAATTGCGGATTTGAAATTTAAGTAGTTGGGCTACGGTACCAACCCCTGCGAGAATTTCTCCACCTTATGGGAAGCGGGTGAGACTATGACGACGGGTCATAAAGGTGTTTGTTATGATAAAAATATCGTTAAATATCCTATGAATGACTATAGTAGCAGGTAACTGTTAATGTCAATGAGTTTACTTGTTAATAATTATTAAGACCAATTTGGTTTTTGAAAGGAAAAGTATAATGATTCCATTAAAAGAAGAGGTCCTGATAGGGATCTACGAAGAATTTGAAAAGTGGGTCGATGAAGATCTCGCCTGTAAGAAAGGATGTGCTGCCTGCTGTACCCAGAATGTTGTGATCACCGCAGTCGAAGGGGAGTTTATTCATCGCTTTATCCGTGAACAGGGAAGGCAGGAGTGGTTTGCTACTAAATTTCAAAAGAAGGCAGCAACACGGAGACCGGAATTTACCACAAATAGTTTTGCTGCAAGCTGTCTTGAGGGCAAAGATGTTGAACCTGAATCCTATGGCAGCAGTGAGCCCTGTCCCTTTTTGGAAGAAGAGTGTTGTTCCATCTATGAGGTACGACCATTTTCTTGTCGCTGTTTCGCCTCAACCAAAACTTGTCGCCCTGGGATTCCAGCACTTATAGGCGAGGAATATCTGTCTGCCTCAACCGCTGTTATGCAGATTATTGAACATCTGGGACAGGGGGAATTTCTTGGAAATATGCTTGATGTGCTGTTGGCTCTTTGTGGCATCCCTGAAAATAGAAAATATTTTGACCTTCTCCCTGCATCCATGTCAGATCAGGGCCTTGCAAATGTTGTCAAGGCCTTACCCTTACCTGGGTTTCTGTTGCTGGAGGAGGAAATGGCGAAAGTCAGCCCTTTGCTTGAAGCGATTTTTGCTTATACATTACAGGACGGCAGGGCTATTGAGGATATACTGAATAACCGTTAAACGTTTCGCAATTCCTGTAGAAACAAAAAAAGCCCTCTTTGTGTAAAAGAGGGCTTTTTCTGCTTTAGAGAAAGGGGTACTACTCAGGAGTTCTGTACTAACTTACTTCTTGGTCATTGGATCACCTTCGTAACCGAGGGCCTTCCAATTCATACGGTCACCACTTTTGTGGCAATCGAGGCACTTGAGCGCCTTTTCTTTCGGATCAACCTGATGGTTGATGGGCCAGTAGGTGGCAGTGGGAGCAAAATCGAATGAACCGCTATATTCAAGACCGCTGGCTTTCATACCTGCAATTGCCGCCTTGTCCCAGTCAAATTGCTGCCAGAATGCATCGGGATCACCTTTTGGTCCCCATACCTTTGGAGTAATCAGATAGTTAAACTTGGTGTCATAAATCTGTTTACCGGAGTGAACCTTGAATGGCATGATCTTTGCTTCGGGATCGTTTTTGTCACCCTGAGGATCGTTGAGAACGGTTGTCTTGCTGGGGTCAATTTTGTCACCCATCATATATCCGGTAGTTGTTCCATTAAACCAGGCATAGGTAGGAACCACATTACTTTCGTAGGTGAAGAGACCTTTCTTGTAGATATAGACAGCATGTCCATGTTCTTTAATTACTTTTTTCTCTTTGGCTTTCGCTTTATCGGTCTCAGCTTTTGACCAGTCCCAGCTCATTTTTGTTCCATCAGCCTTGGCATAATGGGCTATATGGCAAGTCTGGCAGGCAATTCTTTTTGCATGGTCATTGTATTTTGATGCAGTTGGGAAATAGCGATGCGGGGAATCACCATGACAATCTCTACAAGCGAGGGTTGTGGCACCGTCCGTGGCTGAAACAAGGAGAGATTGGCCAGGGATATAGTGGCTCTCAGTTTTGTGGCACTGCTGACAGCTAAAGTTAAGTCCCTTTGAATCCATATGCACATCCAGGTCTTTACTTGGATTACGCATGGAGTTACTCATGTCGCCGGGCTTTACATTGTTTCCACCACCACCATAGGCATGGCAGTTGATACAGTTATCTCTGGTGGGGATTCCAGCACTCTGGGCAACTTTTACAAGATCAACAGGCTTTTTGTCCATGCTTGCAGAGCCTGTGAAACCTGCTGGCATTCCTGCGCCCGCTCCAGGTTTTTTATAAGTCCCCGTGGTGTCATGACAGACGAGACAATCGACTCGTGATTCATCGCTGAAATCAAAGGTGTCATCTTTCCAGCCGTAGCCGACATGACAACTTGTACAGCGTGCTTCGTTGGATGGGACAGAAACACAGAAATTATTGATGGCATTTTTCTTGCCACGCATGATATCGCCCTTTCCGGGAACAGTCTGCATCTTCTCCCAGGTCCAGTGAGTAGTTGCCATAACTTCTTTTGCTGCGTCTTCGTGGCATTCAAGACACATTTCTGTTACTTCCATGGGTGTGTCAAATGGACCTTCCATTTCGGCATGGTCATTTGCAAAACCCTGTGTGCTTCCAATGAGTGCTCCCAAAGCAGCCATCGAAATGATCGATACTTTCTTCATTCTGTTCTCCTTCCTTAAGTGTGGAAAATGATAAATATATCTGCAGAATGGTTTGGGTCCAGACAATCTCTACTGGCCAAATACTGCGCCAGCAAAGAGATGCAATGTAACTTAACCATTGGCTCACCTGCAAAAGTTATTAAGTGTGGAGCAAAATGTGTGCCTATTTATAAGGAACTGTTTTTCTGGTACAAACAATTTTGTATTAAGCTGGCGATCTTAACGTTAACGTGTTTGTGTTAGCATTGTGTTAACGTTGTGTTAACGTTTGTGCTGGAACAGATGTGTCTCATTTGATCTTTTATGGAAATTATGCTGGAGGAAGGCTCTTCTTGACATATGGAAAATACAGGGCTTGTATGGGAGAATGAATTCAAAAAAAAATAAAAACATGAAATTGGAGCTTTTGGCCCCAGCCGGTTCATTGCAATCTTTTTTTGCTGCCCTTGAATGTGGTGCCGATGCTGTTTTTTGCGGGTTGAAGACCTTTTCTGCAAGGGCCGGGGCCAAAAATTTTACCATGGATGAACTGACCCGTATGGTCGGCTACACCCATAAGCTGAATAAAAAAATTTATGTCGCCTTAAATACCCTTATCAAAGAGGATGAGTTAAGCGAGCTGATCGAAGTCCTTTGTGAACTTGAACATCTCAAAGTTGATGGCTTAATTATTCAGGATCTTGGTTTGTATCAGCTGGCTCACAGGTATTTCCCAGAAATTCCACTTCACGCCTCAACCCAAATGGTTATTCATAATCTGGCCGGCGTTAGAATACTTGAAAAATTGGGTTTTGAAAGGGTAGTTCTTGCCCGTGAGTTGAGCCTCGCTGAGATTGCCTATATTTCAAAAAACAGCAGCCTTGAGATTGAACATTTTATTCATGGCGCCCTGTGCTATTCCATGTCAGGGCATTGCCTTTTCTCCTCCTATATCGATGGAAGAAGCGGCAATAGAGGACGTTGTATCCAGCCCTGCAGGAGACGCTACCATCATGAAGGTGAATCCGGGTTTTATTTTTCAACTAGTGATTTCTCCGCCATTGAGTTGATTCCGGATCTGGCCAATGCCGGAGTTATGAGTCTCAAAATTGAAGGGCGTATGAAAAGTCCCGAATATGTGGCCGCTGTGGTTACAGCTTATAGGACAGTTATTGATTCCAAAGTGGCAATGAAAAAAATGCAGTTACCCTGGCCAAACAGCAGTTGGAAACAGCCATGGGGAGAAAGAGCAGCCCTGGTTTTCTTCCAGGTGCTGGCGGGGCCGATATTGTTTTACCTAAACGTAAGGGAGGTATTGGAAAAATTATTGGAAAGGTAGAACGTTTGCAGGGGAATACTGTGTCATTTAAAACGTCCGGCCGTATTCATGTGGGCGATAGACTTCGTATTCAACCCGGTAATGACATGGCTGGGCAGGGCTTTACGGTAAGGAATCTGTTTCAGGGCAAAAAGAGCTGTAAAGTGGCAACTAAAGAAAGTTTTGTTTCCATACCACTCCCTGCGAAAGGGAAAAAAGGAAAGGTCAAGGTTGGGGCTCTGGTTTTTATGCTTGCCAGTGACCAGTCATTTACCATGAGTACTGAGGCGTGTTTGAGAAAATTAAAAGCAGCACCTCTTCCTACCAGAAATATTCAATTAGTTATTCAGTGCGATGAAAAAAAATCAACCCTTACCGTTGCGGCAGTCGACAGTGGTAGCGAGATCGTATTGACCTATCCCGTTGAAATGATAGCTGCCCGAACATCACCCCTGAAACGTGAGACTCTTTTAAAAGTCTTTTCACAGAGTGGCTATCCCGAACTGGTACTGACTGGTCTTGAGACAAATGATTTACCCCCCGTTGTGATAAAGCCAAGTCGCTTAAAGGAAATACGACGTGCTTTTTATGCAGCACTGTATGACGTCATTAATAAATCGCAAAAAGAAGATACAGGGCTGCGATTGCGAACAGTTAAGGATGCGGTTTGTGTTAAGGGGGGCGTTAGGGAACAACAGGAAGAGAGTCAGTTGTATATTGTTACAGATCAGCAGGAAGATCTGAGGGCAGTAAAAAATCATCCGGATTTGGTATTTATTTTTTCTTTTAGCAGTAAACTCCTCGAAGAAGCTCTTAGGACACAAAGTATTGGGACTGATGACAGGAGACGGGTAATCTGGGATCTGCCGTCCGTGATTTTTGATGATGACAGTTCTGCTCTTCAACGCTTGATTGAGAGGGCAGTCGCCGTAGGGTTTAAGGGGTTCCGACTCAATAATCCTGCACATTTTGAATTTCTCAGCATGGTCAGGGAAGGGATGTTTATCACTGGTCCCTGGCTCTATGCCCTAAACAGTCAGGCAATGATTGCCTTTCAAGAGCTTGGGGGGCAATATTTTTCCCTTTCCATCGAAGATGATAAAGAAAATCTGAAATCCTTACTCGGAGGGGAGAAACGGGGGCAGCAACTCCAGACGGTTTTTAGCCCGGTTGATCTTTTTACTTCCCGCATTGCCCCGTCTATTCAGAAAGACAGCTTTTTTCTAAAGAATGATAGGGATGAGCAGTTTAATGTACGTGTTAATCAGGGATTAACCATTACCCAGGCAAATAAGCCCTTTTCATTGATTGGTAGGATTCATGAATTGAAAGAAATGGGGTGCTGCAATTTTGTGGTGGATTTACGGGGAACAGGTTTTACGACTGCAAGGGGACAGGACATTATAGCTGCCTATAATTACGATACATCTATTCCAGGGACAGTAGCGCTTAACTATAAAACAGGTTTGAGCTGATTATTACGACAATCCTATATTGACACTGCACTACCACCAGAACTGAGGATATTTCCTGCCTTTGGGGATGTTGTTCACAATAAGAGCAACAACAAGCAGGATGATAGCTCCACGGGCCACGGGAACCAGGGCATACAGATAGCCGAGATCATGGAGTTGCGGACTGCCGATCACAGCGATGAGTGCAGTGGCACCTCCAGGGGGATGCAGGGTTTTGGTCAGGTGCATGACAGCAATGGCTGCTGCCACGGCCAAAGCTGCTGCAATCCAGAGTTGTGTCGGGAACAACTGGTAGCAAAACACACCAACAAGTGCCGAGAGAATATGCCCTCCAATGAGATTTCTCGGCTGAGCCAGAGGGCTTTCGATGGCTCCGTATATAAGTACCGCGGAGGCACCAAAGCTTCCTATAATCATATTTATATCTGCTGTGGCCAGAAGATAGTCTAATTGATGATAGTGAAGGGCCGCAATGCCTGTAAAAGCCCCAATGAATGACCAGAATACATAGGAAAGGGTAGTGAACTTTGGAGATTTTCCCCCTCCGCGCATCTTACGGAAATAGGTTTTCATGAGTTTCTTAATGTTTGGTGAAATTTTTCGAGATAATCGGAGAGAGATTTCTGTACTTCTTTCAGGCTGGTGTAAGATACAATCTGGAAAAAAGGATTACCATGGATCATGGCAGACAGGGTTATTTCTTGATTTTTGCGGAACAGACAGAGGCAGGGAATATCCATTTTTTCAGCAGCAGCAAGTTCATAGCCCACGCCAAGTGAAGGAGTTGATACTTCGGCTATAAGCAGGTCAGCTTTTTCCAGCCATTTTATATCACGGTTGAATATCTCTTCCTCGGTGAGAAACTGCTCCTCTTGCAGAAGATCCTCATTGCCGACATGTTCAGTGAGGACGGTTCCTTGTGATTGTAGAAAAAGAATGAGCTTTGCATACATTTCAGCATCATCACGACCTCCGCGAATGGCGCCTGCAAAATAAATATTCAAGGTGATGGGGTAACTATTATTGCGGTTTCATTTCGGCAAGAAATTGCTTTCTCCAGCCGCTTTTTTGTCGTGAGGTGGAGAGAGAAGTATGCCTGATACACTTCATAAGCTCATTTTTGTTACCGATAAGTGCGGGGTCGATACCGCTGACATCACTTTTGAGAGTAATGTAATCCTGTAGTCCGGTGAGGGCGGTTTTTTCTTTTCCGCTCAGTTTGATAATACCTAAGAGGGGCGGACATTCTTCTTTTGAGCGTCCCAGGCTCTTATTTACAAGTTGAATAAGTGTTGGAGCATATGCTTTGATAGTTTTTGCGGAGATCTCTCCGCATTTTTCCATACCATCCGGGTCAGTGAGGTGGTCTCGGGCAATGGACAACAGCACCGTGTCTTTTATGATATGGCCACGGGGGCGATTTCGTTTGCGTGCCTCTACTTCACGCCAGGTGCCTAACTCCTGGAGTATCGCAAGGGACTGAGAATTGAGGCTTCCGGCTCCTTTTATCTTTGTGTAGCGTTCTTCGTCGGTGATACCGAGGTAGTTCTCCGGATTGTCAAGTCTCTGCAACTCCTCGTTCATCCATTGCTGGGCTTCCGGGAGAATGCGAGCCAGCAGGAGAACACGAACGGCACGCAGATAACGAACATCATCCATGGCATATTCTGTCTGCCTGGAATTCAATGGCCGTTTAAGCCAGTTGGTACGTGTTTCAGTTTTCTCAAGTTTGATATCAAGAAGTAACTCAATCAGGGCCCCCAGAGAAAGAGTGGAGGTGAGTCCTCCAAATCCGGCAGCAAGTCTGGTGTCAAAGATGTTCTGTGGATCTTTCCCAGTTGCAGCACGTAAGATTGAAAGATCCTGAGGTGCATCATGAAATATTTTGACAACTGACTTATCAGCGAGTAATTCTCCTAGTGGAGAAAGATCGTCTAAGGCGCAGGGATCGATAAGGAAACATTCTTCATTGGAAAGAGCCAGCTGGATGAGTCCAAGTTTGGGGTAATAGGTTCTTTCCCATACGAATTCTGTATCGAGTGCTACTGCGTTTGTTTCATGGGCCCGTTCCATCAGGTCTTTAAGGTCTTCTACTGTTGTAATCATTAGGTTTTGCCACATAAGAAGGAAATTTACTGCAAGCTGAAATACATAATTGCAACTAGCCATATAGGTCGAGAAATTACAAGGATTAAACGGTTATTTTGATTTTTTATATTGTAAAACGTGTGGGCCTGATGATTCCGACCCTGTTCGGAGTGATGCTGCTCACTTTTGTCGTGACCCAGTTTGTGCCGGGCGGTCCCGTGGAACAACTACTTGCTGAGATGGAGGGTCTGGGCAAGGGGGGGGAGGTAGCAGGAAGTACTTCCATTTATCGTGGTGACTCAGGACTTGATGATAAGCGGGTGAATCAACTTAAAGAGTTGTATGGCTTTGATCAGCCACCTTTGACCCGATTTGTAAGCATGATGAAAAATTATATGGTGTTTGATTTTGGAGATTCCTACTATTACCACCGATCCGTGGCGGACCTGGTGATTTCGAGAATGCCAGTATCCATGTCGCTGGGGTTGTGGAGTTTTATTATTGTCTATGGGGTCTGCATACCGCTTGGAATCAGTAAGGCAGTTCGTAACGGCTCCCGTTTTGACATCCTGACTTCAACGGCAATCCTCATCGGATATGCCATACCCGGCTTTGTGCTCGCCATTGTTCTGATAGTTCTTTTTGGCGGTGGTTCGTTCTGGAATATTTTCCCGTTACGGGGGATTGTTTCTGACGGCTGGTCTGAAATGACCATGCTCAAGAAAATTCTCGATTATCTGTGGCATATGGTGCTTCCCATTACCTCGGGTGCAGTGGGAAGCCTTGCTGTAATGACCATGCTTACAAAAAATTCATTTCTTGAGGAGATTCGAAAACAGTATGTGCTCACAGCTCGTGCCAAGGGCTTGAGTGAGAACCAGGTTCTCTATAAACATGTTTTCAGAAATGGTATTATCCCTATTATTACAGGCTTTCCAGGATATTTTATTGCAGCGTTCTTCACGGGAAGTCTCCTTATCGAAACGATTTTCTCACTTGATGGCATGGGGCTTCTTGCCTACCAGTCGGTATTGAACCGTGACTACCCGGTGGTACTGGGAACCCTGTATTTCTTTACTCTTATCGGACTCTTTTCCCGACTGCTGTCGGATTTAAGTTATGTCGTAGTTGACCCAAGGATCAGTTTTGACAGCGCCGATTGAAAAGAAGGAAATGCGGAAATCAGTAAGCATCTCCCGGAGAAGGTGGCGACGGTTCTGCCGTAATCGCAGGGGCTTTTACAGTCTTATTATCTTTTCTTTCTTTTTTATAGCAAGTCTGTTTGCAGAAGCCATATCCAACGATGTTCCTCTTCTTGTCATATATGAGGGGGAGGCATATTTCCCACTGTTGGTCGAGTATCCGGAAACTGTCTTCGGTGGAGATTTTGAAACCGAAACTGACTATCTTGACCCCTACATATATGAAAAACTCAGCAGTGAAGGAAATAGAGTTTATTTTCCATTAAACAACCACAGCTACCAATCCATTAATTTTAATATTGATGGCCCCGTTCCCTCACCTCCGACAGGTGAAAATATTCTCGGCACCGATGATCGCGGAAGGGATGTTTTTGCACGACTTCTCTATGGTTTTCGTCTAAGCATTCTCTTTGGCTTTGCCCTCACCGCCGTGGGAACATTGGTTGGGATTATTACGGGAGCCGTTCAGGGATTTTTTGGCGGAAAAGTGGACCTGTTTTTCCAAAGGTTTATAGAAATATGGGGTGCAATGCCCGAACTCTATCTTCTTATTATTTTTGCATCAATTTTTAAACCAAGCGTGGTGTTACTTCTTGTGCTTCTCTCCCTGTTTAGCTGGATGGGCCTTTCTGACTACGTACGTGCCGAATTTTTAAAAGGCAGGAATATGGAGTATGTGAAGGCGGCAAGAGCTCTCGGTGTTTCGGACATAACCATTATGTACAGGCATCTTCTTCCAAATGGGATGACCCCGGTCATCACTTTTTTACCGTTCAGGATGTCTGCTTCAATTCTTGCTCTTACCAGTCTTGATTTTCTGGGGCTTGGTGTCCCACCGTCTACGCCATCTCTTGGAGAACTTCTGGCCCAGGGAAAGGCCAATATTGACGCATGGTGGCTCTCCCTTTCCACCTTCCTGGTCCTTGTCGGAACGCTGGTTCTTCTAATATTTATAGGGGAAGCCCTGCGAGAGACATTCGACCCGAGAAAAAACTAAATTAATTATTTCAGTTCGTTTCCGCCCAAGGGTGCGGAGGTGCTTATTTTTTCAATAAAAGAAGCAGGTTCTGAAAATTGGAATTGTTCTCAGGCATTGACATTCTCTGTTGCAGATTTTATCATAAAAATTGTGATTAATAGTTTGATGAAACTTTCGTTGTTTTATCATTGCCTCCTGAAACTGAAAATTGCTCAATTATTAAGCCCATGCAACAGAACGTCATATCCCGATTTGGAAGTACCGGCCTTGTTGTGGTCACAGACCTTGGTCGTATGGGATTGTATTTGCTCCAAATGCTTCAGGGCTGTTTCAGAACTCCATTTCGATTCTCCGAGTTTATGCGTCAACTCAATTTTATTGGTGTTGGCTCCCTTGTTGTTATTTTCTTTACTGCTGCCTCAACTGGGATGGTTTTGGGACTGCAGGGCTACTATTCACTGCATAAATTTGGGGCTGAAGGGATGCTTGGCTCGGCGGTCTCACTCACTCTTATAATGGAACTTGGACCGGTGCTCACTGCCCTTATGGTCACAGGACGTGCCGGGTCTGCCATGTGTGCTGAACTTGGGATTATGCGAATTTCAGAACAAATTGATGCACTTGACTGCATGGCAGTTGATCCTTTTCGCTATCTTATCTCCCCCAAACTTCTTGCTGCACTCATTTCTGTTCCCCTACTTACGGTCCTGTTTGACGTGGTCGGAATTGCAGGAGGCTATGTGGCAGGGGTGTATTTGATGGGAGTGAATCCGGGGAGTTATCTAGATGGAATGCAGAGCAGCGTAACGAACCATGATATTATGCTTGGTACCGTAAAGTCCTTTGTCTTCGCCGTACTTATTGTCTGGATTTGTTCCGGGCGGGGATATTTTGTCCACCAGATACGGGGGGCCGGCTTTGGTGCTCGCAGTGTCTCAAAAGTCACAACGCAGGCTGTAGTTCTTTCGTCCATATCGGTTCTTATCTTTGACTATCTGCTCACGGCTATCCTGATATGAATGGTACTGGAATAGAATTCAGGGGGGTTGGAAAAGCCTTTCTTCGTGACGATGGCAGCAGGCAGGTCATTCTGGACAGGGTGGATTTTTCCATTCCTGCCGGCAAAACAACCGTCATCGCAGGTGGAAGTGGACAGGGGAAGAGTGTAACCTTAAAGCTTATCCTGGGTCTTATGGCGGCTGATAGTGGCCGGATATTGGTGGGAGGAAGTGATACCACCGGAGTACGAGGTCGTAAGTTAAAAGAGTTGCGGACCAGGTTCGGTGTCCTTTTTCAGGGTGCCGCACTCTTTGACTCGATGACTGTTTTTGAGAATGTTGCCCTGCCCCTTCGCGAAAGAACAACAAAAACAGAGACTGAAATAAAAGATCAGGTTTTATCCAGTCTTGAGCAGCTTGAGTTGCTTGGTCATGAAAATAAATTCCCGGCCCAACTCAGTGGTGGTATGAAGAAAAGAGCTGGACTTGCACGGGCCTTACAGTTGAAACCGGAGATCATGCTTTTTGATGAACCAACCACAGGCCTAGATCCGGTTATGACCCAGGAAATATACCAGCTTTTTGCCAGAACCCAGGAACAGATCGGCTACACGTCTATTATTGTGAGCCATGATATTCCAAAAGTTTTTAATCTTGCCGATCAGGTAATCGTTCTTCATAACGGTGAAGTGGATGTTTTTCCATCCCCTGAGGCGATACAGTGGTCCGAAAAACCCCATATTCGTAAATTTGTAAAAACCACAATGGGTGAAATTTATCAGAGTCATTTGGTGGAACAATGAAAAATAGTATTGAATTTATGGTAGGCCTCTTTATGATTGCAGGTTTTGCTGCCTTTGGCTATCTGGCTCTGCAGCTTGGTGAGGTTTCCCTGTTCAGTGACAGTAAAAATTATACGATAGTTGCTCAGTTTGATAATATTGCAGGGGTCAAAAAGGGTGCTTCTGTGCAGGTTGCAGGAGTGGTTGTCGGCCAGGTTGATAAAATCTGGCTTGATAGTGATGGCCTGGCAAATGTTGCCTTGCAGCTCTCTAAAGAAGTGGAACTTGCGATTGATTCCATGGCCTCAGTAAAATCTCAGGGACTGATTGGTGATAAGTTTATCGCTTTGAGCCTTGGCGGCGATGAAGAATTATTTAAGGAAGGTGATATCCTCACCGACACCGAGTCGGCTGTGGATATTGAGTCGCTTATAAGCAAATTTGCCTTTGGTGATGTGAAATAGATCCCGTTTTTTTGCGTTATGAAAATCCGATTAATCACTCAGAAAGTATTTTTTTTCGCAGCCCTGATTCTTTTGTGCTGCTCTTTTGGTTGTGCCCAAAAGAGTAGTACAGGTCTTGTTCAGGATGTCGTGGTAGAAAATAATGAAGAGCCAGCTGACGCAATGGATATGCTCCTGGATGATGATTTCTTTGATGACGAAGCGATTGTTGAAGAGGTCTATTATGATCCACTTGAGCCGATGAACAGAGTCTTCTTTGATTTTAACGACAAACTCTACTACTGGGTTTTGAATCCATTAAACACTGCCTATTCCACTGTCCTGCCATGGGAAATTCGCTACTCCATAGGCAATTTTGTAAATAACCTTGCTGTTCCCATTCGTTTGGTGAACAACCTGCTGCAGTTGAAGATTCAAGACGCTGGCATTGAACTCTCTCGTTTTCTGATAAATTCCACCCTCGGTGTGTTTGGCTTTGGTGATCCTGCTATGCTAGAATTTGGTCTTGAGCCCAAAGAGGAGGATTTTGGTCAAACCCTTGGATATTGGGGAGTTGGTGAAGGTTTGTATCTTTGTCTTCCAGTGATTGGACCGTCAAATGCTCGTGATGTTGTGGGATTTACTGCAGATGTCTATACGCATCCCATGGTGTATTATGTGGATGATTTTTATGTGAGTGCCGGGTACTACGTGGTGAGTAGGGTTAATCTGCTGTCTTTAAATCCCGAAGTGTACGAAGATTTGAAAAAATATTCTCTGGATCCCTATGTCTCCATGCGTCAGGTTTATCTTGAGTATAGAAGGAAAAAAATTGATGATAATGCCATGCAACGTAGAACTGATAACGAACTGTGACCTTAATTTTTAAGTGAGTATATTCTGATATGATTAGCAAACGATTGTTGGTTTTCTTGGTCTGTTTTATTCTCTTTGATCTACACGTGGCTGTCTCCTCTCCCGGGCCAACGGAAGTTTTAAAGCCTACCCTAGAAGGAATGGTCGACGTTATTCGTGATCCGGAATTTGCAGGTGCCGATCATAAGAAGGTAAGGCGAGAAAAAATCATGTCCATCGCCAGTCAGGGATTTGATTTTACCGAGATGTCAAAACGTGTTCTAGGGAAAACCTGGAGAGGCATAGATGAGAAACAGCAACAGCATTTTGAATTACTTTTCACCAAACTTCTCGAGAATGCCTATATAGGAAAACTTGAAGGCTACTCGGGGCAGGAAATTGTCTATCAAGACGAGAGGATAAGGGGGGCAAAGGCTGCTGTCTCCACTCTTGTCACCAGCAGTGGAACTGAACCTTTTTCGGTGAGCTATGTAATGCTTCAGAATGGTATAGGATGGCAAGTTTATGACCTGAACATAGAAGGCGTAAGTTTTCTCCGCAATTACAGGGAACAGTTTAAGTCAATTCTCAGGAAGGACAAATTTGCCGGACTGGTAAAAGTGCTTGAAAAAAAAAATGCCACCCTTGAAAAAGAGGACAGCGAGTAGTGGATGAATTACTCAAACGTATTGGCCTGTCAGACGAAAAGGCCTCTGGTGAACTTGCCGCTCTGTTTACAGAAAAAACAGTAGCCAGTGATGACATTCTCTTTGACTATGGCGAACCTGCTGAGGAGTTGTACTTTCTAAAGGATGGCCATCTTGCTGTTTATAAATTTACCGGGTTTCTGGAAAAGATGCAGGTGATTGCACTGCTTGATTCGGGGGCTGTTGTCGGGGAATGTGCAGTTCTCCATGAACATCTGAGAAGCACGAGGGTAACAGCAATTAAAAAAAGTACCCTCCTTGTCCTCACTAAAAAGAGTTTCATGGAGTATCAGCAATTGTTTCCTGAAAGTGCTAGTAGAATTCTTACCTATCTTCTTTCCATTGTCAGCCTGCGTCTTGAAAAAACATCAGGCCGTCTTGCTCGTATTTTATAATAATTTTTGTGTTTTAATTCTGTTGTTTTTGTAATCATTTACCGGGATGAAATTTTTTTGTGGCCATTCTTGTAGAAATTGGGTATTTTCGTCAGTTTCGTTTGCATATCCGGTATTGTGAGTTGCTGAGGGAAAATGGAAATACTACTTACTGATAGTGTTGCAGAGAAAAACGGTTTCACTGTCGAGGAATCACTTCAACTCTCGGGTATCGTGCCCGGAATGAAAGCAGAAGTTGTTGCAAAATTTCTGGTCAGCCAACAGGAAGGTACTATATACCATCTTGATGGCAGTTTCGGAGCTGCAGTTGTCACCAGATGTGATCGCTGTGCTAAGACAGTTGAATTTGAGGTTGGACAGGATTTTCACTACCAACTGCGAGTGGAAGAGGAGCCGCAAATGGCTACCGACCACAACTGTACAGAGGAAGATTGTGAGGTTGTATATCTTTCATCCCCTGTTGTTGAAAGTAGTGAAATTCTGAGAGAACAGCTGTTACTCGCCTTACCCACATCATGTTTATGTAGTGATACATGTAAAGGCTTGTGCGAGTGTTGTGGTATTAATTTGAATGAAAAACTGTGCAGATGCAGAGAGACAAACAAAGACTCTCCATTTGCAATATTAAAAAAATACAGATAAATTAGACAACTCGTGTCGCTGAGGCGACATTGTATTATTGGAGGATAGATCATGGCTGTACCAAAAAGAAGACATTCCCGTTCCCGTACCAGAAAAAGAAGGTCCCACGATGCGTTGACTGCACCTGGAGTCAATAAATGTTCAGAATGTGGAGAACCAAAAATGCCCCATCGTATCTGCCCAGGTTGTGGTATGTATAAGGGACGTTCTGTTTATAGTCTGGAAGCCGAAATAGAGTAGGACGAATACCATGCGTATTGCCTTGGATGCCATGGGCGGAGACCATGGGCCTGATGAGCAGATAGCCGGGGCAATACAGGCTTTAGAGGAAACAGATCTGGAGCTGATCCTGGTTGGAGACGAATCTGCCATTCAGGCCTGTCTTGATCGAATTACACCAGACGATGGTATTCTTTCCAGATTACGGATTGTACACACCTCTGAGGTGGTTGAAATGGGGGAATCTCCCGTCGATGCCATTCGGAAGAAGAAAAATTCCTCTGTTATGCTTGCTTTTGACCTTGTCAAAAAAGGTGAGGCAGAGGCTGCTGTCAGTGCTGGAAATTCCGGTGCAACCATGGCCGCAGCCATTCGAAAACTCGGACGCATTGAAAATGTGTCACGTCCTGGTATTGCCAACGCTTTTCCCACGCTGAAAAAACCTGTTATTATGATGGATGTTGGTGCCAATGTTGATTGTCGCGCGCACCATCTTTTTCAATTTGCACTTATGGCTTGTGCCTTTTCAAAAGTCTTTGATATTGATTCTCCACGAGTTGGAATCTTAAGTATTGGTGCAGAGACAGGTAAAGGAAACCTGCTTGTGAAGGAAACCCATGCAATGCTAGCCAACAGTTCTCTGAATTATATTGGCAATGTTGAAGGCAGAGATATATTTCAAGGGAACGTTGATGTTATCGTTTGTGATGGCTTTGTCGGGAATATTTGCCTGAAAGTTAGTGAGGGGCTCATTGAAGCAGCCTCGGAGATGATTCGTGACGGGATTATGAGCTCTTTTAAGGCTAAAATTGGTTATTTTCTACTAAGACCTATATTCCGAAAGCTCAAGAAGCGTGTCGATTATGCTGAATATGGTGGAGCACCACTGCTTGGAATAAATGGAACGGGAATCATCTGTCATGGAAAATCCAATGCCATTGCCATCAAAAATGCAATTCTTGAGGCTGCAAAAATAGTAGAAATCAAGGTAAACGAAAAGATTGTGGCGAGCCTTAAGGAACATGCCGAACCTCTGGTGGAGAAGAAATAATGGGTGCGGTTATTCTGGGAACCGGTTCATGTCTCCCCGAAAGGGTCCTTTCAAATCACGATCTGGAAAAATTAGTTGAAACCAGTGATGAATGGATTATGAGTCGTACGGGGATTTCGACTCGGCGTATAAGTGGCAAGGGTGAGCAGACATTTCAACTTGCAACTTCGGCTGCAAGAAAGGCCATGGCTATGGCGCAGGTTACAGCCAATGAGATAGATCTCATTATTGTCGCCACCATGAGTTCCCATATGCTTATGCCTTCCTGTGCCTGCTTTGTCCAAAAGGAACTTGGTGCAACAAAGGCCTTTGCCTACGATGTCAATGCTGCCTGTTCCGGATTCCTTTTTGCACTTGATAATGGAGATAAGTATCTCCGTGCTGAACAACAAAGAAAAATCCTTGTCATTGGCGCAGAGACATTATCAAGCCGCACTAACTGGAAGGACAGAAATACCTGTATTTTGTTTGGTGACGGTGCCGGTGCGGTAGTCCTTGACTATCAAGCTGATGATCGCGGTGTAGTTGGGTCAAATCTGTTTTCCGATGGTACGCTCTGGAATCTTCTCTATATGCACACTGCCCCGTCATCCAATCCTGAACTTGAGCAACCCGATAATCCTGGGGCTCACATTCTTATGGAAGGTAAGGAAGTCTTCAAGTATGCAGTTAAGGCCATGCAGGGGGCAATTGAAGATTTACTTATTCGTGAACAAATTGATCTTGATGCCATAGATGTGATGATCCCTCATCAGGCAAACATTAGGATACTGAAAAAACTTGTTTCGCGCCTTGGTATCAATAAAGAAAAAGTGTTCATAAACGTCCAGAAATATGGTAATACATCAGCGGCTTCCATTCCGATTGCGCTCGACGAGGCAAACCGTGAAGGACGTCTGAAACGTGGTGACTTGCTTTTGGTTTGTTCCTTTGGTGGTGGGTTTACCTGGGGGGCATCTTTGATAAGGTGGTAGACAGGAGTGACGATGGATTATTTTCTTACAGAAGAACAGAGCATGATCGTGGAGATTGCCAAGCAGATTACTGACGAGCAGATCATTCCAAAGCGTGCAGAGTTAGATGAAAAAGATGAATTTCCTCGTGAAATTCTGGAAAATATGGGTAAGGCCGACTTGTTTGGAGTGCCCATTCCTGAAGAGTATGGTGGATTCGGTGGTGGCTGTTTTGATATTGTGCTTGCTCTTGAACAGCTCGGTCGTGGCTGTATTGGTGTTGCTACAGCGTTTGCAGCAAGTGCACTTGGAATTTATCCGATCTTGATCGCCGGATCTGAAGAGATGAAACAGAAATATCTCCCTGCAGTTGCTGCAGGAAAGAAGTTTGCTGCATTTGGACTCACCGAAGCCAATGCCGGATCAGATGCATCAGGGATCCAGACTACGGCTGTTCTTGATGGCGATGAGTGGGTAGTAAATGGCACCAAACAATGGATTACCAATGGTGGTGAGGCACAGATTTATACAGTGATCGCCATTACTGACAGGTCTAAAGGAGCGCGTGGTGCCTCTATCTTTGTCGTGGAAGAAGGTGATCCCGGTTTCAGCTGTGGCCCCAAAGAGAAAAAAATGGGTATCCGTGCTTCGTCTACCACAGAGTTGATATTCAAGGATTGCAGAATTCCCAAGGAAAGACTTGTAGGGCGCAAGGGTACAGGATTTATCACTGTTATGAAAACGCTTGATTCATCCCGTCCAGGTATTGCAGCACTTGGCCTTGGGATTGGGCAGGCCTGTATTGATGAGGCCACAACCTATGCCAAACAGAGAATTCAATTTAAGAAACCCATTATAGGATTCCAGGCCGTTCAGCATATATTAGCTGATATGGCCATCCAGCTTGAGGCTTCAAGGGCTCTTGTCTACGCATCAGCCAAACATATAGATGCCCATCCTAAGGATATGTCCAAGGTTTCCTCAATGTGTAAAGTTATGGCCACAGATATGGCCATGAAAGTGAGTACGGATGCTGTTCAGGTTATGGGTGGATATGGCTATATGAGAGAATATCCCGTCGAAAAAATGATGCGTGATGCGAAAATTCTTCAAATTTATGAAGGAACGAATCAAGTTCAGCGTAATGTGATTGGCCAGGAATTGAACAAAGAATACTCCCGCAAATAGTGAACAGAGTTTATTAATATGAAAATCGTTGTCTGTATAAAACAGGTGCCGGACGCAAAAGATGTTCGTCTTGATCCCGTAACCAATACACTTGCAAGAGAAGGGGTCCAATCCATTATGAACCCCTATGATCAGCATGCTGTTGAAGAAGCTGTCCGCTTGAAAGAGGAGCTGGGGGGGACTGTAACCGTGTTAAGCATGGGGCCACCCCAAGCTGAAGACGTTCTTCGACAAGCGATCTCCTGTGGGGCTGATAACGCTGTACTTGTCTCAGATCGTGCCTTTGCGGGGGCCGACACTTGGGCTACCTCTTACACTCTTGCTAAGGCTGTGCAAAAGATAGGTGACTTTGACCTGATTCTCTGCGGTAAACAGGCGATAGATGGTGATACTGCTCAGGTCGGGCCAGGTCTTGCCATCCAGCTTGATATTCCCTTTGTTACCTGTATTCAGAAAATCCGTGAGGCTACGGATAAAGAACTTGTGATGGAACGGATGATGGATGATGGATACGATGTACTTGCTGCGGGATATCCCATACTGCTTACCGTTGTAAAAGATATAAACAACCCTCGTGTTCCTTCGCTGAAGGGAAAGATGAGGGCTAAAAAGACTGAAATTCTGGTGTTGTCTGCTGCTGATGTGGGAGCTGATCCTGCAAAAATTGGTCTGGCTGGTTCACCGACTCAAGTGGTTAATGTTTTCCCGCCACCACCGCGTGGAGAGAGAGCTCTTTTGACCGGATCTATAGATGAGCAGGTTGAACAACTGGTTGAAAAACTTGCTGTCTACCTATAAAGAGACTGGAGAAAGAGAGCGATGCTAATAGTTGATAATGATCAGTGCACCGGTTGCGGGGTTTGTGAAGATAATTGTGCTTTTGGGGCCATTGAAGTTGTCGATGGTCTTGCCGTTGTTGCTGAAACCTGTACGCTTTGTGGGGCCTGCGTAGATACCTGTGAGTTTGAAGCGTTAACAATTGAAGGTGCTGAAAAAAGTGTTCAAGTTGATCTTGATAGCTGGAGTGGCATCTGGGTGTACTGTGAATTCAGGGGTGGTAATTTAGCAACTGTAGCCTTGGAACTTCTTGGCGTTGGCCGTAAACTTGCCGATGCCCGGGGTGTCAAACTTGTTGCAGTCCTGATCGGTTCAGGAACAGGAGACAGTGCGGACAGGCTGATAGGTCATGGAGCTGATATTGTATATCGTGCTGATGATCCGGTCCTTCACTTTTTTACAGATGAAACCTATGGGGCAGTACTCACGGATCTCATTCGACGGGAGAAACCGGAAGTTGTACTTGCTGGCGCAACTGCCATTGGTCGTTCTTTTTTTCCAGGTGTTGCCAACGCTCTTGGGGCCGGACTTACTGCAGATTGTACTCAGCTTGCAATTCGTGCTGATGATGGGGCTTTACTGCAAACACGACCAGCCTTTGGTGGCAATATTATGGCCACTATTGAGTGTCCCGGCTCCAGACCTCAGATGTCCACGGTGCGACCTAATGTGATGAAGGAACTTGAGTTTGATTCCACTCTCAGTGGTCAAATTATTGATGTGAAATTAGATCCTGCCATGCTCAAATCAAAAGTCCGGGTTTTGGAATCCGTGGTATCTGAAAATGATGATGTTAATATTCAGGAAGCTGATATCCTGGTTGGTGGAGGACGAGGACTTGATAGTGAAAAAGGTTTTGCTCTAATCCGTGATCTTGCAAAGAGTCTTGATGGCTCCGTCTCTGCAAGTCGTGCTGTGGTCGATGCCGGATGGATAGGGTATCCTCATCAGGTTGGGCAGACAGGGAAGACAGTGGCGCCAAAGTTATATATAGCCTGTGGTATTTCCGGTGCTATTCAACATGTTGCTGGAATGCAGTCATCTGAAACTATTGTTGCCATAAATCGTGATGAGAATGCTCCGATTTTTAATGTGGCGGATTTTGGTATCGTGGGCGATCTGTTTGAGGTACTACCAAAACTTATCAGTAAAATCGAGGAACAACGAAAATCATGAGCCTGAAAGGAAAAACCGCACTGGTTACTGGTGGTAGTAGAGGTATCGGTCGTGCAATCTGTATTCGATTGGCTGCTATGGGGGCGCATGTCTATATAAATTACGTTTCTAACCCTGATGCGGCCAGAGAAACCCTGAAGGTAATTACCGATGCTGGTGGGAGTGCTGACATCCTTGCCTTTAATGTCGGAGATGTTGTTCAGGCTCAGGATGCAATCAAACAGCTTATTCAAGATGCAGGGTCACTGGATATACTAGTAAATAATGCTGGGATTACCCGTGATGGATTGATGGCCAGGATGAAAGAAGATGATTGGGATGCTGTGCTTGATACTAATCTCAAAGGTTCTTTTATCTGTGCTAAAGCAGCCGCACGTTCCATGATGAAAAAACGTTGGGGGCGTATTGTCAATATTTCCTCTGTTATTGGGTTTTCCGGAAATGCCGGTCAGGTGAACTACGCCTCTGCCAAAGCTGGTATGCAGGGGTTAACAAAATCAATGGCACGTGAATTTGCAACTCGGAATATTACAGTTAATGCGGTTGCACCTGGATATATTAGCACCGATATGACCCGTGATCTTCCAGAAGAAATACAGGAAAAGATTAAGGATCAAATTCCACTGGCAAGTCTCGGGACCCCTGAAGATATTGCGGGTGCGGTTGCTTATCTAGTAAGTGATGATGGGGCCTATGTCACAGGCAACACTATCCATGTGAATGGTGGAATGTATATGTGATTTACAGTTGCGTCTGAGTTTGGTATTAATAGCATTTGTGTTTGTAACTGAATACTCGAAAATTCGGGGTTCATAAAAGAATAGAAAACAACTACAGGAGTTTGAAAATGGCAATTGAACAACAGATGGTTGATATTATTGTTGAGCAGTTGAGTGTTGATAAAGATAAAGTAGTTTCCGGCGCATCCTTTGTCGATGACCTTGGTGCCGATTCCCTCGATCTCGTTGAGCTGATTATGGCGATGGAAGAGGAATTTGATGTGGAAATTCCAGATGAAGAAGCTGAGAAAATAGCCACTGTCCAGAATGCTATTGATTTTGTAAACAACTTGAAATAATTACCTCCCGGGGGTACTTGTTGCCTCCTGGAAACTCAAGAGGGATACATGGCTAAGCGCAGAGTAGTTGTTACCGGAATTGGTTTAGTAACTCCATTAGGAACCGGAAGGGATAAAACCTGGAAGAATATTCTTAATGGGGTGAGTGGTATTGGACTAATTACACGTTTTGATGCATCCGGATTTGCGTCGCAAATAGCAGGCGAGGTTTCAGATTTTGAAACTCTTGATCATTTTGATAAAAAAAGTTCAAAACATCTCGATCTTTTTGTTCAATATGGCATTGTGGCTGCTCGCTCCGCCGTTGAAGACAGTGGACTCAATATTACTGACAGCAACTGCAACAGGATTGGTGTTATCACTGGTTGTGGCATGGGTGGTCTAGGAACTATTGAGAAGAACCACAGTATCTTCCTTGATCGCGGCCCCAAAAGAATATCGCCTTTCTTTATTCCAATGGCCATTCCCAATATGCCATCCGGTCATATATCCATGCAAATTGGGGCCAAGGGTCCTAATTTGTCATTGTCTACAGCATGTGCTGCAGGAACCCATGCTGTAGGGGAAGCGTTTAAATCAATTGTTTATGGAACCACCGATGCTGTTATAACCGGCGGTACGGAATCGGTCATTTGTCCGCTAGGGATTGGTGGTTTTGCATCTATGAAAGCTCTATCCACTAGAAATGACGATCCCACTAAAGCTTCTCGGCCTTTTGATAAAGATCGGGATGGTTTTTTGATTGCTGAGGGTGCCGGAATGCTGGTACTTGAGGAACTTGAGCATGCACTCGAAAGAGGGGCCGATATTTACGCTGAAATGATTGGTTCCGGTGCATCCAGTGATGCCTATCATATTGCAGCTCCTCCAGAAGATGGAAACGGTGCTGCTCGCTGTATGAAAATGGCACTGCAAGATGCTGGCTTGCAACCATCTGATATTGATTATGTCAATGCCCATGGAACGTCAACGCCCTTGAATGATCGTTGTGAAACTGCCGCGATTAAAACAGTGTTTGGCGAACATACAGCTAAACTAGCCATTAGTTCAACGAAATCCATGACCGGCCATGCACTTGGCGCTGCCGGAGGATTGGAGGCAGCCTTTTTAGCCATGACTATCAAGGATCAGATTGCACCGCCCACCATTAATTTAGATACTCCAAGTGTGGAATGTGACCTGGACTATGTTCCTCATGTTGCAAGAAAGATGGAGATTAGAGCAGCAATTTCCAACTCTTTTGGTTTTGGTGGAACCAATGGTGTTGTTGTTATGAAACGTTTCGAGTCTTGATTTTTATGAAGGGGATACTATGAAAGTAGCAATAGGTTCAGATCATGGCGGTTTTTCATTAAAAGAAGTGATACTTCCTCTTTTGAAAGAACTGGGCCATGAGGTTCTTGATGTCGGTTGCTATGACGAACAATCTGTAGATTACCCCAGCTTTGCTGATATGGTCTGTGAAAAAGTAATGACTGCCGAAGCCGATAGGGGAATTCTGATCTGTGGAACAGGAATAGGCATGTCCATGGCTGCAAATAAACATAAAGGTATCAGGGCCGCATTATGCAGTGAGCAGTATACAGCTTGCATGAGCCGTGAACATAATGATGCTAACGTCCTCTGCATGGGAGAACGTGTGACCGGTCCTGGAGTCGCGATGGAAATTGTCCGAACCTGGTTGAACACCCCATTTGGAGGTGGAAGGCATCAGCGTCGTATAGAGTTGTTCAGTTAAAGTGATAGTGTTATAAATTACTGCTAAAACCGGCGCACCTTTTTTTGGTATGCCGGTTTTTTTCGTCTGTTTATTAACAAACAGATGCCATTCGAATACTAAGAGAGAATGTTTATGTCTGCTTTACAAAATACCGATCCGGATATCTTTACTTGTATTAATGATGAGTATGAGCGTCAAAACAGCCAGCTAGAGTTGATTGCATCTGAAAATATAGTTTCAGCAGCAGTTCTTGAAGCTCAAGGCTCCATTTTCACCAATAAATACGCTGAAGGCTATCCTCAGAAACGATATTATGGTGGATGTGATCAGGCAGATAAAGTCGAGACACTTGCAATTAACAGGGCTAAAGAAATTTTTGGTGCTGAATATGCCAACGTTCAACCCCATTCCGGTTCTCAAGCGAATATGGCTGTCTATTTTGCCACACTGAAACCTGGGGATAAAGTGCTTGGAATGGATCTTGCCCATGGTGGACATCTTACCCATGGGAGTGGGGTTAATTTTTCCGGTCAGTTGTATAACTTTATCTCATACGGTGTTGAAAAAGGAACTGAACAGATCAATATGGAAGAGGTTGAACGCATCGCTTTTGAAAATCGTCCCAAGATGATAGTTGCCGGAGCTTCTGCCTATTCGCGTTTTATTGACTTTGAAGGATTTCGGAGGATTGCAGATCAGATAGGCGCCCTGTTTATGGTAGATATGGCACATATTGCAGGCCTTGTTGCAGCAGGGGTTCATCCCTCACCTGTACCATATGCTGATTTTGTAACAACAACCACCCATAAGACAATGCGGGGCCCAAGGGGTGGGTTGATTCTTGCTAAGAACAAATGGGGAAAGAGTTTAAACTCAAACATTTTCCCTGGTATCCAGGGAGGCCCACTTGTTCATGTTATTTCTGCCAAGGCTGTAGCCTTCAAAGAGGCCATGAGCGATTCGTTCAAGAGCTACCAGCAGCAGGTTGTGGATAATGCAAGTGCTCTCGGTCGGAATCTTGTTGAAAAAGGCTTCAGACTTGTCTCCGGGGGAACAGATAATCACCTTATACTCCTGGATCTGTCCGGTAAGGATATAACAGGTAAAGAGGCCGAGGAATTACTTGAGAAAGCAGGGCTGACCACGAATAAAAATGCGATTCCCTTTGACAAACAACCCAGATTTGTCACTTCCGGTATTCGTATAGGTACTCCTGCAGTTACAACAAGAGGTCTTGGAATTAAAGAAATGGGGCTGATTGCAGAATGGATTGAACGGGTGCTCACGGAAAGAAATGAAGAAGCAATGTCTGCGGTGCGTGGAGAAGTACGATCTTTGTGTGAAACCTACCCCCTCTCTAATATTTTTTAGTAAACCGGAGTACCCATGAAATGTCCATATTGTGGTCATCTTGATAATAAGGTTATTGACTCACGGCTCAATAAAGAAAGTACAATAACCAGAAGACGTCGCTCCTGTCTCTCCTGTGAACAACGCTTTACTACCTACGAACGTCTTGAAGTCATGCTTCCAATGCTTGTGAAGAAGGATGGCCGTAGGGAAGTGTGGGATAGGCAAAAGATGGTTGTTGGACTTGAAAAAGCCTGTGAAAAACGTCCTGTTAGCTGTGATGATATTGACGAGTTTGTAGATAATATTGAAAGCAAGTTGCAGGATTTTCCTTCCAAGGAAGTTCCCTCTGAGGTCATCGGCGAATGGGTTATGGAAGACCTTCCGAGACTGGATGAAGTTGCCTATGTCCGGTTTGCGTCTGTATATCGCCAATTTAAAGATGTGAATGAATTTATGGATGAATTGAAAGGTCTGCTTGATTCAAGGGGTGTTATTGAGTCCGATGATGAAGGCTGAGAAGAAATTCTCGAAGTGCGATATACGTTTTATGCGTATTGCTCTGCGTGAGGCCCGAAAAGGAATTGGGAGGACCTCCCCTAATCCATGTGTTGGCGCTGTGATCGTACAGGACGATGATACAATTATAAGTCGTGGGTATCATAAAAAAGCCGGAACTCCTCACGCAGAGATACATGCACTGCGTAGGGCAGGGGACAGAGCCAGGGGGGCGACAATCTATGTAACCCTTGAACCCTGTAATCATACCGGTCGTACGCCACCCTGCAGTCATGCTGTTGCCGCAGCTGGAATTAAGCGGGTAGTTGTCGGTATGGAAGATCCTAATCCCTTGGTAAATGGTAGCGGTAATACCTATCTGAAAGAGCATGGGATAGATGTTCTGAGTGGTGTTCTTGAAAAAGAATGCAGGGACATTAATCTCCCCTTTGTGAAGCATATTACAACTGGTAGACCATTTGTAGTTATGAAGGCTGGGATGAGCCTTGACGGGAAGCTTAGCTATCAGTCTGGAATATCGGGAATAATGACTGGCAAGAAAAGCCAGCGTATCGTCCATGGTCTTCGTAACAGTCTGGATGCCATCCTGATTGGCTCCGGGACTGTTAACGCCGATAATCCATCCCTTACAACGCGACTTGGTAAACGTGGCAGAGATCCCCTCCGCGTTATACTTGATAGTTCTTTAAAGATTTCTTCTCAATCCAAAATCCTTCATCTTGACTCTGCTGCTCAAACTTTGATTTTTTGTTCACCCTTTGCTGCTAAGGATAAAATTGAACTGCTTAACAGTATGGATGGGGTGCAAGTTGAATCGGTGGCTTTAGACAAAAATGGCAAGGGATTAAATCTGGATAAGGTCTTAAATTTTCTCGGGGAAAAAGGTATCTGTTCTCTGCTTGTAGAAGGTGGTGCTGAAATTCATGGCAGTTTCCTCAGGGAATCTCTGGTGGACAGAGTAATGCTTTTTGTCGCTCCTCTGTTTGGGGGGACGTCAGGAACACCTTTGCTGAGTGGCTTTTCCGTCAGTGATAACGAGAATGCACCAAAATTAAACAACGTTCTCTATAGAAAATGTGGGGAAGATTTACTTATTCAGGGAGATTTTTTCTAAATTCTTTCTATTCGCTTTCCCTGTATAAAAACACATGTCTGATAGTGGATGTCTCATCAAAGAATACTTAACTGAGTCCAGTGTGTAGCTGTTTGTTGTTAGTCGTAGTGTTGAGTATCCCCGGGAGTTGTTTCTCCAGCTCAGTAAGCGTTTCAAATTGCATCGTAAGAGAAACAGTATCTGTTTCAAATGAGAGTGCATGTGTTACTGTACAGGTTGCAGGGAGATTCAAGGAGGTAATTTTCTTTTTGAATACTTCTTCGGCGCAATTGCTTTGCGGAAAAATCATTTTTTGCATATTCGCTAACAGAACAGTCGCTTTTTGTGGTTGATTCATTTCTGGATGTGCGATAATCTCTGAGAATTCAGATTTGCCTACTAGTTCTGCTATTGAAGTGCCCTCTCTGTAAGCCAGGTCTTTACAAAGAGAGAGGAGCCTTTTTTGTTTTCCCCCTCCCAGTTTTAATTCAATAAAAAGAGTATGAAGTATCTGTCTGTCTCCTTTCTTCAATCTGAGTAGTTCATATGCTGTTTTCTCAGCAACGACGCTATTGTGTACGCTAAGTTGTATTTCCCGTTCGAGTTTCAATAATTCTAAAAGTCTTTTAATAGTGTACAGTTGGATTTTTTCGTTAAGAATTGGAAGGAATCTCTCCGCAGCCTCTTTGCTGTCCATGTATTTTAAACAATGGCTAAAAAAGTAGGATTTTTCGATGGCAGTAATGGGGGCGGATAGTAACTGATCTTCTAGTATATAGGATAATATTTGTTTTGGTGGTGTGTTCTCAGCAACAATGAGGCATGCAATTGACCTTTTGTGAGGGCTTGTTGTTTGCAAGGCTCTAAGTCTGGATCTTCCACAAAGTAATTGGTAAGCATCAGTCGAAAGTTTTTGCAGAATTAATGGTTGGAGTAGGCCTACTCGACGAATAGATTCAATAAGGAAAATTGATGGCTGTTCAGGTGGCAGGAAGGGGTGAAGGTTCCATTCGTCGGAATAGTGAATATGCGTTATGTCAATTGTATGAAGGGTAGGTAAGAATTGCATTGGGATATGCTGGCTAGGAGTACAGTGGTTATTCTAAAATAAAAAAACCTGTACCTGCTCTCATGTAATGAGAACATGTACAGGTTAACATGAGATTTAAACCGGTATCATACCAAGGCTATTAAAAATCAGACCTCATTAATCTTGTCACGAAGAATTCCAGATGGTTTAAATGTAACAACACGTCTGGCATCCAGTGTTAGTTCATCTCCAGTCTGAGGATTCCGGCCTCTTCTTGATTTTTTATCTTTGACATTAAATTTTCCGAAACCACTTAGAAGCAGATCAGTGCCACCAATAAGTGATGTTTTGGAGATACGCAGAAAAGCTTCCACAGAATCAGTTGCCTGGGCTTTTGTTAAAGAACCGTGAGATTTGTATACCTGCTGAACAAGATCAGCCTTTGTGAGTGTCATAGTTAAATCCTCTCTTGAGATAATCGATGTTTAATTATTTACATTAACTAATGATATGCTTTAGGAAAATAAAGTCAACAGTAATGTAGCATTTTTTATCCTCCAACGGCACTTGCCATGGAAAAAATTGGAAGGTACATGGCAATAACTAACCCACCTATCATGCCACCGAGAAATACCATCATAAATGGTTCAATCATAGCTGTTAGGTTTTCAACAGCCTGATCAACTTCTCCATCGTAGAAATCGGCAATTTTTGCGAGCATAGTATCGAGTGCACCAACCGATTCACCAACATTAATCATCTGAACAACCATATTTGGAAAAACACCGCTCTCCTCAAGAGGTTCAGCGATAGGGCGTCCTTCCGCTATGCTGTCAGCGACACGAAAAACAGCAGCTTCAATGACTTTATTCCCTGCTGTTTTCGCTACTACCTGCAATGCGTCAAGGATAGGAACACCGCTTTGCAACATGGTACTGAGAGTCCTTGTGAATTTGGAAACTGCGACTTTTTTGATTAATGGACCGGCAACTGGTGCCTTTAGAAACATCGAATCCATTTTTATTCGCCCAGTCTCAGTAGAATAAATTTTCTTGATGGTATAGAACAGTGCAAAAATTCCCATTGCAATCCAAACGAAGTTTTGTTGAAAAGTCTGAGACATAGTAACTACTATTTGGGTGGGTATCGGAAGTGCTGACCCAAAACTTGCAAACATCTCTTCAAACACGGGAATAACAAAAACTAAAATTACAACAAGAATAAGTGCTGCAATGGCAAGACAGATAACCGGATAGGTCATGGCGCCTTTGATTTTTTTCTTCAGGGCCATGGATTTTTCCATGAAGACAGCAAGTCTGCCTAAAATGGTGTCAAGTATACCTCCCGTTTCCCCAGCTTCAATCATATTTGAAAAAAGGTTGTCAAAAACTTTAGGGTGTTTTCGCATGGCGTCGGCAAATGTTGTGCCAGTTTCAACGTCCCTCTTGATACTTGTCAGAACTTTTTTGAAAGTTGAGTTCTCTTGTTGTTTTGATAGAATTTCTAGCCCTTGGACTAAAGGAAGGCCCGCATCAATCATTGTGGAAAGTTGTCTGGTGAAGATAACTATATCTTTGCCGGTAACTTTAGGTTGAAAGAAAGTAATGTTTTCTAGAAGATCTTTGGGTTTTTCCTTAACAACAGGGTCTTTAATGCGAAGCCGCTTGAGATGGCCTAGGGCCGAGGCCTGGTCAGGTGCTTCCACCTCGCCTTTACGCTTGTCGCCATATGAATTGATACCTTTCCATGTATAGATCGGCATTATTTGCTCTCCAGGGTAGTGCTATTTAATTTAATTGAAACAGTCAGTTACTGTAGCACGGCGAGGCCGTCTCTTGTGTTGCTTTGGGCAGACTACAGTTAAAAATGGGTTGAATGTAAGTCTGTTGAATGCAAAACAATTATTAATATATTCAACAAGATTTATTCTATATCATGAAGTTATAGATTACAAGCTAGAGTGCTATAATAAGTGATTATTTTCTTGGCTTACACTAATTAATAACAGTATTTGGACGATGGTTCTTTGTACAGGACAATTATTTCAGGTGTATTGCATTTTGTTGTCGGAATGAATGTTTTATTCTTGTTATGTCTGGTCGTTTTTGTTATTGTTCGAAATTCACGGTGAGATTGCAGTAGGTGTGATGTCTACTTTTTTTTTAGATACGTATTATTGACTTTGAGGAGAACAGCATGCAGAATCAAGCTGCTATAAGCTTTAGTGAGAGAAGTTTTCAACCCGTTGTTGAAAAATGTGAAGGATGTGAGAGGATTGTAGAGGAATCAGGCTCTAAATATTGTCAGTCATACCTCCAGCCTGAGGCTAAGTGGCGTTTGGGGATTTGTAATTTTGCCACCCATGCTAAACCAGAAATAACGGTAATTAAAGTACGAGTTAATCCATTGAAGGCTGCCAAACGAGCATCTGCTAAAAAAGTTTGATAGCTAGATAGAGGGTAATTCTAAAAAGGCATCGTCTCGTTTACGAGATGGTGCCTTTTTTTGTTTTTGAGCGTATGGTGTCAAAAAAAAACAAAACAATCAGGCCATATCGGGCCTTTTTCCAAAAATTGCAGTTCCTATTCTGACAATCGTTGCCCCCTCTTCGATAGCTGTTTCAAAATCCTGTGACATTCCCATGGAAAGTTCTACGCTGGCATTATCAAAAAAGAGTTCCTGGCTAGCAAGTTCTGTGCCTAAAGCGTTGAGCCCTTTGAAGTAAATTCTGGTTTTTTCATTATTGGTCGAAAATGGTGGAATGGTCATAAGTCCCATTGGTCGAAGTTGTGAGAGTACTGCTATCTGTTTGAGGAGTTCTCCTGCCTTTTCTGGGGAAACGCCAGATTTTTTAGGATCCTCACCTATGTTTACCTGGATTAAAATATCCAATTTCCGATCAAGTTTCATGAGGTGGTCATTTAAGGCTTTTGCGAGTTTATACCTGTCCACAGTTTCCACCATGGAGAACAGCTCAGCTGCTAGTTTTGCCTTGTTGCTCTGGATATGACCAATAAAATGAAACATGGCGCTATCCTGACTGTTGTGTCTCTTTTCTGCAGCTTCCTGAATATAGTTTTCACCAAAATAAAATTGCCCTGCTTCCATTGCTTCTTTGATGCTGGCAATAGAATGGCGCTTTGATACCGCAATCAATTTGATTGAAGAGGGGTTTCTGCCACAGCTTTGTGCAGTTTTGTTTATGTTGTTCTGGATATTGCGGATATTGTTGGCAATGGACATAGGCGTTACTCTCTGGCTCTGTAATTGAAGAGACGTTCGACATTTTTACTGGTATGGTCTGCAACTTCTTCCAGAGTGACTTTTTTAAGTGCCGCTACTTTTTCAGCAGTGTAGAGCAGGTATGAGGGTTCGTTCCGTTTTCCTCTCCAGGGAACGGGAGCCAGAAAAGGTCCATCCGTTTCCAAAATCAATGAATCCAGAGGGATGTTTGTGGCAACTTCCTGAAGATCGAGGCCATTTTTGAAGGTTACAACACCTGGGATTGAGATAAAAAAACCAAGATCAATTACTTTTTCGGCAAAGGTTATGTCACCAGAAAAACAGTGTAGTACCCCTCTGTTTGGAAAAGGACCAGTGAGTTTGAGTGCTTCCAGGGTGTCGTCATGGGCCTCACGGTCGTGAATAATAACGGGCAGGCCGAGGTCTTTTGCAAGGAGTAATTGTTTGTGGAAGGCTTTTTTTTGGAGAGCGGGCTTAGCGTATTGTTTTGCGTAATCCAGGCCAATTTCACCGTACCCAACGACATAATTTTTATTATCCAGAGCTAGTTGCTTTAGACGCGTATAGGTAGCTTCGTTAGCCTGTTCGACATCGTGTGGATGAACGCCAACGGTGGCCTTGACCATGGAGTGGTGTTTGGCTAGTTCAATGGCAGATATAGAGCTTTTCTCGTCAATGCCAATGGCGATGATAGATCGTATGCCATTGGATTTGGCCCTTTCGAGCACCAGGTTCAGGTCTTCCTCGTAACTGCTCATGTCGAGATGGCAGTGGCTGTCAATGAGAAAGCTCTTTTGGTGTATTTTTGGTAATGGAGGTTTTGGTTTTTTCATAATAGTTTAAGTTTAATTTTTAGCAGATTCGATCTGGTCTCGCAATGTTGAAATGTACTTTTGGCTCGCTGCTGTAAACTATATTAATGGCAATATTTTATTTAAGAAGGTTTAATATGGTTTATCTCTATCTTTTACCAGCCAATTCTCCTGATGAGGTTTTGAAATGAAAATTGACCCGTATATTAAAAAGAGAACTCTACAGGCAAGGGGGCTTGAGCTTGCTGATTGTGTTCTGAAAAATTGCCGTGTGGTTGATGTTTTTTGTGGAGAGACAGTTCCCGCTGATGTCGCAATTTGTGGCGATACAATTGCTGGAATTGGTGACTATTCCGGGCATAAAGAAATAGATTGCAAGGGGGCATTTGTCAGTCCAGGTTTTATGGAGGGACATATTCACATAGAAAGTTCCATGCTCAGTCCACGGCAATTTGTTGGAACTGTATTACCTCACGGTACAACGACTGTTATTTGTGATCCGCATGAAATTGCTAATGTCGCTGGCGTTGAGGGGGTAAAGTATGTATTGGAAGAAAGTAAAGATCTTCCCTGTACTATATATGTGATGGCTCCCTCATGTGTCCCTGCTACTCATCTCGAAAATTCTGGAGCCAGGCTCTCTTCTGTTGATCTGGGGCAATTGTTGACCTTGCCTCGGGTGATTGGAGTTGCTGAAATGATGAATTTCCCTGGCGTTCTCAACCAGGACGAGGAAGTTGTGCAAAAGCTTGCCTTGGCTATGGAAAAAAAAGTTCCGATCGATGGCCATGCTCCCGGCTTAAGCGGTAAAGATCTTCAGGCCTATATCGGAAATGGAATATTGTCAGATCACGAATGTGCCACCGTCGCTGAGGCCCATGAAAAACTTTCTTCAGGGATGTTTTTATTCATCCGGGAAGGATCAACAGCCAAGAATTTGTCAGATCTTCTTCCCGTGGTAACTGAAAGAAACAGCCATCGCTGTTTACTTGTGACCGATGATTGTCATCCTGGTGAATTGTTACAAGAGGGACATCTTGATCGCATTCTCCGTAAGGCAATTTCCTTAGGACTTGATCCGGTGACAGCCATTCAGATGGTCACAATTAATGTTGCGAATTGTTTTGGATTGTATGGTCGAGGTGCTGTTGCCCCTGGTTGTCGCGCCGACCTGGTACTATTTGATGATTTGCAGGATATCAGGGTTAGATCTGTTTTTTCTGGTGGAAAACAGGTAGATCAAAAAATATTTAAAGGAAGCATTTGTTCAAAGCCCTTATCAGGAAATTATCCTGCTGTATTTGATTCTGTCCATGTGGACATAGAAAATCTCTCTTTTAAAATTCCCGCCGAAGGAAAGAAAACAAGAGTAATTGGTGTTCAAAAAGATCAGTTGATTACCGAATCACTTGAACTTCCCGTTTTAATAAAAGACGGTTTTGCGGTGGCAGATATCAAGAGAGATATTGTCAAACTAGCTGTTGTCGAACGGCATCAAGCCACTGGAAATATTGGCCTCGGTTTTGTTCAGGGGTTTGGCCTGAAAGAGGGCGCACTTGCGTCAACCGTAGGGCATGATTCTCACAATATTACAGTTATTGGCACAAATGATCTGGATATGGAAGGCGCTGTTCAGGCCATTGTCAAGCAGGGTGGAGGGCTTGCCGTTGTCAATAATGGGAAGGTTGTTGCAAGCCTTGTCCTGAGTATTGCCGGACTTATGTCAACAGAGGATGCAGAGGTGCTGGCTGGAAAATTTTTAAACACACTTGAAGCTGCGCTATTACAGGGTGTGGAGATTTCTGATCCATTTATGCTTATGAGTTTCCTGGCACTTCCCGTTATTCCTCATTTGAAGATGACAGATATGGGATTGGTTAATGTCGATACATTCTGTCATACTGATTTGTGGGTATGATGCAATGAGGTGTAATGTGTGAAATTTGTGTAAGTGTTGTTAAATCAGAGTGTTAGTACGTTCTGTGACTGCTGTTTTTAACGTTTTGCCATATCAGTATGATTTTTTTAGGAAAAATTAAAAAAACAGCTTCATATCGCTATGAATCTGTCGTATACTAAAGAGCGTTACGGTTTCTTTCCTATGTGTTTTATTTGACGAAAGAAATCGTTCTCTACTGGATTGAAAAAAATAAAAAGGTTAAATACGGTCGCTGGTTACGGACTGTAAGCTGAATCAACAGGCTTAAGAGTCGATTATAACGACTCGTAATTAAGGAAAGAGGTACTTGGCATGAATTATGGAATAGTCAGTCAAGAGCAACTGGAGCAGATCGATACGATTTTAGCTAGTAAGCTCATTAAACTTGGTGTCGATTGCGTCATCATTATAGATATGGCGGGAAATATAATTACTGCCAAAGATAACGGTGAAAGCAAATATGATGTATATTCATTTGCTGCCCTGGCTGCAGGAAATTTTGCCACGGTAGATGCTATGGCCAAGTTAGTTGGTGAGGCAGAATTCTCTCTTCTTTTCCATAAAGGTCAGGAATCAAATATTCATTTTAGTAAGATAGACGATGAGTTATTGCTTATATCTATGTTTGGAAAAGATATATCTCTTGGTTTTCTGAGATTGCACGTGGTCGAAGCAATTGAACAGATTCGTAAGGTTTGGGTAACTGGGAACAACTGATGCCAATTGTATTTATTTCTTTTTATAAAAACCAGATACGTTTGATGTCGGGGGTGTTTCGTTGAGTTTCATCAACTTAAAAGACAAAGTGGTTCAGGTTAAAATTGTTTATTATGGCCCTGGAAGGTGCGGTAAAACAACGAACCTGGAGTATGTTAATCGTAAATTTCGTAGTCAGATTCAATCTGAAATGGTGAGTCTGAAAACACATGGTGATCGGACCTTGTTTTTTGATTTCTTACCATTCGATATGGGTAAAATCAAAGGGTATGATATTAAAATTCAGTTGTATACTGTCCCTGGACAGGTAAAATATAATGCTACCCGAAAACTTGTTTTAAAAGGGGTAGATGGGGTTGTCTTTGTTGCTGATGCCATGGAAAAGCAGCGGGAAAAGAATATTCGTTCGCTGAATCAGCTGCATGAAAATCTTCAGATATATAAAGAATCCATATTTAAACTTCCACTGGTTATCCAATATAATAAAGTTGATTTGAAGGATCATGGAGTGCCAATATTGCCTACGGCGGTACTGCGAAAAGATCTTAATAGTCGATTGAAAGTACCCGATTTTGAAGCAAGTGCCATTACGGGATATAATGTCGCGGCAACCTTGAAAAAAATTATTTCATCAACGGTTGTTTCTATACAGAAAAAATTACTTTAGGGAAATGAACGGTGACACAACAGAGCGGAAATCAATTTGATGATGATCTGACCGTTGGTTGGGATAACGATGGCTCTTTTTCTACAGATTCTATAGACCTGTTTGAATTTACTGGTGATGAAGAATCTCCTATTGCCAGGTTAAAATCAATCATTCTTTCCATTGACTGGGAAATTAATGATGACATCCTTCGCCAGCTTGAAGATGAACTTGTCGATCTCAGTGACATCTGGGCGGATGATAAAATCAAACAGATTTATATTCAGGGATTGAGTAAAATTGGGAAGTATATTTATAAAGAGAGAGCCAATGCTAATCCCAATTCCATTAAGCTGCTTATCACCTTTTATCATAATCTGGAGAAGATTGTTTCCTCAGATGATTTGATGAGTGAAGATGAGAAGAAACAGTTACTTGTCGATGATGTGAAGAAGTTCGATCAATTAAAAGCACAGATAAATCGATCTGCTTCCAAGAATGATGTGGCTGCTGCACCAACTCCAACTGCTGATAGTGTAAGTGGTGATGTCCAGCAACTAAAAGAACTGAAGGCCCGGGTTCTTGGGATCGACTGGGAAATTAATGATATTGAGTTACAAAAACTGAGTGATGAAGTTCAGCGTCTGGAAGGCATTTTTACCCATAATAGAGCAAAACTGATTCTTCTTCAGGGAATTGGCGCACTCAGTTCCTATATTAATAAAATGAGAAGTAAGTCTAATAGTAAGGCTTTCACTCTCCTTCATTCTTTTTATGGTGTCCTTGAAACTATTTCTTCCTCTGAGCTATCAGGTAAAGATGAAAAACATCTACTTCTTTCTGAAGTTGATAAGTTTAAAGCTTTTAAGACAGAAATTTCTCAATCTCAACTAGAAACAAAGGACGCTCCACAGAACGATCCCTCTCCAGCTGGAGAGAGTGTCTCTCCTAATTCTACAGATATTCAAAGTTCATCCCGGGAAGTACTGCCTGTGGATGGGAGCATTGATGAAGTTGTAGTGGCAACTGATGTCGATGATCGTCTGGAGTCTGTTTTTGGCGATATTGAAGACGATATGGGAGAAGGAGGAATTGATGAAAGTGCAGCTCTTGAGGGTGTAAATGTCGAAACAGAAGCAGATGATGATTCTGATGAAGATGCCTTACCTTATGAGGATGGAACTGTTGCGCCAGCTCTTGCAGAGGTGGATGAAGAAAGCAGTTTCAGCGTCGAAAAGTTAGCTGGTGACCTTGCCGAATCAGAGGAAGCTGTAGTTCATGAAGAAGTCGCAGTATTTGATGATGTTCTTCAAGGTGTTGATGTTGAAACTGAAGCGGATGATGAGTCTGATGAAGAGAAACTTCCATATGAGTATGGAAATGTCGCTCCTGCATTGAGCGGAAGTTTTGATGAAGGAGGCTTTGACGGGGAGAGTGTGGTTACACCCAATGATGACTCTGATTCCGAGGATCTGGATAACAGATTGGATTCATTTTTTGATGATGAAGTTCAAACTTCATCCGATGAATGGAGTGCTGAGCAGCAAGACGTTTCTGAAGAACTAATTGAAACAGGGGGCGACCCCGCTAAAGGTGAAATAGTAACTGCATTAAGCGATGTTGGTGAAGAAGATCTAGAGCCTGATGAAGATAAAATAGTAGCTGCATTAAGCGA
>CAZIDU010000017.1:0-5294 GCA_964538055.1 uncultured Desulfocapsa sp. | reverse complement strand
TGTTGCAGGAGAAGATCTGGAGCCTGATGAAGATGAAATAGTAGCTGCATTAAGCGATGTTGCAGGAGAAGATCTGGAGCCTGATGAAGATGAAATAGTAGCTGCATTAAGCAATGTTGCTGGAAAAGATCTGGAGCCTGATGAAAATGAAATAGTAGCTGCATTAAGCAATGTTGCAGGAGAAGATCTGGAGCCTGATGAAAATGAAATAGTAGCTGCATTAAGCGATGTTGCAGGAGAAGATCTGGACCTTGATGAAGAGGAAATAGTAGCTACATTAAGTGATGTTGTGGAAGACGATCTAGAACCAGTTCTTGAAGAACCTGGTATGGTATTTGATAAAGAGGATTCCATTGATCAAGATGATCTGGAGCCAGTATTAAGTGAAGCAGATGAGCAAATTTTTACGGAAGATGTGTTGGAACCCAGAATAAAGAATGATCGTACCTTTTTTGATGAGGGAGAAAATTTTACTCCTGAACTGGATGATGTTGCGGCGGCTTCTATTTCTGAAAACATATTTGAAGAAGAAGTGACCGAAGATCATCTTTCTTTCCTTGACGAAGAGATTCCAGATCCAGAATCAACAGAAACGATAGAAAAGTTTTTTAACAGTGACGTTGAGAAGGCATTGTCGTTTACTGACCCAGATGAAGAATTGATTCCTCTTCTTAGTGATGATCCAGCAATGTTGGAAGATACTGGTGATGGCCAAAATAAAGATATTGCCGCATCTTTCTTTGAAGAGCCGGAAGAACTTGAAAATACCGTTACTGAAGAAAGTGACGACAGCGATGAAATCCAGTTTACTGTTCCGGGTGAAATTGCTGCTGAAGAGGATTTGGATTCGAATGTAATTAAAGAATCCTCACTTGATGATGTCATTGAATTTAAGGTTCCAGGAGAAGAAGACTCTGTAGACGCGCCATTGTTATTTGCTACAGCAGAAGATGCCGAGAGCACTGAGGTTGTTTTTGAGGCAGTTGGTGATGATGTTGAAGTCGATTCTCTCCCTGGAGAGGAATATGTAGACTTAGTAGATTCTGGCCTGGATGATTATGGAGAAGTAGTGTTCCTTGAAGCTCAGTATTCTGGTTACTCTACCGAAGACTTTCAAGAAATTGGTGGCTTCATTGGGCTATTGAAGGCAGGTATAACTGTAGATAACGTTCAGAATATATTAACTGAGATAAATAGCCTTAGAGGTAGCAGCGCCTCTAATTATACCGTGAAAATATTCCTGCAGTTACTTTCAACGGTTTGTCAAAATATTGAAAAAATGCCCCCTGATTCTATTGCTGCCGGCCTTAAAATAATGGAAGAAGTGTTTACTGGGCTTGAATCGTGTGTTTCCTCTGAAGTATCAGCCGGGAAGATTCAGGAGCAGTTATTAAGCTGTACTAGCCAGGTATTGCTTATGCAACAAAGAGATTTTGTGCAAGCTCAAACTCAAGCAATTATAGAGACAGAATCACATGGAGTCCCTGAAGAAGAAATGAGCAGTGCAGGTGAGGCTATTGAGGAAGAGCCGGTTCTATTCGAGGACTCCTCCGGAAGTGATACGCAGCTGAAATCGTTTGTTCATGAAGAGTTTGCCGATTTAAGGAAGATTTTCCTTGAGGAAATCACTACGATTAGGAAGGAATTTCTTGATAAGTAAATAGAAATTGTATTCATTCCACAAGACCTGCTCCAATGGAGCAGGTCTTTTTTTTTGCTTTTCACTTTAACGAGTCATGGCAATTACAGTTAAGATTGTATAAAGACTGAGCCAGGCGACAACAAAATAAAGGAGAGTATGAAATTTACGGTGTTTCCTTTGGAGACAGGCGATGGCAAGGAGTAGGGTGGCTGGAAAAATAACTCCAGCGACTATGGGAGGTAAGTAACGCAACAATTCCTGTAGTCCGAGAAAGAACCAGGGGCCATTAATATTCGTGACTCCAAGGTGATCTGGTTCAAATGGCGCGGCAATAAAGATAGAAAAAATTAAAATGGAGGTCGATAGGATAATGTGTCGGCTGAACGCAACCCTGTATTTTTTTACATGACTCCAGGCAAGCCATCCCCAGAGGAGCCCAAATCCAATGATATGGTTTAGGTAAATGCGTTTCATTCCATTATCTGAAATTGAGAAAAAGAGATCATTTATGGGGGCTCCAATATACGGGATATCGAGAAGAATCGCCTCTGCAATCATTCCTGCCGAAAACCCGGTGGCATCGCCTCGAAGAACGTAACCGGTAAAGAGAATCAGAAGTGCTACTGGAAGTGTTGCCGTGAGTATTATCCATTGTTTTGTTGAATAGCTTTGAGCCTGTGAGAAAATCCCGATTACATGACAAATGCAGAACAGGAAAAAGAGCTGACTGGAGTAAAAATGAAGAGAGCGGAAATAGGCACCAAAGGGTACCAGCATGTCGAGGGTTGACACCGAATATAGAGGAGCGGCAGCATCATACTGGAGACCAACGACAACACCTGAGAGGACAGAGATGTAGAGTGCAAGAAGTGAATATTCACCCCAGCGGATATCTTCGAATAGCTTCCTGATCAGTTCCACGGTGTACTCTTTATTGGATCAAATCGTGACAATATAGCCACCATTATCCTTCAGCTTCTCAACCTTGTAGCGTGGTAAGGATTTCTTGGCAGGGCCATGAACGACCACCCCCTCCATGGAAAACTGGCTTTGATGGCAAGGACATTCAAGGATGTTATCCTTTTCATGGAAGTTTATGGTACACCCTAGATGGGTACATTTTCTTGAAAGTGCCCATGCATCCTCTCCACTATCAAAAAGGACAAAATCGAATCCTAAATGGTAACCGCCTGCTGGCAGGGTGTTGCCAATTTCAATAATTCGAGGTTTGCGTGGAATGGAATAGCCAATGAATCGAAAAAACGGATATAGAGCTGCGATGCTGGCACAAAAGAGGAGGAATTTACGTTTGGCCGTTGAATGATTTTTTGCGTCAGGGCATGTCATTGGAAGGCCTGCAAGAGTAAAAGCAACCCGTCACAGCTATGCAAATGCAGTAAGGAGTCGCTGATTAACATGCTCGGGGACAAGATCACAGACGTCACCACCATGTCTTGCCGCATCTTTAATGATGGAAGAACTGATGTAAATCCATCTGAAACCTGGCATCAGAAAGATAGTGTCAACTTCTCTCTCTAACTTTCTATTCATAAGTGCTAGTTGGAATTCATAATCAAAGTCAGAAACAGCACGAAGGCCACGAATAATAGCATTCGCTCCTTTGTCGGCGGCATATTTTACCAGTAACCCGGAAACTGTATCAACTTCAATTCGTGAATAGTCTTCCGGGAAACACTGCCTTGCCATTTCTATTCGATCTTCCAGAGAAAAAAGAGGCTTCTTTCCTGGATTTATTGCTATGGCAATAATAACTTTGTCAAAGAGGTTCAGAGCTCTATCTATGATATCAAGGTGACCCATGGTTATGGGGTCAAAAGTGCCAGGATAGATAGCGAGGCTTTTGCGATGATGGCTTGAATTGTGATGAGGCATCGTGTTGTTATTATTGTTGCCTTAAAGTTTTATGAGGTCGAATCTACGGTGTAAAACCAGAATCCCGTGTCACCGTAGCGCCGTTTATCAGAAAGTATTAAACGGGTAAAGGATTCGGGTAATGTTTCCCCGCTGCATTCTTCTGCTATGACCAGTGTGCTCGATGTGAGTAAGTTACTGCTGTCTATTGCCGTCAGGCTTGTTTTGGCAAGTCCCTTTTCATAGGGGGGATCAAGAAAAATGAGATCAAAGGTTTCGGATCCACCAAAATTATCACTCTTTAGAGTAAGTCCGCGACTGAGATCATGTTTAATGATAATCGCCTTTTTTGTCTGTTCCTGATCCATGTTGTGAAGACACAAGGTACAGTTCTTTTGGATGAGCTCCAGAGCCTTGCGGTCTTTATCAACAAATACAACCTGGCTGGCTCCCCGGCTGAGGGATTCGACACCTAAAGCTCCAGTGCCTGCATACAAGTCGAGGACACGGGCAGAAATGACCCTGTGACCGATAATGCTAAATAGGGCTTCACGGGCTCGATCGGAAGTCGGTCTGATAAGATTTGAGTTGCTCGGAGTGAAAAGTTTTCGACCCCGGGCATGTCCACTGATAATCCGCAAATTACTTATATTCAGCTACAAAGGTTTCGGCAATCTGGACAGCATTGAGGGCAGCACCCTTTAAGATGTTGTCAGAGACTACCCATAGATTAATTCCATTGTCTATGGATTCATCCTCGCGAATACGCCCAACCAGAGTATCGAAGTTCCCTGCACAATTAATGGCCATTGGATATTTGAGATTTGCTGGATCATCAACAAGTTTGACTCCGGGCGCGGTTGCGAGAAGTGCTTTAACCTCAGCTGCAGTGATTTTTGATTTTGTTTCAATATTTACTGATTCCGAGTGACCGTAGTAGACGGGAACACGAACGGCAGTGGCGGTGATACCAATGCTATCATCTTCGAAGATTTTCCGTGTTTCATGTACCATTTTCATTTCTTCCTTGGTGTAGCCATTATCAAGGAAGGAATCGATATGAGGTAAACAGTTAAAGGCTATCTGGTGCGGGTATACAGAGGCTTTCATTTCTTTGTCTGCCGCATAGGCCCTTACCTGGCTGTCGAGTTCTTCGATGGCCTTTGCTCCGGTTCCAGAAACTGCCTGATATGTAGAAATAACAAGACGCTTGATACCAACTTTATCAAGAATGGGTTTCAGAGCTACCAGCATTTGAATAGTGGAGCAGTTGGGGTTGGCAATGATTCCGTGTTTGCTGTGAGCAGCAATGGCATGGGGATTGACTTCCGGTACAACAAGGGGAACTTCAGGATCCATGCGATATGCACTGGAATTATCTATGACAACGGCACCAGCGGCAGCAGCAGCTGGGGCAAAATCAAGAGATCTTTCGGCACCTGCAGAAAAAAGCGCGATATCAATCCCTTCAAAGGCATCTTTGCTGAGCAATTCTACTTCAAGTTCCTGTCCCTTAAAGGTGATTTTTTTTCCGACTGAGCGTGCAGAGGCGAGGAGACGCAGTTCTTTAATGGGAAAGTTGCGCCTATTGAGAACATCAAGCATTGCACCGCCAACAGCTCCTGTGGCACCGGCAATAGCTACATTATAATTTTGTAAATTTTCAGTCATGATAAACCCTGTTTAGAAAAGTTATTTGTAATCTTTCGTTAGTTCCTTATTAAATATTCACCATGCTATTGAACGGCACAATATTTATCCGGAATCGGGGGACACGATC
>CAZIDU010000016.1:0-50328 GCA_964538055.1 uncultured Desulfocapsa sp. | reverse complement strand
CTTTTGAATTGGGATCGTGTCCCCCGATTCCGGATAAATATTGTGCCGTTCAATAACATGGTGAACAGTTACAAGTTATTTATTATTCGTTCCTTAGTGAGGTAAAGGAGAACTCTGCCTTGTTCCCCTTTCTCCTGATCCAGTTGAGCCCTTTCTGCACCGACTGGTAGCCAAGGAGTAGATCAACTAATGCTCGTTTACCCGGAAAGTCCAGCAGACTTATTCCAAGGATCATCGTCAGGATTCCCTGACCTGGCAGAAAAATCATTATAAATCCGGCAACAAGCAGGATGGATCCTACGGAGTACCGCAGGATGCGAAGGAGGATGAATATCATTGGATGTTCATCCTCTTTTTTTGTGTGTTCATGCATATGTAAAAAAAAATCCTTATCAAGGATACCGACTATAAATGGGATGATGAGAAGGCTCAGGAAAAAAGTAACCGTGGAGAGAAGACCAAGCAGGGTGATTGCAGAACCGTATGTATCAAGAAAGTCTTGCATTGAGTTAATCTTCCGCTGAAAATTAGACCGTAGTATTGGCAAGTAGCCAGAGTCGCCAGGTTTCAGATTTTCTTCTTTCCAGAAGTTTGAGATGATCCATGGGAAGGGCAGCAAGGAGTTCCTCTTCCATGGAGGGGATAAATCCGGAAATGATATAGTAACGTGCATTCCAGAAATCCGGATTTTCAAAAAAATTAAGGAGTAGGCCTTTGTAGAGGTTGGCTACAACCAGATCAACTTTGGTGTCGGGGAGTGCTCCGCGCAGGTCAGCTTCCATCACTTTGATCTGTTCTTCACAACTATTTAAGCCTACGTTCTTTTCGGCCACAGAGCAGGCAAAAGGATTATTGTCATAGGATCGTATGCTTTGTACGCCAAGTTTTGCTGCTCCCAGGGAAAGTAATCCTGTTCCGGTACCAAGATCCACCATGGTTTGGATTTCTTTTGGATTGGAGCAGAGCATATCACTGATTGTTTGCAGACAGAGTCTGGTGGTGGGGTGGAAACCGGATCCAAAAATAACACTGGGGTCGAGTCGAATGGGGATTTCTTCACTATTTTCAATCAGGAGATCCACTTCCCAAAGTGGGGCAACAACGAGAGGTGGCACGGAGAAAGTGGTGATGTCCAGCCCCGCCTCCCAATCCTGATAGTTCAGGTTGGCTTCATAGAGGATTTTTGCACCACTCCGTTTACAGATATTCTCAACAAGACTTGTTTTCTCTTTATGGAAAAAAAGGATTGCTGTGTCGTCTTCGATCCAGGTTCCAATGAGATCGGGATCGTCAATAACGCCTAAATCAATGCAATCAAAATTGTAGACATGGAGCTGGTCGTAACAGGTATACGGGGGCTTTAGCATAATTAGTGGATGGTATTGCTTATCGTTGTGATGCCGATGCGGGCCCCATTTGAGGGCGTTTCATTTGGGATTTCCGGCTTATTCATAATGGTTACTCGTTGGGGCGTGATATTAAGGCTATGGACAAAGAAATCGTACACGAGGAGGCTTCTTTCCCTGGCAAGTTCGAGCAGGGTTTTATCGCTGATATGAACAGGATTTGGATGAATTGCTTTATATCCTGCAAGATCCTTTTTTGGGATACTCTCCTCTTTTAAGGTGTTTCCAGGTGGTGTAGCCAGTATTGCCTGCTGTTTCTTCTGGTATGCTGCAAGTCCTTGACTGTTTATGGCGTCGACTCGTTGTTTTTCCACCCCTTCCTGTATTTTTCGCAATGTTTCACGATCTGTTTTTTTATCAGCCAGCCCTGTGATTGTTAGACTGAGACTGGGGTGTTCTTCCAGAAGCTCAGCGTAGCGGCGGAGGATTATTTGACCATTGGCGTCAATTTGGTTGCTGCCAGGCTGAAATGAGACAAAATCCTTGTCCTGCAGATCCTTGAACCTGCGGTCGAGTAAAAGTGGGGCGTAGGATGCCTTGATAATAGTAGTTTGGAAGTTAGCAATACTTTCTTTTAGGAGTGAATGGCCACTGTCAGTAATTTCTATACTTAATGGAAAGGAGTTGTTCGCATCGGTTAAGAAGGCAAGCGCCAGAGCCATGTCGGAGTTTGATGAGGATGACTGAAGGTTTGTAACCAGAATCTTACTTTTGCTGTTGAAGAGGGACTCCTTTTCAGTCATGTTCAGCTCCAGGTTCAGGCTTGTATTGCCTGGACTAATTGGAGATGACTCCAGTTGTTTATGGAATGTCTTGAGAGGGAGGTTAGATAATTTCATTTTGGCCCGTGCCTCAAGGGTGCCGTCAAAGAGAGCTAAAACACCAGACAGGACCAGTGGTGAATCTTCCAGCTTTCCGGTCAGGCTAAAGGTTGAAACACCCTTCTCGTTGGTGTTGAGGTTCTTAATACGTCCCTCAAGTTCATTTACTGTAGTGGACCAGGCAGGTGAAAGGCGCCGGTCTACAAGGGTTACGGATGCATCTTTGAGATTGGAAGTTTGAATCTCAATTGGAAACAGTGTTTTAGCCTCTGAATTGTCCTGAGTGAGAAGTCGAATCCCTTTTTGGAAATCCTGAAAAGGTGACTGAGTACTGCGTTGCCATTGAAATCGAGGAGTGCTCAGTAGGAGAGATTTTGCCTGCAGTGAAAAGGGTGAGAAGCGACAGCTGATGTTATTTAATTCTGCAGACTTCCAGGTGATGAGTGGAGTTTTCGGTTTAGCTTGCAGGGTACCGTCATTGAACCTGAGGTCACCCTGATAGGAGGAGGCTGGAAAGCTGTAGACGCCTTTTCCGTGTAGCACAGCTCTGCTGTGGAACAGGAGCGGCCATTGTAATAAGAATGGAGAGAAAATCTGTGTGTCAATTTTAGAGAAGGCAAGATTTGCATCAATCGTAACGGGCGCAAGATTAAATACACCTTTAGCTTTTATAATACCTTCGGATGGCAAGTACCCTGAAAAAGCAAAATTTTCCGTGGTGGAATTCTGCTCGAGTCTGTTTGCCTGGAAATGGATGTCGGAAATACGAAGAGGCCTCTTTGGATTGTCTCTATTGTTGATGTTTAGTTTTCCGGCAAAATCAATACCTTTTATCAATGGACGCTTTTCAGCCGTAAGGAGGTGGTTCAAAAGGGGCGGAAGCGTATTGTTGTCCAGGGTAAGTGTCGCATCTTTAAAGAAAATGTTCCCGAGGCTATACTGATCTGGTGTTTTGCTGAGGCGGGTAAAACGTACAGAATCTGCTTTAAGCCAGGTACTTCTATCATGGAGAAGCTTTAGGTCGTGAAGCTCCAGTATAGCACTGTTAAGCGTGTAGCTCACGGAAGTGTTTTTCTTAGAGGAAAAGCTGAGGTCACCTGAAAGTGTAGCATTACTCTGAGCCAGGTCCTTTGATTCAGGCAATAGTTTATGAAGAAGGATGGCGGCGGGAAAGTTGCTCATCAAAAGCTTTCCCTCTACTGTGTTGGTATCCACGAAATGACCCTGCCAGGAAAAATCGCCCTTATTGGTGGCATGGTTTCCACTGATATGGAAGACACCGGTAGCTTGAGTTGAGTCAAAGTTTTTGATGGTGAGCTGCAGGTCACTCCAGTCCGAAGCGATTGATCGCTCTTTGATCGTTCCATCGAGGAGAGTAACCTTGCTCTGGTCAGTCAGGAGTCGGTCGATTATGATTGTTGGAGGGTTCTCCCCCTGTTTCTTGATTGGAAAGAAGAGTCCATGTAAAGCCACCTGGACCTGACTTGCATTGCCTGAAAGATGAACATTTTTAGTTATTGCATCTTTGATATGAAATCGTTTTCCGATGGGGCTGATCATTGCGTCCAGCTTCATGGCAGGAACAATGATTTGAAAATTGTCATTTCGTCCCTGCATTTCGATATCAACGGCATCCATCTTGATATCTATACTGAGCCTGTCACCCTGACGTTTGTCAGGCGCGAAACTGATTTCCAGGGTGGTATCCGCCCATCCTTTTTTAATGGCCAGGGGGAAGGTGGATGGAAGATATGAGAAATAAGGAACCAGATCAAGAGACTTGATAGTACAGGAAAGTTTTGTCTGAAAACCCTGATTGTCGGTGAGTTGAATAGCCTCACCGCTCAGCTGGATAGGACTGCCATTAATGATTGCAGAAAAATGAGGCTGGATATAGTTGTTTGACTGAAAATCAAAATTGGAAAGTGTGGGGACGGCAAGCTGCAGCTCTTCAATTATATGTTTTTTATCGGTAGCCTGATCCTCAAATAGGATACGACTTTTATTGATAGCAATATTGTTCAATGAGAAGAGAAATGGCAGTTTTGCAAAACTAATTATGTCGCCCTGCTCCTGGGTCTTTGAGAAACGGGAAAGAGCTGGGATGTTGTACTGTTTGTCCTTATAGCGGATAAGGTTGAGCTGCAGATTCTCAATTGTCAGCTTGTCACAGGTAAAGGAACTGCGGATAAGGGAAGTGAAATCAAGGTCTATAAAGAGTGACTGGATACTGAGCAGGGGATCTGTCGTTGAAGATTCCTGGAGCTCTACTGTAAGGTCCTTCAGGGTAAGTTGGAAATTAAGCGGGTTGAGCCGGGCATTTTCAATGGACAGGATGAGGCCGGATTGGTTTTGTATATATTGAGGAAGGTATTTTTTTACTGCCAGAGGGACAAGGTAAATTCCAGTCAGGAAAAAGACTGCAATGAGAGAACATAGAAGCAGAGGAATGAAAAATGTTTTCCGCGGTGTTGGTGGAGGATTTTCGACAGGTTTGTCCTGTTTTTGAGGTGGTGGCACGGCAGTGTCAGGATTTATTGCTATGGAACCGTAATGATCAGACATAATAATAGATAGTAATAAAAAACACTTTTACTTGCATATGCTATGGATTTTGCAATAGAGTTTATGGCAGTAGGATAGTCACACTGCTTGAAAATTGATTAAGAATAGCAACGTTAGCTTTTCGTCCACAACCAGTATACTTAACATCGAAAACAAAAAAATAAAAAAGTAAAAAAAATGGATAGTCGCCGCAAGATTATTTTATCCCTCTGTCTCACCCTGTCATTTTTACTGGTGGGAACCGTCGGATATGTGGTCATTGAAAATTATACTCCGCTGGAGGCACTTTATATGGCGGTTATAACAATTACAACGGTTGGATATGGAGAAATTCACGCTTTAAGCGATGTGGGGCGAGTTTTTACAATGTTTCTTTTGTTGTTTGGAGTTGGAAGCCTTGCCTTCGCTGCACATGCTATTATCGAATCAATGCTAGAACGGGCTTCGAGCCCGGCACGGGGGAAACGTGTCATGGAAAAAAAGATCAGTCGCCTTAAAGACCATACCATAATTTGCGGACATGGAAGGGTTGGAGAGGCTGCAGCAGAGCATCTCACAGAGTCTGGAAAGGATTTCGTTGTTCTTGAAAGCTCCAAGGAACAGTGTGCCATACTTCAGGAGAAGGGATATCTGTATTTGTTGGGAGATGCGACGAGTGAAAAAACTTTAGTTGCAGCTGGGATCAAATCAGCCGGATCGCTGCTGGCACTATTGGATTCTGATCCTGACAATCTCTTTGCAGTGCTCACTGCCCGCGAATTGAATCCCACTCTGCATATTGTTGCCCGTTCAGAATCCGCATCTGCCGAGTCTAAAATTCTTCGGGCCGGAGCCGATTCAATTATTTCCCCCTACGCCTCCGCTGGAAGGAGGGTGGCAGGGAAAGTAATGGCAAGAGCGCATCGGTATCACCCGGGATCTATAACTACTGAAACGGTACTTCCCGGATCCAACTCAAGGTGGATTGAGGTGACTGAAGAGTCGGGCCTTGAGGGACATGCTGTTGAAGCTGTTTCCGGTTTTGTTGAAGGTCAGGTTATGGGAATTCGGCGTCATAATAAAGATATTTTGGCACCTGCCCCCGATACCAAACTGGAAATGGGAGACAGATTGCTGGTGATACTTGTTGGAACGGTAGTGGACCAGGATTTCGATCCGGAGCAGCCTCTGAAAATAGTACTTGTGGATGATAATCCTGTTATTCGCAGGTTGTATACACGACTATTCCAGAAGGCCGGGTTTAATATTATTACAGCCTCCAGCGGTCGTGAGGGAAGCGATATCATCCTGCGCGAACAACCCGATGCCGCAGTTGTTGATCACCTTTTAGGTGACATTACAGGCCTTGAACTCTGTAGCCTGGTGCGTGAAAGTGAGGCTGGGCAGGATGTGAAGTTGTTTTTGTTTACAGCCGATGAACGCCAGGAGATACGTGATAATGCCAGAAAAGTCGGTGTGGATCTGGTTGTATTGAAGAGTCCGGATGCCTCTGAAATTGTGAATCTTGTACGTGCTGAACTGGATACCCATGAGCAAAAAAACGGGAAATAAACGATCAATCACTGAAAAATGAAATTTATTTGGAAAAAGTTGTTATATTCAAGTAGTATAAAGAAAAAGTCTCCCTCTGATCCCTTTAGTTGATATAAGCGAATGCCAATGCTTGAAAGTCTAAATATTATACGCTGGCAGGATATCCTGGATATTCTGATTGTGGCCTTTATCATTTACCAGCTTATTGCCATTATCCGTGGTACGCGTTCGGTGCAGATGGTGCTTGGATTAATCGTGGTGGGTATGGTCTATTTTATGGCCTCCATTCTTGATCTTGTCACCCTGCAATGGCTGCTTAAAACATTTCTCAGCTCCCTCTTCCTTATTATTATTATCGTTTTCCAGCAGGATATCCGCCGGGCGTTGACCCAGGTCGGAAAATCCCCTTTTCAGAGAAATCTGGATATGGCCGAAAAGGATCTCGATGAGATCATTCGCGCAGCATTTTATTTGTCAAAACGCCGTATTGGAGCCCTGATGGTTATCGAAAGAGAAACGGGCCTGCGTGAGTTCGTCGAGTCTGGGTTTAAATTAGACGCTAATCTTAGTAAAGAACTGCTGATTTCCATTTTTATGCCTGTTTCCCCCCTCCATGATGGTGGTGTTATAATCTATAAGGGGCGGGTGCAAACGGCAGGCTGCATTATGCCTCTGTCTCAAAATCCATATATCAATAAACGGTTTGGAACGCGGCATCGTGCCGCAATTGGCCTCTCTGAAGAAACGGATGCTGTTATCGTTGTTGTGTCTGAAGAAACCCAGGAGGTCTCACTCGTTCAGCATGGAGCTCTTACTGCCATGCATGATGAAATGACTCTTACCAATACCCTGCGCACTATTTTTCTTCCTAAAGAAAATATAAGCAGCGGCTGGAAACAGTGGTGGGGGCGCTCATGAGTGTTTTTCATTTTAGTCACTGGATGCAACTCTCCCCAAAGGATTGGGTGCTACGTCTTGTTTCTCTCGGGCTTGCTATGGTGCTCTGGTATTTTGTGGGGGGAGAGGACATTGTAAATAAAAATGTCATGGTGCCCGTGGAAGTTATTAACCTGTCTCGTGATCTGGTAATTTCCAATCAGTTTAAAAAAGAGATTGAAGTTTCCATCAGTGGGCCTCGCAGTTTGGTTTTGGATATTGGAAAACATGGGATTTCCCGTCAAATCGATCTGGCCCTGGCAACACCAGGTACCATGGTCCTTGAAAACAGTAATGATGTTATTGATGTACCACGTGGAGTAAAGGTTCTTCGTATTCAGCCCAAAAGTGTTATTCTTTCCCTTGATAAGATGATCCAGAAACAACTTCCGGTAAATCCTGTCACCGTTGGCATGCTTGCTCCAGATTTTATTCTAAAAGAAATTCGCATGGAACCTGACTCGATTTCCATTACTGGTCCTCAGACTGTATTGTCACAATTTGATGTATTACAGACAAAGGCAATTGATATTGCCGGCTTGCGGGAATCCACCCAGATTCAGATTCCCTTGGAGCTTGATCCGGTAATTGTTGATTTAATTGGTGCCACTACTATCACGGCTGATCTTGATATCACTGTGGAGACAGTACAGAAAAAGATTTCAAATTTGCTTGTCACAGTAGAGAAAGATGGCGTCCCGCAGAGAGTAACTCCAGCTACGGTTTCTATTACCGTTGCTCTTCCCAAGACTTTGATTCGAAAGAAAGTTGATCTCCATTCTTTGTTCAAAATCACTGCTGTGGATGAGAAAAATGATGGCCAGATGCATGTTAAGGCGATCCCTAATAAAGAATTTACTGAGAATCCTGTTCGGGTGCTTCGTATAGAACCCCAGGTTGTGACCTTGATTGAAGAAATGATTCCAAAAGAAGTAGAAAGTGAATGAAGAAGATACCTCAAGGGATAGTAAGGTTGGATATTGGGTTGAATTATCTGAATATGATATGCTGACAGCTGAAGCCATGCTGGAAAGTAAGCGTTATTTCTATGTCGGTTTTATGTCGCACCAGGCGATTGAAAAAATATTAAAAGCATATCTGGTGCATATTAACAGTAAAACTGTACCCTATTCTCATAGTCTTTCTCTGTTAGCCAAAAAATCAAATATTTATCAAAGTTTTTCAGAAGAACAAAAAGAGTTTATAGACCTTTTATAGCCTCTCAATATTGAAGCTCGATACCCTACCAACAAGCAACAATTATTGAAAAGTTTGACACCGGATCGTTGCCTTGAAATATTATCGAATGCTCAGGAGTTACAACGATGGTTGAGCCTGAAATTATAAGTATGCTGGAAAGGTACAAGAAGTTATTGGCACGCCACATTATTGTTGAGGAGCTTATTCTTTATGGCTCATATGCAAAAGGGAACGCTCGGAAAGACAGTGATGTTGATGTGGCCGTTGTGGTGGACAAGATCTCAGGAGATTTCTTTTCTACACGACCACTACTGTGGAAGCTCAGAAGAGAAATTGATGATAGGATTGAGCCTGTACTTGTTGAAAAATCCCACGATGAAAGTGGTTTTTTGGCTGAAATAATAAAAAATGGTATTGCAATTAAATGAGAAAATTATTCGGAACAGATGGTATCCGTGGAGTCGCAAACATCTACCCAATGACCACCGAAATAGCGATGCAGGTCGGTCGTGCCATAGCCTTTATCGTAAAAACTAGAAACGGTCGTCATCGTATCGTGATTGGGAAAGATACCAGACAATCTGGTTATATGATAGAAAATGCCTTGGCCGCGGGGATCTGTTCCATGGGCGTGGATGTGCTACTCGTTGGCCCTCTGCCAACACCGGGTATCGCTTTTATAACTACTTCCATGCGTGCTGATGCCGGTGTTGTGATTTCGGCTTCCCACAATCCATTTCAGGACAATGGTATTAAGATATTTTCGAATGATGGCTTCAAACTTCCCGATGCACTAGAGGCTGACATTGAAGACCTTATCTTTTCTCAAAAGATGGCAGCCCTCAGGCCAGTTGCGGAAGAGGTTGGTCGGGCAAAACGTATTGATGATGCCAAGGGAAGATACATTGTATTTCTCAAAAATATTTTCCCTAAAAAACAGAAGCTTGATGGAATGCATATTGTTCTTGATTGCGCCCATGGTGCAACCTACGGGGTTGCGCCCCATGTGTTTGAAGAACTCGGGGCAAAGGTTACAGCACTTGGGGTGAATCCTGATGGAAAAAATATCAATCATAATTGCGGAGCGTTACATCCGGAAATGATGGCTGCAAAGGTTAAGGAAACCGGAGCTGATATTGGCCTTGCACTTGATGGCGATGGTGATCGACTCATTGTCTGTGACGAAAAGGGCAAGGTGGTTGATGGTGATCATATCATGGCGATTTGCGCCAAAGATTTAATGAAAAAGAGGAAACTCAGGAAAAAAACCCTTGTCACAACGGTTATGTCGAATATGGGCCTTGAAGTTGCCATGAAAAACATGGGTGGCAAAATGGTACGGACTCAGGTCGGTGACCGCTACGTTGTAGAAGAGATGCGTAAAAAAGGTTACTCCTTTGGTGGTGAACAATCGGGCCATCTCGTCTTCCTCGATCATATAACAACGGGTGATGGGAACCTTGCTGCCCTGTGTCTTCTTGCTATCATGCAAAAACGTAATAAGCCAATGTCAGAGCTTGCAAAGGTGATGGAATCCTATCCACAGGTTCTGAAAAATGTGCGGACAGGTGGGACGATTGATCTTGATCTGGTTCCTGATTTCCAGAAGACTATCACCAAAATGGAAGCGAAACTGGGTAAAAAAGGCCGTATTCTTGTTCGCGCCTCAGGAACAGAGCCAGTAATACGAGTGATGGTGGAAGGTGAAAGTAAGAAAACCATCAATCGTATGGCTGACGAGTTAGGGGATATGATTGTCAAGGTTAAGCCTGTTTGAAAAATAATAGCAAATGGGTAAGTCTTTGTCTTTTTTTTATGGGCCAATAGTATGGAAAATAAAAATCAAGATGTTCGCTGGGTGCAACGGTTCGGTAATTATCAGAAGGCACTGTCACAACTGCAAAAATTTATTGATAAGGGTGACCTTTCCGAGCTTGAAAAACAAGGTCTGATCAAAGCTTTTGAGTATACCTATGAGCTTGCCTGGAATACCATGAAAGATTTTCTAACCTATAAAGGGCAGACTGATATCTATGGTTCAAGGGATACTATCAGAAAGGCCTTTACCTTAGGTTTGATTCATGATGGTGATGGCTGGATGGATATGTTGCAAAGTAGAAATAAAACCTCTCATACGTACAATGAGGAAACAGCAGATGAAATAACAATTGCCGTTACAACAAGCTATTATTCTTTGTTCCAGGAGTTGAAAGAAAAATTGAACGGTCTGCTCCCTGAGCAGGATGATTTCGCGTAGTGGTCTCGTTAAGCTCATACGGATTAGCAGAGAAGACCATACAAGCTGTGAAAAGGGTTTTTTCAAAATATGAGAATATAGAAGAAGCTGTTTTGTATGGTTCCCGTGCAAAGGGCAATTATTCGCCAGGTTCGGATATAGACATAACATTGAAAGGAAGGGAAATTAATCTGCATCAGCTCAATAAAATCAATATTGAACTTGACGATCTGCTGTTGCCATATACTTTTGATATTTCCATTTTTGATCACATATCCAACCCTGATCTCATTGAGCATATTGGTCGAGTCGGAATGACATTTTATCAACAAAACATGTCATCAGATTGTTTTGCTGAAATACTGCGAAAAGTTTTTATAAAGTATGAACAAATAGCTTTTGCTTATTTATTCGGTTCGGTGGCCCTGGGTGAGCAAACAGTCCTGAGTGATTTGGATATTGCTGTTTATCTTAAAAAAGATGCTCAATTTACATTTGATGATACATTGCATTTTCAAGGTGATTGCTGCAGAGTCTTGAAGAGAAACGATATTGATGTGCTGGTTTTGAATAAAACCAGAAATTTACTTCTACTTGAAGATATTGTCCGTAACGGTAAGATTATCTATAATACGGATCATACACTTTTTGATGAATTTGAGCTGGGTATCTTACACGTTGCCTATGATTTCAAATTGCAACGCCTGCGGGAGTTGGGAGCTTGAACGAAAGAATTCAACAAAAAAGCTCCAGAGTGATGGAGTACCTGGAACTGATTGATTCAATAAAAGATGATTGTGAACAGCAGTTTCTCGCTGACCCAATTTATCGGGGAGCTATGCTTTACTATTTGTATCTTATGGCGGATACGTGCATTGCTCTGGCAGAACAGGTTATTCGCGATCAAAAATTACGTCAACCTCAGTCGTATCATGAAGCCTTTGATATCTTGGGGGATGCAGGTGTTCTGACTCCTACGTTTGCCTATTCGTTTTCAACGATTGCAGGGTTTCGAAATTTCCTTGCTCATGATTATGAGCAGGTTGAGGCAAAGCTGATATGCCATGAAGTTTTGGATAAACTTGATGATGTCAGAATGTTTATTCAGCAGATCAGTGATTATTATAGCAATTAGTCATAAAACCCAGAATGTAAACTACTCATATGTCTTTGGATATACTCCAGAGACCTGCCCCAAACAGAAGGAAAGGCGCTAGTGGAAAAAAAACAGTCTAATTCTCATATCAGTGTCACCATACTTCTTCCTGCCTACAATGAAGAACTGGCCATCGCTTCGACTGTGCTAAGAATAAAAGAACTTCATCCTGATTTTGAAATTCTCGTGGTCGACGATGGATCAACAGATAATACCATGCAGGTGGCAATGGATGCCGGGGCCAATGTATGGCCACATCCCTATAATATCGGAAATGGTGCATCCATTAAAACCGGTCTGCGTTGTGCCAAGGGTGATTGGGTAATCATGATGGATAGTGATGGTCAGCACAAACCTGAAGATATCGCAAAATTACTGGAACATAAAGACAGTTTCGATATGGTTGTCGGAGCCAGAAGTCAGGGTTCGAAAACATCTCTCCATCGAGATATTGCCAATAAACTCTATAACTGGTTTGCTTCTTATGTCACCAAGTTCAAAATTAAAGACCTGACCTCCGGCTTTCGGTTGATGAGAACAGAGGTGGCAAGGCAATACATCTATCTTCTTCCGAATACCTTCTCTTACCCATCGACCCTCACCATGGCGTACCTTCGTAGTGGCCGAAGTGTAAAGTATGTCCCTATTCAGACACTTGCCCGTAAAGGGAATAGTAAAATCAAGATTCTGAGTGACGGAGCACGTTTTTTGCTTATTATTTTTAAGGTCGCTACCCTGTTTTCACCTCTGAGAGTCTTCCTCCCCATGAGTGTTTTACTGTTTGTTACCGGACTGTCTTACTACTTGTATACTTTTATTACTGCAGGTCGTTTTACGAACATGTCAGCGTTGATGTTCACCAGTTCATTGATGATTTTTATGATGGGGCTTGTATCTGAACAAATTTCCCAGATGCGCTATGATCGAGTAAAATAGATTTTGTAATGATACAGGATGAAAAGAACGAAACCAAAGCTGATTGTTGTTACCTCCACTTTTCCACGCTGGAAAAATGATACTGACCCTCCTTTTGTATATAAATTATCAAAACGTCTAAGTGATACCTTTGATATCACAATCCACACCCCCCATTACCCTGGAGCAAAAAAACAGGAGTTGATGGATGGGATGGAAGTACATCGATTTCGTTATTTTCCTGCACCTTACGAAAAACTTGCCGGTTCCACCGGAATGCTTCCCACATTACAGCAGAACAGATTGTACTATGTTGTAGTTCCTTTCTTTTTGTTCTTTCAGTTTATTTCTCTGTTACGTCTCATTTTGAAAATCAAACCAGATTGTCTTCATGCTCACTGGATATTCCCTCAGGGCTTCATCGCAGTACTACTTAAAGTATTGTTAAGGATTCCAGCTGTGGTGACAGCTCATGGAGCAGATGTCTATGGCTTGAAGGGGGTTGTGTTTTCTGCCATAAAACGATTTACCTTAAATAGAGCAAGCAATGTCACCGTTGTCAGCAATGCGTTAGCTGAGGCTCTTGATGATATGATTTCCTCGAAAGATAGCTTGCAGGTAATCCCAATGGGAGTAAATGCGCAGATGTTTTCTCCATACAGAAAGGTGGGTTGGTTTAGAGAAAAGTATGCTATCAAAGACCTCTTCTTACTTTATGTGGGGAGATTGACCGAGAAAAAAGGTGTTTGTCATCTCATAGACGCCATGCCTATCCTTTTGAAGGATTTACCTCAGGTTAAGCTACTTGTTGTTGGGAGTGGAGAGCTTGAACAAACGCTTATAGCACACGTCGTGAAACAAGGGTTGACTGATCAGGTATTCTTTGTCGGTGGTTTAACAAACCGTGAACTCCCGGCATTGTATGCGAGTGCAGATATGTTTATTGCCCCTTCCATTGAGGCAAAAAGTGGTGATACTGAAGGTTTTGGGCTTACGTTGGTGGAAGCGTCTATGTCCGGTTGCATTGTCATAGCTTCATCGGTAGGGGGGATTGGGGATATTATTGTGGATGGCGAAACTGGTTTTTTGGTGGAACCCGAAAATGCACAATTGCTGGCAGAGAAAATCCTTCATGTCCAGCAGTATAGTATCGAAATCCTGGATGAAGTGCGAAAAAGTGGTCGGGAGCGATGTGTGGAGAGGTATGATTGGCAAGTAGTTGCAAAGCAGTACAGTGAAGTGTTGCAGGAAACCATGTAAGTGTGATGAATACTATTTCTGGTCTGTAACTGCTTGTTGTAATTTTCCTGTGCGTCCTCTCAGGCCGTCTCGCAATCCTTTGAAAATATAATTACGATGTTCTCGCCTCTCTTTACAGAGAAGGCCGAAATAGAAATATGTAAAACATATTTTTATTATGTTCATAAGCTTCCAATGCAGTGGTATGTATGGCCGTTTCTGCAAGAGTGTGCTGTTTCTGATAATATAGTAATGACGAAGCGGCGAACGGTATGGCATTCTTTTTTTGCCAAATAACCAGAATTCACACACCTCATCTCCCATATGGTGTTCCATAACCACTCCGGGGATTCCATATACCTTATATCCTTTACTCATTGCTCTGTAGCACCATTCTGTTTCGCCGTGATCAATGAATAAGGTGTTGTCGAGAAGTCCGATTGTATTGATAGCCCTGATAGAAAGTAAAGATCCGGAACTGTTGATCCCCTGGCATTCAAGAGGTGGGGCTGTTAGAGCTGGAACGATCTTCTTATATATGATCTTGGATCGTAATACATGAAAACCAAGATACTTGCCATCACGAGGATCAAAAAGATGGGGGCCAACTGCAGCAACTTGGTTTCCGGATTTCGTTAATGAATCATGGAAATTTTCCAGATTCTTTACCATATCTTCTGGGGGGACACTGTCATGATCCAGCAGTAGAACAAATTCAACATCTGGATAGTTGTCTCTGATGTGCTGGATTCCAATATTCTGAGCATTTGAGATGCCGGTGTTGCTATCAAGCTGGATACATTGGGTGTGGTTGTGTGTTTTGCATAGTTTGATAATTGAATCTAAGCCAGTCTTGGAATGATTATCAATGAAAAGCGTTTCACATTGGGTATTAAGAGAATGGAGTTGTTTTTGGAGTATATCCAAATCTGGATTATATGTGACAGTGATGGCAACTGTTCTTCGCGAGAATGGCATGTGTTTGCTTGTATTGGTAATATGTTCAGATAATATAATCGCTTTTCAGGACGGCCCATAATCTTTCTGATGATTTATTGTCTTTGTGTGAAAAGACAAGATCTGTAACGTGTTTGCGCTGAGATGTGTATTGGTCGCTGGTGATTTGTAGTAGTTCATGCTCGACCTGGTCCTGCTTCATACATAAGGGGCCAGGGGCCATCGTTTTATAATCAAACAGGAGCGAACGGTCATTGCCAATATAGTTTTCCATATCGTAGGGGAAAAAAAGAATTGGACGGCCTAGGAGCAGGAAATCAAAGTAAATTGAAGAATAATCGGTTATCAAGACGTCAAAGAGGTTAAGGGCAGGATATATATCATTCGTTGCCTTATAGCTGACTATATTAGTATAGCCACCAGGTGGTAATTTGTCGGCCATAACCGGGTGCAATTTGAGAACAATAAACAGCTTATGCTGCCTGGCAAATTTATCTAACCTCATCAGGTCAAATATATCTTTTGAGAAATGATCATTGAGGTCTTTTCTGAAAGTAGGTGCATAAAGAAAAATTTTCATGCCGGATTTTTTTCTGGAAATGATCTCTTTTATGACTGTGATATCAGTATTAATGAAGAGGGGGGAATTGAAATCCTTTTCTCGTGTGGAAAAAAAGACGTCATTTCGAGGATATCCTGATTCAATAAACCGTCGTGCGCGAAAGGCTGGTTTGAAGGCCTTTTGGGTAAAATAGGTTGAGGTGGATACCACTAATTCATATGCAGCATGTCTGCCGCTGATTAACTTATACATTTTAATAAGAAACTGAACTGGTCGCGGATATTTGGAAATGCGATCTAAGAAGAGTGGGATTTCAATTTGTTTTAATGGGGCACCATGCCAAAGCTGAATAACTTTACTGCCAAAGGCAAGATGGAATTTGCCTTGCTCAATCCACTCTGCGCTGTCAACAATAACGAGATTTGCACTCAAGAGGAAGCTTGCAGCCTTTAACCCGGGATAGGGGTATACAGGCAGATGGCTGTCGGACAGTTCATTGGATGGGTAGTTGCAAGAGACAAGAAGGACAACTTCTGGCCTGGGTTCAGCTTTATTATGGAGGTAGAGAAAAAAATGTTTGGCATTGTCAATAAAAAGGCCATTTTGCCTGCTGATAACAACGATGCGATTCCTTTTCTTTCTTATAATGAGGGAAAGGGGGATCAATAGAATACAGAAAAGAATAGAAAAAAAAGTTTGATATGCAGCACGCATTATTTCATTAATGATGTTCACCTATTCTGGGGTTTACTCCAGTAAAAACACTTTTTCTAACTAACCAAAAGGAAACATGGGATTTATGAACGCTGGATTTTCTCAATAAGCTCAGTTGTAGAGACTGATGGGGTTCTGGACAGGTACACCACCCGGCAGATATCAGAAAATTCATCAAATTTTCCTTCCCAATCATCCCCCATTACCAGTATGTCTGCTTTGTATGTTGTCAAATAGTCTCTTTTTTTCTCAAGAGATTCTTCGTAAAACACCTCGTCAACATAACGGATGCTGGCAATGATTTCTTGCCTTTCTTCCTGGCTGTAAACAGGGTAGCGCCCTTTCTTTGAGAAATTCATGGCATCAGTGGAGACACCGACGACGAGGCGGTCTCCGAGTTCTTTGGCTCGTTGTAGGATACGCAGATGACCAAGGTGAAAGACATCAAAGGTTCCGAAGGTGATGACACGGTTACAAGGTGTAAGCATATTGTGTTTGCAGAGTTACCTGTTAGGGTAAGATATCATCTAAATTAACTTTTTGAAAAACTGTAAGTTTTCCTCCACGAGTTGCATCATATATTTCACGGTTCATTTTCTGTATGGATGCACGTGCAGATAAAAAAGCTTTTTCTTGAACGTCTAAACGTGGTTTGCTCCATTTTTCTCCGTTTTTACGGTAGTCTGGATGGAAATGATTTATTTCTCCATCAGATAGAAGAATTTTTCCTTGAGCATCGTTTTTTACGAAAAAATTGAAGTCTACTCCCAATAGATATATTTCTCTAAACCCCATAAAAGCGGCCAGCTGAATCATGGTGTAAACGATTGTCGCCCCGTTATACAATTTGTAAATGGCGTTACTGCTAAAACCTGGTAGATCGGGATAATTATTTTGTAAAGACTGATTGAAATAGAGCGAATTCTTAAATGGTGGGGCTATCTTTTTGGTACGCTCTGGAAAGAATTTTATAAATCCGGTTAATTCATTTATAGTGTCATGATTTTGTTGGATAACAAGATTGTCTTCCACTACATAATAAGTTGGCCTCCAAGCTGTTTCTTTAAACGCAAGATAAATTTTATTGCAGGCAAATGTAATTTCACCTTGTAGTAAGTCCAAATCAGCAATTTTCAGACTAGGGCCATTGCCCAGAATAAAACATCTGTCTTTTTTATGGCAATTTTTGAATGAAGCAAGCTGGCGGTCATTGGCACAAAGGTGAATGCCCAGCAAGCTGAAAAAGGAGCGGAAGTCACGTAAGATATTATAATGGATAAATGGAATAATCCTGTCTCTGCTGTTGTATAAGTAAAGGGGGTTGAACAAAGATAGTTTTTTAGTCATGATTGTTGGAGTTTTAGTGAAAATACTTTTTAAATATTACTTTTAACTTGTCGTGACTGGGGGGGGGCTGACATTAGCATACACCATACTCGGCTTTTCCTACTAACATGTCGACCACACAACAAATCCAGATTGCGTGGACAGCCTCAGTCACATTGTAATTTCGGCTATCAGCCCAAAAAGAATCAGGCCCAAGCTTTTTTAAGGGATTTGTCGAATCAAATCCTGTAAAGGTAACCACAGGCAATCCTTTCTGTTTTGCTAAATTTGCCGCATTTATTATATTTTCAGATCTACCGCTAGAGCTGATGAGCACCACAGCGTCATTTGGATCTGCATAGGCATCTATACATTGTGCAATCCAGTGTTCTTGGCCATAATCATTAGAAAAGGCACTAATCAGGTTGTGGTCGTTGAAGCAAACAGTGCGAATTTTACTCTGCTTAGTTAGGTCGGTAGCTGCATGACTGGCAATAGACGCACTCCCTCCATTGCCAGCAAAAAGCATTTTACCTCCTCTTTCACTAACGCTACGGCACAAATCTCTAAACTTGACCAAGTTTGTGTTGTGATTAACGTCAAAGAGTGCATGTTCATGTTCCATGAAATAGTTTTTCAGGAAAAGAATGTCACTTTCTTCTTGATCGAGAAGGTTTGCAACAGCTAGAATCCAGATCAAATGGATCGATTCAACAATGTTATACGCACAGCTATCAACCCAAAAACTTGGAGAACTCATTGTGCGTAGAGGATTATCGGGCGCAAACCCAGAGAATGTAACTACATCAAGGTCTTGTTCTTGAGCATACTTGGCGGCATTGATAATGTTAGGTGATTTACCGCTGGAACTGATTAATACAATTACATCCCCTGGATCTGCATAAGCTTCCAATGCACGAGCCACCCAATTTTCATACCCATAGTCATTGGAGAATGCGGTGATTAGATTATGATCATTGAAACATATAGCGCGGACTTTTGCATGTTGAGTAAAGTCAGTGGCAGCATGACTAGAGATAGATGCACTTGCACCATTTCCAGCAAATATCAGCTTGTTTCCAGTGGCACTCACACGTTTACATAGATCTTTAAATAGTGATAGCTCGGTGTAAACATCAGTTGTTAATAAAAGACGTTTGTATCTTGCAAAATAATCGTCGAGAAATTGTTGGTCATTGTTATCCATCAGACATCTCCGGTCCCTGTGGCCTACCGACAGCATAAATCCTGTCAATCATCTTCATGACAGCAAGGGCGTCTCCTGAGTTACCGTGCTGTATTGGTCGATCATGTTCGATACAGTCGAAAAAGTGGTCTATTTCGGATTGCCATGAGGTGTCAATCTTGTATACAACCTGCTCCTCACTTTCGAATCGTCCATCTTGCAAATGCGAGGGATTTCGTTTGATTGTCAGAATTTCATCGCCGTAAGCACCAGATGATGTCTTTAGACCGTTCAAGATCAATGCTCCGCCTTCCATAAATACTTCAAGAGAAAACAAGTACCTCCATTGGGTCATGGTAGAATGAACAGAAGCACAAATACCAGATTGACTGTCTCGAAAAATAGCGAAGACATTGTCTTCAATACCATCTATTTTCCAGAAAAGATTTGACACAAAGGCCGAAACTTCGTCATATTCTCCACCTAGGTGCATTGCCAAGTCTATCATATGGATACCTTGATCCAGTAAGATTCCAGCTCCGGCCAGAGCAGGGTTAGCACGCCATCCATCAAAAAAAGATTTGTCGACTTCTTTGCCGTATCGACCTCGTATCCACAATACTCTACCCAGTTCTTCCGTCCCCACGATTTTTTCCATACGTTGGATACTTTGGTGGTGACGATGGTTGAAGCCATACATTAGTTTGCGATCGTGTGCTTTTTTTTCTACTTCGATTACCTCTTTTACCTGCTCTACGTTGAAACCAGGGGGTTTTTCAGAGAAAACATGCTTTCCAGCATTTAAAGCCTGAGCGCACAGAACTGGGATCTGAACGTTTGGGGTACATATAAAAACAGCGTCTATGTTTGATGCTTCGGTGATCTCTGTGGGATTGTTAGCGATGAGATACGTGGAGTCAGTTGGTGGGGTGATGTCATATATTGCGATGACCCTACCTTTGCCTGAGTTTTTTATAGCGTTGGCACGGATCTTACCCATCTTACCAAGGCCAATAATTCCGCAGTTAATCATTTTATGATCCTTAAGGGGTGGATGTCTCTTCCAGGAACTTCAAGAAGTCTGTTGCAGTTCCCTGAATGAATTCTTTACAGGTGCTGGCAATATGTGGCGTTCTGATGAAACGATCAGCTGGCAGTTCAGTTAATTTTCCACGATATGGTTCTTTCCAGAAGACATCAATAGCAGCACGTAGTCTTTCTGTTGCTAACTCTTGATATAGGGCATCCTCGTCTATCACCGGGCCACGAGATGTGTTGACGAGTAATGTACCTTCACGCATCCAGGCTAGGCGCTTAGCGTTAAATAACGGATTTGTATGGGAGGTTAGGGGGACATGAAGGGTGACGCAGTCTGCGCACCTGACTTTTGTTTCAAAGTCGTCAGGGGCGTCATAAGCGGAATCAAAAGTATCTATTTTCATAAAACTACGCATTTTGTCAACCACACGTTGTCCAATACGGCCATTGCCAACAACTAATAATTGTTGTTTGTGTATGGTTCTACGGGCAACTTTCTTCCAACTGCTCCAGTCCCCACCTCCTGCATAGAGACCTTGGAGGATAAGATGGCAGGTGAATGAGGCCGTTTCTTCATAAATAGTATCACAGGTTTTCTCAGATGGAAGGGCAATATTAACATCGCGTGTGGCTGCTTCCTCAAACGGAAGGTTATCTGTTCCTACGCCGGTCTTGAAGATACCGCGTAGTTTGGGGAAATCGTCGAGGATGAGTTTTTTGCCGCCGACCAGAATTATCTCAGCTTTGCTTTTGTCCTCAGTGTATTGCAAAGATGGCAAAAAGCCATCTAGGGTTTTGGTCGCTTTGTAAATAAGCATAGAATTATCTCATTGGTAAAATTGTCACTGCTGTCCGGTTAAGGAAATAGATACGGCCTGGAGGGCTACTTTTGTGTATAAGTGTATTACCGGTAGCAATCTGAACGGGAAAAATTTTGAACTTCCGCTGAGGGACTTTATTCCGAACAAGCATCTTGCTAGGTGCAAACAACTGAAAATAATATCCGTACCTCAATATCCCATCTGCGCTATCGTTAAAAAAATCTTCCTCTGCAATTCTTCGCCAAGTACATACAAAATATAGTCGGAATGTCTCATGAATTCAATTCGTAAGTAGATCTCTTGCAAGAGAAGTGAGTAGTGGTGGCCTCTTTGTTACTTTATTAAAGCAACTTCAGCGTTAAGGGATTTCCCGTCTCGACCAATTTTGTTATATGGCTTTAGGGCCACAAATCATCAAAATCGACCCGGTCAAAAACGGTTAGTTTTGTTTTTCTGGAAGCATTGAATATTTTAATCCCCTTACTTTTGCAAAAATGAAGTGCACTGGTATAGGCAGCTATTTGCAATTCAGGGTTAGGTCTGATCCACTTGTCATTATTTTTCCTATAGTCTTTGTGAAAATGATTAACCTCGGAGCTATTGTAGATCACAGTTTTATTTCTTTCATTCTCAGATATGTTGAAACTAAAATCTACTCCAATCAAGTAAATCTCCGTAATTCCCATATATATAGCCATTTGCATCATTGAATAAGTTACTGTGTGGCCGGGATAGATTCCTTTCAGTATGTTGTCAGAACATCTACGTGTTTTGTCTTTGTTGCTAATGTTTTTGTTGCGAATTAGAGGATAATAGATTGCATTGTCTACTACGTCGTACTCTTTTATATCCTTAAAAGGTAAAATCACAGTTGAATCTTTTAATTTTTTAACTTCATTATAAATCTCATGGATAACCAAGTTATCTTCAACTGTATAGTACGTTGGCCGCCAATCAGTTTCATTAAAGGCTAAATAAATTTTATTGCAAGCAAACGAAATTTCATTTTTTAACCTGTCAAGGTCGCTAACTTTCAGGCTAGGACCACTGCCAATTATAAAGGCCCTTTTTCCTTTGTGTTTTTCTCTCAGTTGAATCAATTTACCTTCGTTTTTGTGCAAAGGACACTTTAGAGTGTTAGCTGAGAATAGCCGAAATTTGTGGATTATATTGAGGTAAACTAGGGAACAATTATGTGATACATAAATTTTAAGAAGGTTAATCTGATCGAATGGAAGCACGTCAAATCCCTTTTTTCTTTTATGGTATAAAAAATAAGTATTTTTTTTAGGTATAAGTCTCGCTAGTTTCCAGTTCTTTAGAGGATTGTATATTAATACAAGATCATGGCTCGCTAGATTGTCGGTTTTTGGGTGGTCTCTATCAACAAACCTAACGCTCTTTATGTCTAGTTTTTCAATCTCGAAGGATAGCTCCTCTGTGACTTCATTTCGTGGAGCAAGGTAGACAATACCCCCCTTAAGTTTTAGTAGGGCCTGCAAGGAATGGGACAAGAATACTACTGTGCTGCCAATATTGAACATATCAATAGGTTTAAGGTGAAAACTAATTTTTTCGATATATTTTTTTAGTTTTTTCAATTTTTGAAATACCCTTTCTTAGGGACGGTTATTCTTTTGCACATATCCTTTAAAATATCTTTGCTATATTCTAAAGAAAGATAGGAAGCTAATTGTTTTTTATAACCTCTGTTATGTCTTAGATAAAAATATATGCCCAAACAGTAGACAATAATATGACTTGTGGGCCTAGTTTTAGACAGGGCATACAGTAGCAGTAAAGATGAGGAGTAGAAAAATCCTGGAACACCTAGTAATTGAAAAAGATTTCTTATTTCTTTGCCATTAAAGCCTTCATCTTTGAGGGAAAAAAGAGACACGAAAGCAATATGTTGCAGTTCGTTTTTTCTAAGCTTGAACTCGCGACGAAGAATTTTTCTGCCATAAAGCACGGTGCTTGTCTCCATTGCATCAAGATGGGCACTGAATTTAGACCATCTCTTATCGGTAGTTTGCTCTTTCTTAAGTAATCGCAGGGTGAGGATTTTCACGCTGGATTTTTGTTCTAAAAATTTGGCGAAAAACATAGAAAAAGCGTGTTGAAGGTGAACAATTTGATAAGCGTCTATTAAATATTTCTGAGCTTCATCTGTATTGACAATATTGGTTGCCATGATGTTGTAGGCAGTTACATCATAAAAGTTTACAGAAAAGTCATCTATATCATCAAATGAGTATATCTTGATTTCGCGGTTTTCTCTGCTCTTTGGAATAAGGTGAAAGCCTAGGCTTTTTTCATTAGTGAGTTGTTTGCATAGAGAAACAAGTTGGGTAGGGTCAATATCATCATCGTCACCAAGAAGCCATGTGTATTTGCCGTCAGATATCTCAACACACCTAAGCATATTTACCGTTCCGCCAAGATTGACTCTATTGCGCACATATGAGATAAACGGGCTTGATTTTGCCAGTCTTTCAAACTGCATGTAGTTTTTATCGCTAGAGCAATTGTCGATTATTAAAAGATGAAGTTGCTCATCTAAAAACGGGAGAATTTTGTCTACAAGATAATTTAAATTTTCAAACCTGTTAAAAGTTGGGATAGCAATGGTGAGTATAGGATTGTCAGTCATAGTCTTTACTCACTATTGTTTGGGAGGATAAGTGATTTTTCCTCAAATTTGTTGAAATCAAGATAAGAAACATCATAGACATTTGGCGTTGATTTGAAGGCTTCTCATAGCCCTGTCATGCTTCCCGGAAAATATTTTCAGGGAAGCATGTCCCTAGGCAACTTTCCTTACTCAAGTGTAATGCTTCTCCCATCAACATATTCCCAGGTACGTGCAACTTTCTTTCGACGGGCGATGAGAAATTGTTCGACAACATCTAGCGTACTCCAATAATCAACATCTAAAGCTTCTCTTTCATCAATAGGAAACAAACCTAGATGGTCAACAAATGCAGGGCCATTTTCTTCAAGATCATTTTTTTCATATGAATCAATAAATGCCTCCCGTCGCCAGCCGGCGATTGCCCAACAAATCGACTGAATCGATTCAAGTTCATTTGAGGGTTGCTTATATTTCCTGGAAAACGAGATTGGCTGATTTTTATAAAAACTTTCTGCGCCAATTTCCGTTGTCGCGAACAGGCTATCGAAAATCCCTTCCTTCAATTTAGCCACAAAAGCTCTGATTGTTTCAGGCTTCAATAACGGAGAAGTAGCATTAATTTGACAGACATACTCTGACTGGGTACCTGTGGTCATGAATTGGTACAAATAGTGTTCATTGATTACACAACGCTCGCCAGCACAGTTTCGAGATTTGGTGTTCTGCTTGCAGGTACGCCCCCCCCACTCTGGAGGTCGTTTATGAAAAAGTACCCCTTCCTTGTCTGCAATTGACTTGAAAATGTTATCTTCAGAATTGAGACATATCGTATCGAAAACTCCAGAGTTTTTACAAGCGCTAATAGTGTACGAACACAATACATTACCATCAACGAGAATTATATTTTTATCCGGGACACGTGTACTACCGAGCAAAACAGGAATCATGGCTGTGACATTATTCATGGAGATGCAACTCCTCTGTTCCCCTGATTCAGGAAGATGGGTTATTAAATGATTCAAAATAATTGGCAATCCAACCTAGGATTTTGGGTGTTACTGGTAGTGGCGTCTTAAACATCTGTCCAAGCCCCTTGGTTAGAATCACATGTATTTCAGCGCCTATGGTTTTTTTATCTTTTTTAAGTAATGCAATGAAGTCATCCATTACGATACTAGGTAAACACACATCGTCCCAGTTCTTCTGAAGTAACAAACGAATCCGTTTATAATCCTCATGTTTAATGTAGCCTTGTTGGACAGAGAGGTGATTGGCAAGATCCATTCCGATGGATACAGCAATTCCGTGTGGAATTGCATAGTCCGTTAATGTCTCTATTGCATGACCAAAGGAATGACCATAGTTGAATACATTTCTTGGCCCTTGATCAAACTCATCTTTTTCGACATAGTCTCTCTTGATTTCAAGGCTGTGATAAACAAGTTCGCGCAACACTTTTGGATCATTGAAAGCAATGTCGTATTCTCGTGTAATGCGATTAAAATCCACTTCTCCAGAGACAAGATAATAATGTAGCATTTCGCCCATGCCGGAGCGAAAGTCCAATGAGGACAGGGTCTGCAAAAAGTTCACATCGATAATTATTTCTTTGGGAGGATAAAATCCTCCTAGCTGATTTTTATAATCTCCAAAGTTGATGGAGGTCTTGCTGCCAATACAACTATCACATTGCGCCAGCAGAGTCGTGGGATAGAAAAACCATTCTACGCCACGAAAAATAATTGATGCAGTAAATGCAGTAATATCCTGTACAATCCCACCGCCAATTGCAATCAAACGATTATTTTTCCGAAAACCAGCTTCAATTAACTGATAAATAAAGGGCTCTACACCTTGATAACTTTTTTGTTTTTCTGATGGTTCAATGACAATATGGAAAATATCTTTAAGAATTGGTGTCAGCTGGTTTCGGTAGATTTCCAAGATGTTTGCGTCAACTATAACTACGTCATCAGGAAGGATGTGTTTTTTTAAAACAGACACATAATCGTCAATAAAGAGGACGTTGTAAGGGTGTTTGCTGGATTGCACAGTCATGGTAGTCAGATACATACATATCCTCCATCAACAATCAGGTTTTGACCAGTTATGTAGGAATTAAAATCACTTGCTAAAAAAAGTACTGCTTTTGCAATCTCTTCAGGATCCGCAAAGTGGCCTAATGGCACTTGACGAGAGAGTTGGTTGCGTTCTTCGATTGAAAGTGTTGCTTCTGTTAATTCTGTATTGACGAAGCCTGGCGACACTGCATTGACAAGGATGCCGTAAGGGGCCAGGTCTATCGCTACTGCCTTTGTTAAGCCCACAAGCCCAGTCTTGGTTGCAGTATACATTGCTCGACCAGACTTGGTGACGACACTCCATATCGAGGCTATGTTGACGATACGACCATAAGAATTCTTCTTCATATTCAAGCAAGCCGACTTACACAATAATAAAGGGGCACGTAAGTTGATTGATAACAGTGAATCAAGATTTTCTGGTGACACTTGGTCGATCGTACTAATAAGATTAGTTCCAGCATTGTTAATTAGCACATCTATGGGGTAACCATGCTCAACAGTTTCAAGGAATGATGCCGTTGACTTGTGGGATGAGAAATCTACCTGCAACCAGCGAATATGATGTTTTCCTTGGCGTTGATTGCCTTCATTGAGGGCATCAATTTGCTCTTGTTGCGTTCCCGTAAGGATTAGAGAAGCGCCAGCAGATTCAAAAGCGGTTGCAATTGCAGCGCCTATACCTTTGGTGGCGCCTGTAATAAGAACCGTTTTTCCTGTAAAGTCAAGGTTCATGGGGTGATTCCTTCTTTTTCAATCCAAGATGTTATAACACTCGTTCAGGTTGTCATTTTGATAAATTTTTCATGTAATCATTCCTCAAGCAAAAGAGCCGGAATCTTGACAACAGCCTTTCTCAAGAGGTTCGACTCTCCTAAGGAAATCTTTGGACAGTGTGCATCTCCAGGCATAAAAATAATGAATCTTCCAGGATGCATAGTAATTAGTGAGATGGGTCCAAGAGGAATGTTGAATTCCTGACGATCTTCTTCTTTTATATAGCGGTGAGGCAAACCTAATTGGTCTACAGTCGTCCAGCGTATCCCTTCACAGCCAGAAATCAGATATTGGATATCTATTGTATGCTTGTGGTTCTCCCAACAGCACTCCTTTTCGGGAAGTGTGTCGTAGCCGTGGACATTCGCATACCAGTTCGGTTTACCTAACAGATAATCGCCAAACTCAGCGGTTGTCGCGAATTTATCCAGCCATGCAAGTGAATGATTTAGCACAGGATGATTTAAAACCGGTTTCCACAAGGTGAAATTATCAAGGGATGCGGTGAACATTTATTATATACGCCTTCGGGCGTTACCTCATCACGGCCTTTTTAGATTTATATTTCCTGTCTGGATCGATTCGTTTTGACTTGAAAATTGAGTTAATTATCGCCCTAATCATTAAGATAACGATATATTTTTTTTTGGCCCCATCTCTACCAAGATGCTTATGTGTACAGCGTATAAGTCTTAGTGTATTAATTAATCCCAAAAATACAGGTGTATTAGACAAAAACCACAAGTGCGAAAAAAAGTACATTTTTTGCAGACTACCATCCTTAGAAAGCATTGTTGATAGGTTATTATGTTTTCTGAATACCACCGATGGTTTTTGTAAAATAGAAATCCCCTCTACATCTAAACAACAACCAACGATCATCAGGGAATCTACACCAACCCCCTTTGTTACAGGATCAATCTTTTTTGTAAGCCTCGGAATATTCAGATAGAAATGTTTATTAACCAAATTTCTTGGTAATATGTAAGCAGCTGGGGAGAGAGGTAGTTCAAATTTTAATAATAAGATTTTTCTGGCGGCGATACTTCCTGGGACATTAGTCAATGAAAACTGCCAACTAAGATATTTATCATTAACATCTTGTAGGTTGTCCGAACGGTAATTCCACGTAGATAAAACTTTTGTTCCATCGCAATTCATTTGCCGAAAGGCATCTATATAAAAATTTGGTTCTATCCAGTCGTCACTCCAAAGCCAATGTACATATTCACCGGTCGCTTTTTTTAAACAATTTTTCCAATTCAACACCGGGCCCAAATTCTTGCTGTTTCGGAACACCTTTACTCTGTTGTCATTTTTTTTGTATTTTGTTAATATTTGAAATGTGTTATCTGTACTGGCATTATCAGAGCATATAATTTCGAAGTCGCGAAACTGTTGATTTAATACTGATTCTATTGCCATACTTATATAATCTTCTCTATTGTATGTCGGAATAAGCACTGATAGTTTTGGTTGTTTATTCTTCATGTTAATCTAACCAATCAATCATCTTCCTGATACCATCTTCCTTGCGAACAATTGGTTCCCACTCTATAAATTTTTTTGCTTTTGAAGTATCTGCCACAAAAACTTTTTGGTCGCTTTCTCTTGGTGGTAATTTTTTGTATTGTATTGTTATCTCAAGTTCTTGTTCTAGGAAATCAAACAATTCCAACAGTGATAAGGAATTGTCTATTCCGCCTCCAATATTGAACGCCTCCCCTTTCACTTTGTCAATATTATTAGCAGCTTTGATGTAGAGATTAGCCATGTCACTAGCATAAAGTAAATCTCGGACCTGTTTCCCATTACCGGAGATTGTGAATTGTTTTAATGATTCTCCATTCTTTATTTCTATGGCCTTTTTACAAAACCACCCGATCCACCCTTGGTCATAAGTTGCGAATTGCCGTCCACCATACATAGAAGAATGCCTGAATACAGCAGTTTTGAGGCCAAATATTCGTGCGAAGTCAAGTAGGTATTGATCTGCACTACCTTTTGAACAGCCATAGGGAGAGTGGAAGTTTAGGTTTACTGATTCATCAAACCCATTTGGCTTTTCAATACATTCATAGCGCGTAGATGTTTCATGGTAACTGTATTGTTCGAGATCACCATAGACTTTGTTTGTTGAAGAATAAATTATTCCGGTTTCTGGTGAGTTAATACGGACAGCATTTAGGAGATTAAAAGTGCCTAGTATGTTAACTTCAAAATCCATACGCGGGTCTGCAATAGACGTTGTCATGGCTACTTGACCTGCTAGATGAAAGATGATGTCAGGTTTGCTCCTTATAACAATTTTGGTGACATCGTTTTCGTTTCGCATATCACCATGTACGTATTCAAATTCTCCTTGCTTCTTCAACCATTCCAGATTTTGGACACTACCGGGTCGATAAAGGTTGTCAAAAATTACTAACTCGTATCCCAATTTTAGCACTTCGCTTGCTATATTTGCACCAAGAAAGCCGCAACCACCAGTAATCAATATTCTCATTTGTTGAACTCCTTTCTGATGGACTCCCTTAAACCCGATGCCAAGTCCCATTTTATTCGCCATCCAGATTCTTCTATGAAATATGGATTCTTAGTAGATTGCCTAATCTCATTCTTTCTATATGGCAGTGCTCCAAAGTCGAGTTTTGACGTCGAATGTGTTGCCTCGTGCACAGCTTTAACGAATTCTTTGATTGTTAGTGGGTGACCAGTGTTAAGCCTTATGTCTAACCATTCATTTTCGGTGTCTATTTTTTCGAGCAGTAATAGATAAGCGGAAACCACGTCGTCGATATAGATGAAATCCCGTTTTTGCTCGCCCATGGTTAATGGAATTGAAGGTACATTGGCGAGGCACTGTTGAATTACCCAAGTTGTAAACTTTGAAGAGTCATCACCAGGACCAAAAAAGTGTTCAAGACGTATATTTACAAACTTAATTTTCCCAGAGTCTGCGTAGTTTTTGCCCCATAGACGGAATTGTTTTTTGGAAAGTGCGTAGGCGTTCAGGTGTTCATGTAGGACAGTGTCGGTATTGAAAAAGGTTTTTGTTTTAAAAAAAGCGGCAGCTTCAAGTAGCTCAAGAGGGAATAGGGTGTTTGTTTTGAATATATCTACCGGATTTTCATTATTTCTTCCATAGCAGGTGGCAGTGTGGACAATAGCATCAATATGGCCCAGATTTTCAAAAGGTGCACGAACAGTATCGATGTCTACATCAAAGGTGATAATCTGGTTTGTTATATCAGCTATTCGATTCATACAAGAGGTTGATCGTTTCAAAATAGCCACCTCGTGTCCACTGTTCAAAAACGCATGGGCCAAATGACTACCCAAATATCCTGATGCACCTGTCAGAAGTATTCGAAGCATTAGCTTTTGTTCACGAAAAAAGTTTTGAATTGATCGATCATATAAATTAGCATTTCATGTCCTAACCCAGGATAGACTCCTACCCAGAAACTATCTTTCATGATCCGGTCTGTATTAGTCAAAGAACCAATAATTCTGTATCCTTCACGACAAGAGCGCATCTCGTCAAAACAAGGATGCTTGACCAAGTTACCAGCAAAGAGCATGCGAGTTTGGATACCTTTTTTTTCTAGATGTTGGACAATTTCGCTACGCTTAAAGCGATTCCCTTCGCGTATTGTTAGGAGAAAACCGAACCAACTAGGATCAGAAAATTCTGTGGCCTCAGGTAACACAAAAACATCTTCCAGTTCATTCAATCCATCACGTAATATCTGCCAGTTCTGTTTGCGTGCCTTACCAAAAGAAGAAAGTTTTTCCAATTGTGCGCAACCGATAGCGGCTTGCATGTCGGTCACTTTAAGGTTGTAGCCAAAATGCGAATAAACGTATTTGTGATCATAACCTAATGGCAACTCACCGAATTGGCGCAAAAAACGATTTCCGCATGTATTATCGTGTCCCGGAGGACACCAACAGTCACGCCCCCAGTCACGGAACGACTCGACCAGGCGCTTAAGTATTGTATCGTTTGTATAGACAGCACCACCTTCCCCCATGGTTATATGGTGCGGGGGGTAGAAGCTCGATGTGCCGATGTGTCCTATGGTGCCGGTGTATTTCCATTTACTGTTAAGGCTGTAACGGGAACCGAGTGCATCACAGTTGTCTTCAATCAACCAGAGGTTATGCTTGTCACAAAAAGATTTCACTGCTTGTAAATCAAAAGGGTTCCCCAAGGTGTGTGCAATCATGACTGCTTTGGTACGAGTTGAGAGGGCTTCTTCCAGTTGAGCACAGTCTATGTTGTAAGTCGGTAGAGTGACATCAATGAAAACTGGGACGGCGCCATATTGGATGATCGGTGTGACAGTCGTCGGAAATCCTGCGGCAACAGTGATGACCTCATCACCTCTCTTGATACGACGTTCCCTAAGTTTGGGTGAGGTCAACGCCATAAAGGCTAGCAGGTTCGCAGAGGATCCAGAGTTGGTCAAAGAGCAGTGTTTAACACCAAGGAATTCAGCTAGTTTCTTTTCGAACTGTTCGGTATAACGTCCGGCTGTTAGCCAAAAGTCGAGGGAAGCGTCAATCAGGTTCTCGATTTCCTGTTCGTCAAAAACACGTCCGGCATAAGGGATACGATCACCAGGTTGGAACTTGTTTTTCGGTTTATGCTGTGCTTTGTAATATTCGACCGCTGCAACGATGGCTTGATGGCGCAATTCCTTCTCTTGAGAACGCATTAGTTTTCTCCTGCGGTTTTTTCATAAGCGGTAATCTGCTCGAAACAGATATCTCGTATATTCATTCCATTTTTGTACCCCTGCGTCCATTCGACAATACTTTCCAGGGCCTGCTCCAATGACCAGCGCGGATGCCAGCCAAGAAAAGCTTTGGCTTTCGAGCAGTCGAGTTTTAGATAAGTGGCTTCATGAGGGTGATTTTTATTATCTATTTTATATGCAGCATCTTTGCCCCAGAGTTCACATTTCTTCTGTACGATCCATTCAACTGACCGGGCGTCAGATTCATCTGGACCAAAATTCCAGGCTTCAGCAAACTCGGGGCCCTTGTCGTATAGTCTTTGAGCTAGTAAAAGGTAACCGGATAAAGGTTCGAGAACATGTTGCCATGGACGTATTGCCTGTGGATTACGAATGACAATTTCTTCACCAGTCAATAATGCACGTACACAATCGCTGATTAGTCGGTCAGTTGCCCAATCACCACCACCAATAACATTCCCGGCACGGGCCGTAGCAATGGCTACACCATGTTGGTCAAAACTATTTGGGTTGAAGAAGGATTGGCGATACGCTGCAGTGATTAGTTCTGAACACCCTTTACTGCTTGAATAGGGATCATAACCACCAATTGTCTCGTTTTCACGATATGCCCAAGGCCATTCCTTGTTCTCGTAGCATTTATCAGTTGTGACATTGATGACAGCACGCACTGACGGGCATTGACGAACTGCTTCCAGTAAATGGATGGTACCCATAACATTAGTAGCGTAGGTTTCAACAGGAGTCTTGTAGGACTCTCTGACCAACGGTTGGGCTGCCATGTGAATCACAATCTCGGGGTTTGTCTCTGAAAGAACTTTCCCAAGTTTTTTTTCATCGCGGATGTCACCGATATGTGAATTGATTAATTCTGATAAGGATGCCAAATTAAAAAGACTTGGCTTGGTAGGTGGATATAGTGCATAACCGGTAACCTTACATCCCATTCTGTACAGCCAGAGTGAGAGCCATGAACCCTTGAAACCGGTATGTCCTGTTATAAAAACCCGTTTGTTTTTCCAGAAATTCGTGTCAAGCATTAGTCTTACCAGGTTACCCATGGGGCTTTGTTGATTTTTAATAGTTTTTCAAGGTGAGTCTTGTCTCTAAGCGTATCCATTGGCTGCCAGTATCCGCGATGACGGTAAGAAACTAACTGTCGATCTATAGCAAGGTTTTCCAGAGGGTCCTGTTCCAAAATAGTAAAATCATCCGCAATGTAATCGAAGACATTTGGTTGCATGATAAAAAAACCAGCATTGATCCAACCGCCATCACCTGCGGGTTTCTCCCTAAAAGATGTCACTAGATTATTGTCGCCAAACTTGAGCGCCCCGAAACGTCCACTGGGTTGGGTAGATGTCATCGTTGCCAATTTGCCATGGGCTTTGTGAAAGGTCACGAGTTCATTTATATCTATATCTCCTACACCATCGCCGTATGTCAGCATGAACGGTTTGTTACCGATATAAGGCTGGATGCGTTTGACTCGGCCACCTGTCATGGTTTCGTTGCCAGTATCAACTAAAGTAACTTTCCAAGGTTCGGCGTTATGTTCGTGCGTATAACTGGTATTTCCTTCAGTGAAATCATATGTAACATTGGACTCATGGAGAAAATAATTTGCAAAATATTCTTTGATCACATAGCCTTTATAACCAAGACAAATTACAAAATCGTTGAATCCATGGTACGCATAGATTTTCATGATGTGCCACAAAATTGGTCGACCTCCGATTTCGATCATTGGTTTGGGTTTAAGATGTGACTCTTCACTGAGACGTGTACCGAATCCACCAGCCAGGATAACAACTCGCATGATTAATTTCTCCATAATAACAAGTTAACTTGCAGGGGATCATTCAAAGAACAAGCAGTTCCGTTTCTTTGAGCAGTAGCATTTATTTCAACTAATTGTGAAGTCTTTGCATGGTTAAAGCTTGTACAAGCATATCTGCTGTGAACTAACTTCCTTAAGCGGCTATTCATAATTTCTGGGCTACTATGGTGAGTAAAAGTCTTTTGTGGTAGATAAACAGCATGGCAAGGGTACAGAGTAATCACCACCTTTGATGCAAATACCACTATTAGCCTACCTCGCAACATTAGTAAGATAGGCGATCCTTTGACTATTTGAATGTTAGTTGTGTATATGTATCCAAGTATGGCTATCTTGCCCAGTAGGGAATTTAAGTTAATTACAACTGACGATAGGGATTTGATTGTGCGTCTCGCCAATACCAGACCCTTTTACTTGTATCGTATTCTTAGCTTCACCTACAGAAATAAGATGATTACCTAAAGAGAAGAAATTGTGAGCTATAGTATATTTACCTGCTTTTAAATTGAGTGCTGGGATTTTCATTATTAGTTTTTGAGACCCTTTTTTTATTGTAATATTGGGTAAACCAAGACCAATGCTGTTTATTTCTCCAGCAACTATTCTGGATGGGTATTCAAATATAACAAATCTGAAATTTATAAATATCTCTTCATTGGTATCGATTTCCACTAATAAAATCACCTCTTCTCCATAATTATATTTAATCTTATTGGTAGATAAAATGATAGATTTTATAGGGGGAAAATTTTTTTTAAAAGGTTTGTGGTCAATACTGTCTGATTGCCTGCTGTATGTTTCTAATCCATTTGAAACATTGCCGTAATAGATTGTTTTTCCTTTGTTAAGGACTAAAGTGCTGTTACAAATACGACCAATATGTTCTATAGAGTGACTAACGAATATTACACTTGCTTTCTTTCTCATTTCGTCAATTTTATTATAACATTTTACCCTGAATTTTAAATCACCAACTGCTAAGACTTCATCTAATAGTAGTATGTCCGGCTCTAACGCAGTTGCTACTGCAAAGCCTAGTCTAACTTTCATCCCCGAGGAATAGGTTTGTACTGGTGAACTAATAAATTCTTCTATTTCTGCAAAATCAATAATTTCTTCAACTTTATTATCAATCTGCTTTTTGCTTAGACCAAGAACCGAGGCATTTACATAAATATTTTCTCGTCCTGTTAAAATCGGGTTAAATCCTGAACCCAAAGCAATCAACGCACCTACTCGGCCTCGCATCTCAATTCGGCCTTTATCAGGTTTGATAAGTCCATTGAGCATTTTGAGCAAGGTGGTTTTTCCTGCACCGTTTCGACCAATCAACCCTAAACACTCTCCGCGTCTAAGTTCAAAAGATACATTATTTACCGCCCAGAATTCCTCTGGGCGCAAATTTGCATGTCGTTCGGCATTCCTTGTCCAAGGAGTAAGTTCGTTAGCGATATCCTGTGCTCCGTACCAGAGTGATTTTTTTAAGTCACGACAGAATTTCTTACAAGTTCCTTCTACTTTTACTAACACATCAGGATCGGTAGGAAACATTTCTGCTGAATAAATGGGGTTTGTCTTTTTATCCATATTTAGGAACCTATACGTTCTATCATGATTGGCATGGCGAGCCGATAGATTACACTTACCGCTAGTAAAACTACGAAAAACACTAAGTTGATAATTAAAAACGATCCAAGAGCTTCTGTTGGCATACCTGTGAGCCAACCTCTGGCAGTCAAAATCAGTGGTGTAAGAGGATTCATTTCAAATATTTTAGCAGCCCAGCCTACTGTGGGCATTGGAAAAACAACCGGGGACACAAACATAAGAAATTGCATCACTAAGGGAATGCCTTTACCAATATCGGTGTATAATAGGCCGATTGGGGTTATCAATAGTCCTATTGTGGTGCCCGCTAGAACCATTGACATCGCTACAAGTGGAAAGAGGATCAAGTGCCAATCTGGGTATACACCAAACAGGAAAAGTATCGCGATAAGCAGAATAGTTTTTATGCTACCGTTAAAGAGCGTTTGTAAAATTCCAGAAATGATAAGCGCTTCACGGGGAAAATTAATTTTGGCCAGCATGGATTTTGCAGCAGTAGTTTGCACAAGTGGAGCATTGAGGGCGTCCATGAAAATTGCCCATATCATGGTACCAGTAAATACATAGATTGGGTAGGGCAGTTCTGTATTACCGACTGACACTATGCCTGTACGGTTGAGAAAAATCCAGGTGGCGGTATTCGCTAAAGGAAGAATCAAGGCCCAGAGAATACCAAAAAAGGCCTGTCGATATTGTGCCTTGATGTCTCGAATAGCAAGACGCAAGGCAAGCCCACGACCTGAGTATACGTCAAAACACATGTCACGAAGCATTTTGAGAGGGTTTGTAAGTGAAGACTCAGGAGTGTAGATAGTAATTCGTGGTCGGTCAAGTTTCATATTGCCGTGTTTTTCTAGAGTTGCCAGAGTACAAACTGAGGGTGCTGGTCAAGGTTGAGTGATAGTTTTTTGAACTCATCAGCGGTTAACGAAAGTGTTCTGATTTTCCGGTAAAGTTCTTCTATGACAAGGATGTTCTTCATTTGTGATTCTCAGCAGTGAGTAATCCTTCAAAATAAGGAATTGTCTTTTTTAACCCCTCTGTAAGCTGTATCTTCGGATCCCAGTCGAATTTCTCCTTTGCCAAGGAGATGTCGGGTTGGCGTTGAATGGGGTCATCACTGGGGAGTGGCATGTTCTCTAATTTAGATGATGAGCCTGTGATATCAATTATTTTTTCTGCCAACTCTTTGATTGTGAATTGCGTGGGGTTTCCGGTGTTCATTGGCCCTGTGAAATCATCCGGGCTGTCCATCAAGCGAATAAAGACTTCGATCAGATCATCCACATAGCAGAAAGAGCGGGATTGGGAGCCATCGCCATATATGGTTATGGGTAAGTTTTGCAGGGCCTGCATGATGAAATTAGAAACGACTCTGCCGTCATTAGGGTGCATCTTGGGGCCATAGGTGTTGAAGATACGGGCAACCTTAATACGCAGGTTGTGCTGACACCGGTAATCAAAAAAGAGGGTTTCGGCACAGCGCTTTCCCTCATCATAACAGGAACGAAAGCCAATTGGATTGCCATGTCCCCAGTAGTCTTCTGTTTGCGGGTGGATTTTCGGATCTCCATACACTTCACTGGTTGAGGCTTGGAAAATCTTTGCATTCACCCTTTTTGCAAGGCCGAGCATATTAATTGCACCGTGGACGCTGGTCTTTGTGGTCTGCACCGGATCGTGCTGATAGTGTATGGGGGAGGCCGGGCATGCCAAATTGTAGATCTCGTCAACCTCAACATAGAGAGGAAAGGTTACGTCGTGACGTATGATTTCAAAGTGTGGGTTGTCAAGCAAGTGGAGTATATTGTCCTTGGTGCCGGTGAAAAAATTGTCAACACAGACAACGTCATGTCCATCATTCAGCAATCTTTCACAGAGATGAGATCCGAGGAAGCCTGCTCCGCCGGTAATTAGTATCTGTTTTCTGGTTTGAGATTTCATGGTAACCTGTGCAAGTTCCTTTCGAAAAGAATTTTCCCATGATTATTAATGGGTTCAAGCAGTTTCTTGTTGTTAGTTGACTCAAGATGGACACAATTAAAAAAAAATGGCAGTAATGTTTCAGAGGTGCCCGCCAATGTTTTCATGATATTAACAGGGGAGGATTTGCCTCGTTTGAATTCAAGACGTTTTCCTTCCAGTGGTTGCAGGAGGTGATCAAGTTTCATAGTGCAGTTTTTTTATCGAGTTGCCAGAGTACAAACTGGGGACGCTGGCCAAGATTGGGCGCTAACTTGTCAAACTCATCAGCGGTTAACGAGAGTGTTCTGATTTTTCGGTCAATATATTTTTCAGTTTTTTTTGTGAGATCATGCAGATTTCTTTGATCAAGTTCGCCTATTAGAACTAAGTCTATAATACCTGTATCCTTGCCTTCGGCGTAGTCGTCTATAAGCAAAGCCTTTTCCAGGTTGCCTAAGCGCTCAAGCATTGATTCGAGAATGCGGTCCATGCCCAAAGCTTTCTTGACCATGGAATGGAGTTCATTGAAGACAGGGTGTTTTTGGTTGGCGGAAAACAGGATTTGTCTCCCATTTTTCTGGCTTGTTAGCAGGTTGGCTTCTTTGAGTTGATCCAACTCGTCTTTTATATGACTGGGAGATGCGTGGAACTCATTGGCAAGTTCTCGCAGGTATGCGTTTCTGGCTGGGTTGAGAAACAGGCGCATCAGTATTTTGATGCGCGTCTTGGATGTTATGAGGCCGGAAAAGAGTGAATTCATTTATTGTCCAATTTTGTTCTAATTTTAAGAACGTTATTCGAAAGAAAGACAGTTGTCAAAGAAAAAAGCATGGAAAATAGTGAATCACTATTCTTTTGTTTTTACTGAATTGCAGGGGGGGGGAATCTGGTGAGCAGAGTTGAAAATCTTTTTTTTGTGGTTAAATTCTGGATGTTAAAGAGATTTAAATGTAAATTGATTCTGTTGTAAAGATTTTTCAGTTCAATAAAAATGAATATGGACTAAAAAAAAATGAGTATATCTCCCAACAGATCAACCTTGTTTGCCATCTTGCTTTTTGTCATCATTGGTAGCCTTGTTTATTCCAATACCTTGCATGTTCCCTTTTTGTTTGATGATGCTCGAAATATTCAACACCCGGAACTCATGCTTGAGGAGATATCGGCAGAGGCAGTTGTGGGGGCAGTGTTTGGTGGGGAGTTGCGTGAACGTCCTGTGGCTAACCTGAGCTTTGCTCTTAACTATTTCATCCATGGTCCTGATGTCCCTGGCTATCATGTGGTCAACATTGCGCTCCATATTCTGGCGGCTTTTTTTCTGTATCTGTTTTTTCAGCAAACGCTGAGGTTGCCTGTCAATCAATCACGTTTTGGCGAGAAACGATGGATTGTGGCGTTAATAGCTTTGATTTGGCTGGTGCATCCATTGGCTACTCAGTCGGTGACCTATATTGTACAGCGTATGAATGTACTGGCGGCCTTGTTTTATATTGTTTCTTTTTATTGTTATGTGCGAGGACGTAATCGCCAAACGACAGCCCTGAGTAAAAAAGGAGAACACCATTCTTGGGTATGGTTTGTTGGGTGTGTTGTGTTCGGCCTTCTAGCCATTGGTTCCAAAGAGATTGCTCTTACATTGCCATTTTTCTTGTTTCTTTATGAGTGGTTTTTTTTCCAGGATCTCAGCCGGCGCTGGTTAAAGATAAAGATTCCATGGCTTCTTGGTCTTGTAGTCTGCGGTGGAGTACTTGTCTTTGTTTATTTAGACGGTCATCCTGTCAATTATATCCTGAATGGTTGTGGCTCGCGTGATTTTACCATGCAGGAACGTCTTCTCACACAGCCTCGTGTCATTTGGCACTATATCTCTTTGCTGCTATATCCCCATCCCGGTCAACTTATTTTTGATTATAATTTTCCAGTGTCAACTTCATTTTTATATCCAATAACCACGATTCCGGCAATTGCAGGACTCCTGCTGATACTGTTAGCAGCAATGTTTTTTGCAGCCAAGGAGCGTTTGCTTGCCTTTTCCCTAATCTTTTTTCTCGGCAATCTTGTAATCGAGTCCTCTTTTATTTGCCTTGAAATGATTTTTGACCATCGAACGTATCTGCCTTCCACGTTTTTTATTTTGTTCTGTGTGCTTCTTTTGTGTCGCCTGCTACGGAACAGTTTTGCCATTACAGGCTTTTTACTCCTTGTGATATGTGTTTTTGGGTTTTGGACGAATAGTCGCAACGTGATTTGGCAGGATCCGATAACATTCTGGCAGGATTCAGTTGATAAACAACCAGGAAAAGCTCGATCTCATTATAATTTGGGAAGAAGTTTCTATCTTCGAGATGATTTGGAACAGGCTGAGAGATCTCTTGAGCATGCCTTACAGCTTGATTCGAGTCATCCTTTGGCTCAAAATAATTATGGGCTGGTCCTTTTTAAAACCGGCAGAATAGTCGCTGCAGAAGAGCATTTTCTTGAGGCTATACGCTTACTACCCAACTATGTTGGTGCATACAATAATCTTGCTGCAGTGCTTATTGCAGGTGGCAGATTTGAGGAAGCGTTGGAGCAATACCGGAAAATATTAAATGTTGCCTCCCAATATGCCGCCATCAATACAAATATGGGAAGGCTGCTGCTGCAAATGGGTAGGGTCGGAGAGGCACTTCCTCTACTGGAGAAGGCACAGGTAGAAAATCCAGAACAGATTGAATTACTTCTTGATATTGGAGAAGTCTTGATACGGCTTGATAGGGGGGAAGAAGCACTTGCAGTATATCGCAATGTGTTAGAGCTCGACGACAGTCAAGTTCCTGCACATTTCAATTTGGCCCTTATTCACAACCGCTTAGGTCATTTGGAGCAAGCCTTGTATCATTATGATATGACAATTCAGTTGAAGCCTGAGTATGTGCCGGCTCTCTTTAATTTAGGGAATCTTTTCTTGCGAATTGGCCGTTTTGCAGAAGCAGCTGCAAAATACCGGGAGGTAGTAAGGGTTGCACCTCAGCATGCAGGAGCGCATAATAATTTAGGAAGTGTTTTGGCTCGATTGGGGGATTTGCAGGGCGCTGCCTCCGCATTTACTGAAGCGGTACGGCTAAATCCTTCAGACAAACAGGCGACGAAAAATTTAGAACAGGTATTGAAGGTGATTGATAGCTCCGGGCAACCGTCTTCAACTGATGAGGGTGTTTGACTTTGTCGGCTTGGTAGGCAGGAAATGTCTCTGTCTTGCTGATTGGTGGCGGATGCGAGTTCCAGAAAAACAGATGGGGAAGGCAGGGCCTGGTTTATTGTTGTTGGGGAATAAGTTTGCTGGTTGTGTAAACTTTACCCTTTTTTGTTAGTAAGAATGTTCCTCCATATGGGTCGATAGGTATTTCCAGTATTAATTTCTTGTTGACCAAGTCTTCCAGAGAGGTTGGAGCTGTGGCAAACTGCATCCGATATTCCTCTACCTTTTTTTCGAGGTAAAATATCATCTTGAGAGTAAGAATTCGTTTTTGCAGGTATTCTCTATAAGTTTGGTTTGAGGTTTCTTTCAGGAGTTGTTCCAGCAGGAAGATGCCATTCTCTGTTTTTCCACTGTATAGACTCATGCGGGAAGCAAGTCCGCTGAGGTAATCCGGGGCATTGGGACGCTTGACAGCCAGGTGCAGGTACTGTTCTGCCTTGTTCACGTTTCCCTGTATATAATAGGCATTGTACCAGAGCAGAAAATAGGGACGGTAGTCTTGCTCTCGTGCTGATGCAGCCTTTTCAAGAAGTTGATTTCCTTCCTGAATAAGCCCTCCCTGCATTATAAGCATTGTTTCTACTAAAACATAAGGATCCCAGAAAAGAGGGTCGAGAAATATAACTTGTTCCAGTAAACGATGCACATGGTGCCAATCTTCTACTTTTGGCATGGTATTTTCCAAAAGATGCTTGCCTAGATAGGTCATGGTTCGCAAAAGAAGATAGTCAGACACTATTCCTTTATATTCCATTGATACGGCAGCGGTTATTGCTGGAGGCATCAGGCTGATAGCTTCAAGGGAGTCTTGCTGTTGTTCGTGGATGTCGTAGAGTTGCTTCGAGGTGTAACAGCTTACTGTTCCGGCAAGAACGAGTGTCAGCGCAATCCGGGTAGGCATCAGTTTCATGCGAGATCGCGCCTGGAGAAAAAGAATATTGTCAGGGTCAGAATAACAGTTAGGTAGGTAAGGCCATAACCGGAAAGAAGAGTCATGTGTCTTGCAGAGATCACCAGTCCGTGAGCAGCGTGTTGTTTGAGATCAAAAGATGCTAGATTGGGGAAAATATACAGGACAGTCAGCACAGTTTTCTTTAACAGTGGTGAGAAGTGGACTCCAGGGGTCTGAACAGACATGAAACGGACAATTTCCTCAATGGTCTGGCCAATAATATAGGTGGAGATGGTGAGCATGGTTACCAGAAAGGAACTTGTGGTTATACTGCTCCAGAAAAAGACACACCCCAGGAGGACCATATTTCCGAGTATTGCGGCACCTACAGCGCTCACTATAGATGTGATGGAGACAGAGGTGAAATATGTTTCTGAAAAGACATATTCTCCTGCCTGGATTGAAAAAAAGGTGGCTATGGTGAGCAGGCCCATGATCAAGATGATTAAAAAAGAAAGGCCCGTAAATTTTCCAAGGATATATTGTTTTCTTGATAGGGGGAGTGAGAGGATGGAATAGACAGTTCTCGACTCCAAATCACCAGCCATGAGATTGATAGCGAGGAAAAATGGAACTAGGAGGCCACCAAAGCTGACGGAGGTGAGACAGATGTCGAGTAGTATCTTGCTGATGTCTCGCATGAACAGGCCACTGGCCAGTACAGAGAAACAAATTAAGAGACAGGCGAAGGTGAGAACCCCATAGAGTACCCGATGACGGAGCCCTTCTTTGAAAGTGAACAGAGCAATTGTGAGAATTGCCTTCATGTATTTTCCGTTTTAGATTGAATTGTTTGGAAAAAAAAGGATTCAAGGGGGGATTGCTGACTATCTTTTTGTGAATAGGCAGGGTTTGTTAATTCAGCGGGGCTGATCGTTGCGGCAATGCGACCGCGATGCATGATAGCAATACGACTGCAAACACGTTCAACATCTGTGAGTATGTGGGAGCAGAAGAGAATGGTGGTGCCCTTTTTCTTGTATTCCTGAATAATATCAAGTACAAGCTTCCTACCCACGGGGTCGAGTCCGGACATGGGTTCATCAAGTATAAGAAGGTCTGGCTCATGGATCAAGGCGTAGGCCAAGGCACCGCGTTGGGTCATTCCTTTGGAAAAATGACGGATAGGGAGTTTTACACTTTCTTGAAGATTGACACGTTCAAGGACGCTGAGAATTTTATTTTTAACCTTTGGGCCATGAATTTTGTTGATTTGGGTGGCAAAGCGGAGATGGTCGTAAATAGTTAGGTGTTTGTAAAGACAAGGGTGCTCTGGCAGGTAGCCGAGTTGTTGATGGCTCAGGGGGTTGAGGGGGGAAAGTCCGTTCAGGAGCACGTGCCCTTGGTCCTGGCGTACAAAGCCCATGAGGATTTTAAGAGAAGTGGATTTACCAGCACCATTAGGACCGATAATCCCAAATACCTCTCCTCTTTTGACCTGAAAGGATAAGTTTTGTAGAGCCAGCATTGGCTTTCTGCCTACATCTGTCTTGAATGTCTTTGAAATTTGCTGACAAGAGATAACTGCCTGATCCATAAATGAGCACAGGTACAGATCTGTTTGAGATCTGTACCTGTCCATGTGGTGAAATTTGTTTGCTTGTAATGGCTACATCTTTGTATAGTTAGCATTAAATGCGCCGCTGTCATCAGCGGTTGGGACGCCAATATTCGCAGCAACAATGGCGCGCAGATAGTAGCCAATGTAGTCACTTGCAATGCCATATTCATTGCGATTTTGTACTGCTGCGGTGGCGTCGTAGTTAATGGAAACGTTTTCACTGTTAATGGCAAAGGATGCGCCAGTGGCTTCAAGTGTATATCCCATGTTGACGTTAGGACTAAGCTTAACTTCCAGGCCTGGTCCATCACCACCATCAGCTATTAGATCCTGTACAGTAACAATAGGGTTGGCTGCCAGAAGTGGGGATGATGTGAATAATGCTAAGCAGCATGTTGTGAAACAGATTGTTGAAAGCTTCATTTTGTTCATGATAAGACTCCTAAGATAGTTGATCTATCTGTCGATTGGTAGTGGTTGGAAATAACTGTTCTAGCATAGCATATTAGGGTTGTGGATATTGTTGCCATTCAGCATAATACCCTTCAAAGTCAGTTCTGACGTTTCTCACATCTGAGAGTGCGGCAGTATTCTGTGCTCTTGCTCTATATTTTGCAAACTGCGGGATAGCAATGGCTGCCAGGATACCAATAATGGCTACAACGATCATAAGCTCAATCAGGGTGAAGCCTTTTTGGTTAATTTTTCTTTTTTTGTTGATTTTCTGAAGCATGATATTCCTCCGGTTAAGGTTAAATTTACTGTAGGACTGCTATTGGTTTCCTTGCATGTTCTGTGCCGTTGCGGGAGGGGGGCGTGGCCGGCCGTGCATTTTGTTTCAAATCATTGAGTGTTTCTTGATGTTGAGGATCTAATCTTTTTTTGAAAAGATAAGATGACTTGCTCAGGTGTCGACAGTGCTGACATTATTTGTCACACTTTTCGGGTTGTACTGACAAATAATGTCAAATGGTGGAGAGATACTGTTGTGTATTTGCCTTGTGTTTAAATAACGTTCTTAAAATTGTTATCACCTCAGTGAGGTGAGGAAATGTTGAATATACTTTTACATTGTTTTTCTAAGGTGTAGTCTATGCAATAGTAACCGAAGAAGGTGTGAAGTTTTTTTATAGTTTCACGGGTGCCTGTAAAATAACTTAAGTGTCTCCGGCTGTCCTGGCAAAGTGTCCTTGGACGCGTGTGAGCAAGTAACTCCTTAATGTTGTGGGTAAAAGATGTGCTGTTGTTTTGAGTTTCGTCTGTGGCTCGTTAATTGCATTGGTTTTAGTTATAAGGTTTTTAGAAATAATTTCAAAAACGAGCAGGATCTATGGTGGATATAATAAAGAATAAATCAATACAGAAAAATTACCGTAGGCGTCGTGCTTCAGGATTTAGCTTAGTTGAAGTCATGGTCGTTATTGGTATCGTTGCAATTCTTGTCCTTGGGGTCAGGTCTCACTTTGAGCTTACTTTCGACTTCAGTATGTGATATGCATAGAATATGAGCAGACCACTACGACTAGAATATCCCGGTGCCTGGTATCATGCGATGAATCGAGGAAGAAGAGGGGATGATATCTTTTCCGGTAGCAATGATTATGAAACCTTTGTTACCCTGCTTCAGGAGGCCGCAGAGCTATGGGGGGTTCGGGTGAGTGCCTATTGTTTGATGAAAAATCATTATCACGTAGTCCTCCAGACTCCTTTGGGCAATTTATCCCGATTTATGCGGCATATCAATGGTGTCTACACCCAGCGCTATAACCGATCACATGGGTACGATGGTCAGCTGTTTCGTGGTCGCTACAAATCTATCCTTGTTGAAGAGGATAGCTACCTGCTTGAGCTTGTACGGTATATTCACAGGAATCCGTTACGGGCAGGGCTCGTTGAGCGTCTTTCGGATTATCCATGGAGCAGCCATCAAAGCTATCTGTCTTCGTCTGTAAAATGGGATTGGCTGTGTAAAGATGTTATCGTGTCTTTATTGTCATCTGGCAAAAATAGAGATACAGGATACCTACAGTTTGTCTTGGAAGAGGATTCCGAAGAACTCCTGGAGATTTTAGAAAAGCGAAGATGGCCAGCCATGCTTGGCTGCGTAGAATTTATTTCCCGGGTGAAAGAATCTTTTTTTGTCGAAAAAAGGAATCGTGAAATTCCGGAATCTACACAACTTGCTCCAGGGCTGGAGCAGATTCTTAGAGAAGTCTGCCGCTTTTATGGAGTGGAGCAAAAGGATCTGCTCCGGGCACGGCGTGGCAAAGAAAATGAACCGAGAAACGTCGCAATGTATCTTTGTAGAACGTTGCGTAATGATACTCTGAAGGAAATCGGTCAGGCTTTTGGCATGACTGGTTATGCTCCGGCAGGCAGTGCTGTGGGGCGAGTAACAAAGAAACTGTTTGAGAAATGTGAGTTACAGAAACGCATTGAAAAAATAAAGAAATCCCTACTCGCATAAGAAAGTAAATGGAGAATTGTTCCCTCATGATCGATAAACATTGGAACATGAAATCGAATAAGGATAAGGCAATAATGCTTGCTCGGCGACAATTGTCTGAGTTGGTCTGTGATGCGGTTAATCTAGAAGGCATAAATTTCACCCTGCCTGAAATTCAGACCCTTCTTGAGGGGATAACCGTTGGTGGGCATAAACTTTCAGATCAACAAATAGCGTTAAATCAGGGGGAGGCGTGGCTTGAGTTATTTAAATGGTTGGTGGGGGGAGAGTTTGAGCTTTCAGCAAAGATAACCTGTGAACTTCATGCGATAGCTGCAAAAGATGATGCTCTGGAATGGGGGCGATTTCGCTCTGGAGGGGTCACCATAGCAGGAACGGAATATTTGCCGCCAGAAGCGAAGGAGTTGCCTCTTGTATTTGAGAACATGATAAAGGAAGCACAGTCTTTCACAGATATATATGACCAGACCATCTTCGTTTTTCTTAGTATGGCAAGAGGACAGTTTTTCTATGATGTAAATAAACGAATGGGGCGTTTTATGATGAATGGCCTCTTGTTAGATGCCGGATTTCCTGCAATCAATCTGCCGGCAAAGCGACAATTGGAGTTTAACAGTCTCATGCTGGCTTATTATCAAACCGGTATTCAACAGCCTATGAATACATTTCTACGTACTTGTCTTGATGAACGTGTGATAAAAATCATGCAGGAAGACTGATGGTGGATAACAAAAGGCTTAAAGTGAGACCTGACCCCTTTCTCTTTATTGTTCGTTATGCTTGCCCGTTTCAGTAGTGTTACTGGTGCCAGTCTGGAGTGGTTTGGCGTTAAAGGTGATCGGGAATGAGCTTGCTTGATAGGCGGTGGTTTGCTGCCGCTACCTTGATAATAGTGATGCTTGCAGGTTGCTATGTTCGGTTCGATAGTCTGGTTCACTGGTTGGATAACGAGGATCGCTATTTCTTTGATAATCAGCAGATTCCCTTGATGCTGACTGTTGATGCCTACTACTATCTTGATATCGCCAAGGCTGTTCAGGAGGGAACATATGATGATTATGATAACCGGCGCCTGGTTCCGGATGGGTATCATCGCTCCCCAACTCCTCCGCTTTTGTCTGTATTGACGGCATTGCTCAGCAAGATTTTTGATGTTTCTCTGGAGTGGGTAGCTATTGTATTGCCAGCTGTATTGGGTATGTTGCTGGCTATTCCTGTCTATCTCCTGGGATATGGCCTTGCCATACGCTCAAGGGCTGCGTTCATTCCTCCACAGGATAGCGTTAGCGCTGCCCGTGCATCAGGACTTGTTTCTGCCTTGTTTGCACTCATCTCTCCCTTTCTGGTAACTCGTAATTCCATTGGCTGGTTTGATACCGATATACTCAATGTATCTTTTGCCGTCCTCTTTGCCTGGCTTGCCATGGAGCTTGCTGATTCTGAAAGCCGTGCCAGAACAGTCTCGTGGCTGTTTGGCTACGCGCTTTCTTTTCTAGTTTTTCTCTGGTGGTGGGATCAGTCACTGATACCGGTTTTTGGTTTGGCGGGTGTGCCCTTGCTTGTTGCGACAGCTTTTCTCTGCCGCCGGTCTTCGCAGCATATGATACCGCTGGCAGTGGCTATTGTAGCCTTGCTGCTTGCAATTGTTCTGTGGAAAGGGTTTGGGGTTCTGGATCCAATACGTTATTGGCACGGCCTCAGCAGTATCTTTGGGTATATTACCTCGGACATTGAAGGGTCGGTTTTTCGTGCAGCAGGGACAGCAGTTTCTGAGCAGGTGTCGGCACCGTTAGCTGTGCTTGCCATGAAGGCTTGTGGCGGCTGGCTACCGAGTATTGCAGCTTTTATCGGGCTGCTGGCTCTTGCCTGGATGAGCAAGAGGTATTTCCTGTTCCTTGTCGCTATTGTTCTGGTGGCTGTGCTCTCCTCTAGGGGGCTGCGGTTTCTTATTTTCTGTGCACCCCTGTTTGGTCTGGGAATAGGGGCTCTGGTTTATGTGTTTTTTTGCCGAATAGGGAGGAGTGGCTTACGGGTGGGAGTGCTGGCGGTTCTTCTTCTAGCTGTTGCCTGGGCTCCCCTGCAGCAGATCCAAACCAACAAGAATAGTGTACCACGTCGGAACCCGGTTTTGTTTGATGCAATGAAGATCCTCGGGGAAAAGGCGGAAAAGGATGCTGTTGTCTGGGCCAGTTGGGGGCATGGCCATCCACTGGTATACTACACGCAGAAGGGGGTTATTGGGGACGGTATCTTTCACTCATCCGATATCCAGTATGTGTTGAACTTCCCCTTGGCAACCAGTAATTACCGCTTGGCTGCAAACTGGATGTCCTTTTATGTCGCCCATGGCAGAAATGGGTTGCGTGAGGCCAATACTTTGTTTGGCGGCAGTGCTGATGCCTGGGCTGAGGGGATCCCTGCTCTGCAGTACATGCTCGGTGTCGGTGTTGAAGGTTCCCGGTCCAGGTTACGAGATGAGTATGGCTTTTCTGAGCAACAGCTTGATCAGGCTTTGACCTTTCTTTTTCCAGGGGCAACCAGGCCGGTTTATCTGTTTCTGGATTATCTCCTGCTTCGCCAGCCATGGTTTGTACTCGGGCGCTGGGATGTGGTCAATAGATCTGGGCCAACGGGACACATTTACAAGCAGGTGTCAGAGTTGCGTAACGATAAGGAAGGTATTATGATGGGAAGAATTGGGAACGACAGGGTTACCATTGACGCACAAAATGGACGGCTTATCAGTAACAAAAAGGCAGCATCGCTTAAAGAAATTCGACTATATGACGGAAAAAAACTGAGGAACAAGAAATATCCGGAAAACTCGGGAAAGCTGGTGTTGACCATGATGTTCCCGGTCGGAATTGGTGTTCTGGCCGATACCCAGACGGCGGATACCTTGTTGACCAGACTTTTCTTTGAACTGAGAACAGATCAGCGTTTTTTTCGACCGGTGGCAATGCAGCAGCCGTATTATTCGATTTGGCTGGTCACCGGAGAAAAGTATGTGGATTGAAAAAAAGGGGTGGAAGCTAGAAGCAATAGACAGCCATTTTAGGAAGTGGTAAATTGTTTTATTCTTTTCCCTATTTTGTAAAATTATTTACTATTTTATCTTGCTCACACACTTGGCTTGAAAAATGTCAAGATGAAATTACTTCGTTATCTGCCCAATGTTAGATTATAAAAAATAATGGAGCCCTGCTGCTTCGTCGTCTGGTCTAAATATTGCATCCTTCCTGACGAGGAGAGACAACTTGCTCTGGAAACTAACGTCGTAAAACCACTAAATCGTGACTTATGAAGACACTATATAACGCAAAAGAAAAATTGCTTGGCAAACGACATCCTGCGCACAGATTCTCAGGGCATCTGCTACGTTTGAGCAGAGGATTTACACTGGTTGAACTGATGACAGTAATCGCGGTTGTCGGGATTATGATTGCCATTGCAATTCCAAATCTTATGAAATGGGTGCCCAATTACAAACTGAAAGCCGCCGCCTTACAACTTTACGGCGATGTACAGAAAGCGAAAATGGTGGCAATCAAAACCAACAGGGACGTTATCCTGAGTGTTACAACCGTGGCCTCTTGTCCCGGTGGCAGGTATGATTTCACCTATACCGACAGGGATGGGAATTCACAAACTGTGGCAAGTGCCAGTATGTCTGATAATATGTGCATCGATAGTGCGGAGACCCAGACCCTTGGCGGAAAGGCGTTTCTGCCGACAGGTGTGTTGGATAGTGGGACTGTCGGCGGTACAGTAACGTTGACCCATACAAAGATCGCAAAAACGTATCAAGTAATTCAGGCCTGGTCAGGCCGTACTAGGATTGGGCCATGAAAAAAAATTGCCAAACAAAGAATGTTACTCAGGGCTTCACCATTGTGGAATTGCTCATCGCTATGGTTGTGGCAGGGATAGTCACCATGGCCACCTATTCCGTTTATGTGGCGCAGCAGGGGCATTATGCCGCGCAGACCCAGGTAACGGAAATGCAGCAAAACAAGCGTGCGTTACTGGATTTAATGACAAGTGATATCAGGATGGCCGGCTTTGATGGTGGCAGCAGTTCAGTTGCCGAAATCACGGCGGCGAAACCGGACCTGTTTTCCTTTACGATTGATCTTGATGAGAGTGGGGAGATTGATGTTTCTGGAGAGCACATTGCCTATGATCTCTACAACAAGTCGGATAACGTGTTTACTCTAGGACGGTCACTTGCCGATAATGATGATGATTTGGCCGTGGATCAGGGGAGCGACCACTGGGAGGCAACTGGCCATGCTCCGGTGGCTGACAATATAGAACATCTCGAATTTCATTACCTCGATATTGATAACAACACTCTTACCACTTCCGTTCCTGATACCGATCTTGACAAGATTACAACCGTTGAGATATCCATCCTTCTGCGGGCAGGTGTGGAAGATCCGAAATTTACCAACAAGATGACATACACAACAGCAGGCGGTACTGATTGGGGTCCCAAGGATGATCATTATCGTCGTCGTTTTCAAACCATGACCGTGGAGTGCCGTAATGCTAACCTGTAACGCTATGGGGAAGTCGGATTTGTCCCAGGGGGGATTTACATTGATAGAGGCCCTGATAGCCATTGCTGTCCTCTCCATCGGGATCTTAGTTCTTTCTACCATGCAGACAACAGCCATTCAGGGCAACGCCACAGCCAATAGAATATCTGCATCCACCGACTGGGCCTCTGATCAGGCAGAACAGATTTTTGCTTGGAATTTTGGTGACTCCCGCCTGGTGGATACCAATACGAGTAATGGTCTGGATGAAGTGGTAAATCCTGACCACAGTCTCCCGGATAATGATGACAGTGTTCCCTATAAAAACGGACGTCTCTCTGTCGTGTGGAACGTGGAGGATGGGCCGGTAGCGGAACCGGATCCAGATATGACGAAGATGATCCGTGTCATTGTGTACAACCAGGATCAGGGGAGCTCCAAGAGGGTAAGTTTCGATTATATCAAGATGAAATATATGAAATAAAACATGTGATGACAGATGAGAAATAAAAAGAGAGCAGACAATGAGAAAGGATTTGTTCTGATTACTACCATGTTGGTAATGCTGGTGTTGACCATTATCGGTATTGCAGCCAACAGGAACACCTCCACCGAGCTTCAAATTACCGGCAATAATAAGGTACATAAGAAGACCTTTTATGCCGCTGAGGCTGGAGGCATACTGGGGGCGGAGCTAATCGAACAAAACTTGAACTGTCCCACCGGATTTGGCCCAGGAAATGTAGAGGGTACTCTTCGGGTAGCGAACCCCATTTTTGGCCAGCAGCAGCCTCCGGATCTTCGGACACCGGTGGAAGATATCTGCGATATTGTCGGTAATCCTGCTGATAATGATGTGTCATTTTATGTTGATGATATAACGACCAGTGTACTGGGAGCTGCGGCTGGTGACCCGGAAACGCATCTCTTCATTTGGGGTCAGACTGAAATATCGGCTGGTGGCTCCCTGATTATGGCCGCTGGATATGAAGGAAAAGGGAAATCAGCAGCCAGCGGTGGGGTGAGTATTCTTTTTGATATTTTTTCTCAGCATCTTGGTATGAATGACGCTGAAACAATTATTCAGTTTGGTTGGCGACATCTGGTTGGGACTGAATCTACCTGCAACTATTAGCTCATCTTCCAAAAAATGATAAAAAAACTTTTCTGGGAATGATAACTGAAATATCTTTTTACAAATATTTAATAATAAATTTGTTGGTTATATTACTAAAGGGTGTTGAAAAGTATCTTCCAGGAACCATTTTACATGTAGCCAGGGC
>CAZIDU010000015.1:0-50392 GCA_964538055.1 uncultured Desulfocapsa sp. | reverse complement strand
ACGATTGTTGGAAGTCGATGTTTCCATCGTCTCCCTCACTCAGCGACCGCGGCAAGCTACTCAATCGGGAGGGGCCTGTCAACGTTTAATGTTATACTTTTTCAATTTAGTCACGTTTTCTTTCTCAGTATTTACTTAACTAGCGAAAACTAATTGCTTTTCATGTAGTTAAGGCGTAACATCGTGTCATCTGTAATAGATAAAATCTACCTAAATCCCAGTCTAATCGTATCTATTTGGTTCAGGATGAATACTAAAAACACATTGCTTCGCAACCTTCCTAAGGTCGACCTCGTTTTAGAGGATCTCCTTCATTCCAGTAACAGTACTGTTCCCCTGCTAATTCTCAAATCCGCTGTACGTGAAACACTTGAAAATTTGCGTGAGAATATTCTTTCAGGACATACTACGGAATTGCCCGATTCAACTCAGGAATGGGAAATTCTCTTTGAAGATGCAATCAAAAAGAAAACTACTCCAAATCTTCGAAGAGTAATTAATGGGACAGGTGTAGTTATTCATACAAATCTTGGTCGTTCACTACTTGGGAGTTCTTCCATCGAAGCACTTCAAACAGCCGGGGCCTGTTTTACTAATCTTGAATTCGATCTTGCTACAGGTAAAAGAGGGAGTCGTTACAGTCTTGTAGAAGAAATCCTGTGTGAGCTGACCGGTGCAGAAGCTGCTATTGTAGTCAATAATAACGCCGCCGCCGTTCTTCTTGCCTTGAATACCTTATCCTTTAATAAAGAGAGTATAGTTTCACGTGGTCAATTAGTTGAAATTGGTGGATCGTTTCGAATCCCCGATGTGATGTCCCGGAGTGGTGCCAGAATGGTAGAGGTTGGCGCTACCAACAGAACCCATCTGTTTGACTACGAAGACGCAATCCACGAAGAAACCGCTCTACTCTTAAAAGTTCATACTTCCAATTTTCGTGTCATCGGGTTTACCTCCGAAGTTCCCTTAGCTGATATGGTTAGCCTTGCTGATAAATATAATATTCCTGTTATGGAGGATCTGGGTAGTGGTTCACTCATAGATCTTTCCCCATGGGGCCTTCCTAAGGAACCAACAGTACAGGACATTGTTAAAGCTGGAGCCGATGTTGTTACGTTCAGTGGTGATAAGCTGCTTGGTGGCCCACAGGCTGGAATAATAGTTGGTAAGAAAAATATTATTGCCAGAATTAAAAGTAACCCCATGAATCGTGCCCTGCGCATTGATAAGTTTACCCTGGCATCTCTCGAGTCAGTGCTCCGCGAGTATTATGACTTTGAATCCGCCTTACACTCTATACCTACACTTTCCATGCTGACTGCTGATGCTGAAACCATTAAGAAGAAAGGACAGAGAATACTGCGGCGTTTAGGTGGTGCTCAGAAATACAAAGGAATTATCGAATTGCAACCCAGCGTCTCTAAAGTTGGTGGTGGTGCTATGCCCGAGCATGGACTTGAAAGCTGGGCACTCGCTGTCACTCCGGGGGAAGCTGGGGGGAGTAATCTTGAAAAATTTTTTCGTGGTCTTGAGGTCCCCCTGATTCTCCGTATAGAAAATGAAAAAATGATTATAGATCTTCGGACCATCCTTGAACAGGATATTGCTTTGCTGATAAATATCCTGGAGAAATTTCTTCAACGTAGGGTTGAAAGCTAATGGCTGAGTATTTCCAGCACGATCTTTGTAGGGGACTTGAACGGCAGGATTTTATACGATTTTCAGCCGAATTTACGCGGGTGATTCATGAACATATCCCGACCATTGATGAGCTGATTTTTCTTGATCCTCCGGAACCGCAACCTGCAGTGCCTCTTTCGGAAAGCAAACGAGAGAAGGAACTTCGGGTAAGCATAGAAAAAGCTGTACAATTGGACAGTCCGGTTCTATCAAGAAATGTACTGATCCTCCCCTTTGTTGCAAGTGATGCCACGGTTGTAGCCGAAGTCAAAGGTCTTGATAAGTATCTTGTAAGAAAAATTGGAAACGACTGGCTGGACGGACTGTCATTATTACTTCTTCGCGAATTCCTACTTGTTAAGCGGGCCTGTATCGATTCGCTTACCGGGTTGATGAGTAGTTTACATCTGGAGGAGTATCTTGATAATGGTTCTAAAGAGCAAACAGGAGTGCTGGTATTACTGACTGTCTATCCAAAAACTTCCAGTTCCTTTCAGGCCAAAAAATACCAGTATCGTACGGTCTCAATGTTAAGGGCTTTTGTTGATGATCGTTTTCCTCTCTATTACTTAGGACAATCATGCTTTGGAATTATCTGTGAGGGCAAAGAGTCTTCATTTGCTGCCGACTTTGCACCATCACTTGTTCAATACCTCAAAAGAGGAGGTTGCTATCGGGTACAGGTTGCAAGCGCTGCCTACGGTGATGCTGTTACAGATGATTTGGTCGTTAGCCATTCTCAAGAGGTTATGCAAAAGGCTTGGGCTGCTCTGCATGTTGCAACAAAAAGGGGACCCTTTGCTTTTTGCCATTACAGCTCCATTGAGGATGCTGCCAACCATCCCTTGGCACCACCTGTTCAGCCACTTGTGCGATGGTTACAAAAGGAAACCCGGAAAGTTCTTAAATGCTCTCTTCTTCTCTTTAATACTGACAGTGAGCTGTTTGTTCAAAGTGTCCATGAATGTGCAGGAGAAAGGGACAGAGTTTTTGTCGATAAAAATACAGTATATCTCTTGTTACTGGGGCAGGGGAGAAAAAAGGCTTTGAAGGCTGGCGATACAATCCTTCAGCATTTCAGTGAAAAAGATAAAAGTGGAACATCGGTTAACTGTGGAATCGCTTTATATCCATTGGGAGATTTTAAGAAATCTGAACTTTTTCTTAACTGTCGTAAGGCCCTGTACCATTCTCAATTTCTTGATCCGGGGGCTCTGGTAATTTGTAATGCTCTCAGCTGTAACATTGCTGGAGATATGTATTATGGAGATGGCGATCTGATGCTTGCTGTACGAGAGTACAGACAGGGATTGATGCTTGATCCAGATGATGGCAATTTACTCAATAGTCTCGGCGTTTGTTATGCCCAGATGAACAGGCATAAAGCGTCCGTAGAATGCTTCAAAAAAGCATGCAGGAGTAGAGAAGATCAATTTATGGCCCTGTACAATCTTGGTCTTGAGCAACAGATACGGAATGAAAAGATCCCGGCCATTGATTCGTTCAGTGAAGCTCTTGACCTCCCAGAACAGGATGGAGAAGAAAGGGCACGAAAGGATATGAGCTTTCAACTAGGTGTATTGTGTGTCGAGGCACACCGATATAAAGATGGCTTGGATCTTTTGACGCCATGGTATTCCAGTGAAAAACAACAGGGAAGAGGAGGTAAAGCTCTTCGTTTTCTTGGTGAAGCCTGTTTTGGACTTGGTAATCACCGTGATGCAGTGAAATATTTACAGCAGGCCATGCGCTATGATGAGTACGATGGAGAGGTGCTTGGTCTCCTTGGTGAGATATATTTGAAAGAGAATGAAGGAGACGATATTGCACTTCGATTTTGTGAAAAGGCAGTGGAGCTGAATCCAGATTCTCTTATCCTACAATTGCAACTGGCCAAGGCTCAGCTACAATGTGGCGATTTCCTGAAATGTCGAAAATCCCTACAGGCTTGTCTGCGAAATAAACAAACCAGACCTACGGCACTCCTGCAACGAGGGTTGCTGGCATATGAGCAGGGGCAAAAACGGACAGCTAAGCAATGGTTTGAAAAGGCAGAGTCATGCATTGGTACAAAAAACGACTCTGAAATTAAGAAAACTGCGCGTTATTACTTGAATAAATAGTGTGAATGAGGATAGTTATGGTTGAAAAAGAACGAAGACTAGTCACCCGGGAACCCAAGTATTGTCTCGATAATAATGTTGTCGGTGATTCCTGGCGAATGTTTCGAATTATGGGAGAATTTGTTGAAGGATTCGATTCTATGTCAGCCATCAATGTTCCTGCAGTAACTATTTACGGTTCGGCCAGAACCCCAATAGATCATCCCTGGTATGAGCTTACAGAGAAAATTGCAGGTGATCTCGTCCGGGCTGGATATGGTGTGATAACTGGAGGGGGCCCAGGATTAATGGAGGCTGCCAACAAAGGAGCATATGAAGCAGGAGGCATTTCAGTAGGTCTGAATATTGCCCTTCCCCACGAGCAGGCACCCAACCCATATGTTAATATGTCTGTTCAATTCAAGTATTTTTTTGTGCGCAAAGTGATGTTTATGAAATACTCCATGGCATTTCTCTGCATGCCTGGTGGTTTTGGATCGCTCGATGAACTTTTTGAATCCCTTACCCTGATTCAGACTCAGCGAATTAAACCCTTCCCCATTATTTTGGTTGGAAGTGCATTCTGGGGAGGGTTGATTGATTGGATTAAGGAACAGTTTCTTGAAAATGGAACTATTAGTGAGAAAGACCTGGATCTCATTCATATTATCGATGAGCCTGCAGAAGTGGTTGATTTTATAAAACGAAGAGTAGTATTGTAAGTTGTATATAAGAGAAAAGTGAAAAAAATTCCGTATTGTCTCTATCCTGAAGGAGTATAAGTATGGCTCAGATTGATGCGTTTTTTAAGTTGATGAATGATGAAGGTGCCTCGGATTTACATATGGTTGCTGATCAGCAACCCATTCTGCGAATTCGTGGTGATATGGAACGCGTCAAGTTCAAGAAGATGGAAAACGAAGAGCTGAAGGCCATGCTCTATGAGATCTGTCCCGAGGATAAAATCAAGGTTTTTGAAGAGCTGGGTGACATCGATTTTGGTTATGAAATACCTGGGCTTGCCCGTTATCGTTGTAATTTTTTCCGACAAAAATATGGAATTGGGGCTGTTTTTCGTGAGATTCCAAGTGAGATTCTTACCTGTGAGCAGCTGGGACTACCCAAGGTTATTTCCCGTCTTGCATATCTTCCTAAAGGATTGGTATTGGTTACCGGCCCCACCGGCTCTGGTAAATCAACAACACTTGCAGCCATTATTGATGAGATCAATAGAAATAGAAAAGATCACATCCTGACCATTGAAGATCCAATAGAATTTGTTCATCGGAGTCAAAAATGTGTTATTAACCATCGTGAAGTGGGACAGCACACAAGGAGTTTCTCTGCAGCTCTTCGTGGGGCTTTACGTGAAGATCCTGATGTTATTATGATCGGTGAGATGCGTGATCTGGAAACGATATCACTTGCCATGGAAGCTGCCATGACCGGGCATCTTGTCTTTGGGACGCTGCATACCTTAAATGCCATGAAAACCGTCGATCGTGTCGTTGAAATATTCCCCGCAAACCAGCAGGGACAAGTGCGATCAACACTTTCTGATGCCTTAAAAGCCGTTGTCTCTCAGACCTTGTTTAAACGAATCGATGTAAAGGGGCGTTGTGCTGCACTTGAAGTACTTATTGCAACTCCTGCTGTTCGAAATCTTATCAGGGAAGGGAAGACCTATCAGATTGCTTCAGTTATGCAGACCGGTAAAAAATATGGAATGCGTACCCTCGATGACAGTATCATGGAGTATCTGGAAAAACGTCAAATAAGTGCCGATGATGCCTATTCCAATTCGGTTGAAAAATCCAAGTTTTTAAAATATTTAAAGAAACCACCCTCTGATTTTACAGAAGTGTAACAAAAAGAGTTTAAGACTGTTTGTAACTATTCAGCAGCACTCCAACTACGTCCATTTGGGCCTCCTCGGATAGCATTAGTATGCTTCGAAGTCCCAAATGAACGAATTTGAAGCACTGCTAAACAGTTACAGTTCAGAGTAGGGGGTAATTTGTTGCTCTCGCTGAATTTTTACGACTGTTTAACGGTCTATGAAAGAATCACAACAGGATATGCAGGAAGTACTGGCTGGTCGGCCACAGTTTTTTGCCATGGCAGCAACCTATTTTTTAGGAGTGTTTAACGATAACTTCTTTAAGCAGGCGGCCTTACTTCTCGCTGTCACTGCAGGACTCTCTGGCCTGCAGGGTAAGGCGACCATGCTCTTCTCCCTACCTTTTATTCTTTTTTCAGCCTATGGCGGCTGGCTTGCCGACCGTTTTCCAAAACGCCGGGTCATCATCGGTGTTAAGATTCTCGAAGTCATTGCCATGATGATGGGGGCTTACGGCATCCTCACTTTGAGTTGGACATGGATACTTGCCATGGTTGCACTTATGGGACTGCAATCCACTTTTTTTGGTCCTGCGCTGAATGGCTCAATTCCTGAACTCTATCCCACCTGGTATATCACAAAGGCTAATGCCGTTCTTAAACTTATTACCACATCTGCCATTCTCCTTGGCATAGCCGTTGCCGGCATTGCTCTTGATCAACGGTGGCTGCAAACAGAAATTCCTTTTGGTCGTATTCTGGTTGCTGCAGTGGTGCTCTTCGTTTCTTTTACCGGAGTAGTAACTGCTTTTAGAATTAAAAAAGTTGAGTGTGCACAGCGTCAAATCCCTTTTCCCTGGTCCGGTCCCCTTGTATCACTACGAGATAGTATGGGACTGTATCGTGATCCGCTCCTGCTACTGGCGGTAGTTGGGGATACTTTTTTTTATTTCTTCAGTTTACTTGCTATAATGGTGATCAATACCATGGGTATCAGTGAGCTCCATATGTCAGCAACGGCAACCAGTTTACTTGCCGTTGCTCTGATGGTTGGTGTGTGTATTGGAGCATTGGTTGCAGCACAAATAACAACTCCTGGTCATTGGACTCAGGTTTTGGCTCCAGCCAGCTTCGGAATGGGAATAAGTTTGTTTGCTACGGGGACGGTGGCTGGGCTCGACGTAAGTTTTCAGTGGTTGCTGTTGTTGATGTCCCTTGGAGGAGCAGGTATTTGTGGTGGTATCTTTCTTATTCCATTCACCGCTTTTATTCAGGTTCGTCCCAAAGATGATGAAAAGGGAAGAATTATATCGGCTGCCAATTTCTGTGCTTTTTCAGGGATGTTGATAGCAGGACAGTTCTTTAGTACATTTGATCGTTTATTTATCCCTTCTACCAATATGCTGTTTCTCGGAGGACTTGGGGTGGTGGCAGCTGTTCTCTTTCTCGCAGGGGCCAGGGTTGCCAATCATTATGATAAGAGCATGCCCAATGGTGAGGAGTTATAATTAAATCGCGCTCTGCCCGCGATTCAGGTTTTGAGACTGAAGGTGCAGAAAGGTTGAAGGCCGCTTGTAACACAGGCTTTCCTTCAGTCTATCTGTCTATCTTGTCGTAATAACGAAAGAAATTGAATGTTATTTTGGATGTTTTAAAAAACAGAGGTTCTGGAATAAGGTAATAATAATTTTGCACAGAGGATAACAGATGAGTGAGAATACTGAAAAAGACAAAGAGTTTTATGTGATGGCTGATGCTTTTATCGCTGTAGCCAATGGTCATAGTGGAAAAGTCGACCAAGGGAAGGTAAGTGCGACATTTTTGTATGCTGCGGCACGTTTTAATACTTTTCTTGTTGCATCGGCTTCGGGTTCAGCAAAGGAATTTTCATCACGGAGAGAAGAAGCCATAGAATATTTTGTGGCAGAGTATAAAAAAATGTTGGAAGAGCATTTTACTGATTATACTGATAATTTTGATACGTATATTGGAAATGGCAAATAAAGAAAATTGGGTCACTCCTGGATTAGAGTTGCTTTGAGTTTTGGTTGAAGTGGTGGGTGATGATTTTTTGACCATTGGTTTTAATGGTAATTGCACCAAGCACAGCAGTATTCAAAAGCTGAATGTTTTCCTCTTTGCAAATTGTCCTGAGCTGTGGTGAAGGAAAGAGAAATGGACGGAAACTTCCCGCTGATACAACTATTTGTTCAGGACGGACACTTTTTACAAAGAGTGGGGAATTGGATGTTTTTGAGCCGTGGTGTGGAGAGAGAAGAAAGGACGATTGCAGTGCATTGTTGTCGGTAGTCCGCACCAGTTCTTTCTCAACTCCTCTGCTGATATCTCCTGGAAAAAGACACGATAATGTCTGGTTTGTCGCTGTAAATTTGAGAATCAGACTTTCATCGTTGGAACTGATATGGCTCTTGCTTTTATAGCTCTCCTTTTTATCCAATATTGGATTGGAAATATTCTCTAAAATAGCTCTACCTGCTTTTAAGAGTACCTGATTTTTGTCCGGTGTTCTGATGTCGATACCGAGCTTCTCTGCCAAATTCAACAAATCATCATATTCCTGTTCGTGTCCACCGACTCCATTGATCCAAAGGGTAGCTGGTCTGAAACGCCTCAGGATAAATGGTATACCGTTAAAATGGTCGGAATCCGGATGTGTTATAACAACGGCATCCAGCCTGGTGATGCCTCTGTTCCACAGATAGGGAGCAATGGCACTCTCCCCCACATTGAATTTCTCAGAAGAACTGCCACCGCCATCAATAAGTACTCTTTTTCCATTGGGAAAGGAGACTAATGTCGAACTTCCCTGACCCACATCTAAAAAGACCAGCTCAGATTCCGTGCCATATCTTTCAATAAATGATTGAGGTGGAAAAAAGAAAAGGGTACAGACTGCAATAAAAAGGGCTACGCTTATCTTGCGGGAGAAATGAAAAAAACAGAATATTAGAGTTACATAGTAGAGAAGGATTAAACCGGCTGCTGGAGTAGAAAACCAGAGGGTTGAGAATGTCTGCTCAGCCAGAAAGCTGGTAATTTTAGCTGCGGCAGCGATTCCGATACTTCCCGTGTGTAATAGCCATTCACCAAGAGTGGGGTTTATAAAAAAAGCCGGGAGTGCCAGTAACCCGAAGGGGAGACTCCAAAGACACAGGAGAGGCTCTATAAACAGGTTGGCAACAGGGCCGACTGTTGAAAATCGATTGAAGCTATTGATAAGCAGTGGAGCCGTTCCGATTGTAGCTGCAACCGAGACAAGTAATGCGGCAGATGTCCAGCGCATAATGGCCATGAGAAAGGATTGAGTTTTGCTGCTGTCATGACTGCGGTCCCTTTGCATGACAATGCTAAGTTTTGGCAGGATGAGTATCAAGGAAGCAACAGCAGCAAAGGAAAGTTGAAAGGAAATGGTGAACAGCGTCTTAGGATTAATAAGAAGAATAATAAGCGCTGCAAAGGAAAGGGTGGTGAATGGCGAGCGCTGTCGCTGGACACAGAAGGAGAGGATGAAAACCATAACCATGATAAGGGAGCGCAGGACAGGGGTTTGAAATCCTGCCAGCAAGGCATAGCCGCAAAGTGGTGGAATGGTCGCCAGCAAGGCCAGTTTTTTACAGGAGATTCGGAGCATGAGAAATTTTGATCGTTTTACCAGCCAATAGAGAGTGACGAAAAGGATGGATGCGACAATCGATAAATGTAATCCTGAAATTGCTAAAATATGGAACACTCCCGCGGCCTTGAATGATTCCAACTGTTCTCTGTTGAGGCCCGACCTGTCACCAATAAGCAATGCCCGATACATTGCAGCTTGTTGTGGAGGGAGGGAACTGTTTATCTTCTCTTTAAGCGAAACACGTAGCTTTTCAGGAAGATAGATCAGGTTGTGCAGCCGTGAATTCGTTTGTGCGAGTGCCTGGATATGCGCAAGAGAGTTGATTCTACCGATAATCTGAATGTTTTTGGCATCTAGAAAGGCTGGATAGTCAAAGCCACCAGGATTGGCAAATTGATAGGGTCTTGACAGGCGGGTTCGAATGACCAGTTCATCTCCGGGCAGGATTGATGATGGCCACATATCTTTGAGGCGGAGCAGGACAAGACCGTGAACTGAAGAAAGGTGTTTTTCATGTTTGAGCCGCAAAAAATGGCTTTTTATAATCACTGTACTTTTCTTTCCATCAAAAAGCGGCATTCCATGCAGGGTGCCGATAAGTACAGTGTCTTCTTCCTGGGTTATTCTGCTGAAGATATTGGCTTCGTGAAGTGGTTGCTGTGTACTGTTCGCAATATGAAGAAATCCACTAAGGCTTGCCAGGAGAAGGAGTGCCGGTATATAAATTGTATGGCTCTTCCAATACCCGAACAACAAAATGGGTGGAATCAGCGAAGCACAAAAAAGTATGGGAGACAGCGGGAAAGATGGATATGTGCGGTGAATGATAATCCCTGCGATAAAAGCAAGGCATAGAGATATCAGAAGGTAGTGCTTCAGGGGTGCCCCAAAACGATTCACAGCATTTCTTTAATAAGGTTGAGGTGTCGTTTTATAACTCCCTGCTGGCTTTTTATAAAGGTCTGGGCAGCTGTTCCAGATTTGAGCAAGAGACTGCTGTTATCACATAAGGTATGCAGGGTTTCACTCAGTTCCCTGCTATCCAGGACAGTGAAAGCTCCTCCCGCTAGGAGCAGTTGCTCACTTACCTCTGAAAAGTCTTCCATATGAGGACCAAATAATACAGGGACTGCAAAAATTGATGGCTCTATAGGGTTATGGCCTCCTTTTGCAACCAGGCTGCCACCAACAAAAGCAATGTCTGCATGACTGTAAATACTATTCAGCTCTCCTATGGTATCAAGGATAAGGAGATCTTTGCCGCCGGCATTTATCTGACTGCGGCAGTTAGCCTGGAGTTCCAATGTGGCGGCAAGATTCTGGATTTCTTTACCACGATTGATATGGCGTGGAGCAATGACCATATAGGCCTTGGGATACCTTTTTTTTAATTCTTTAAATCCCTGCAGGAGGATCTCTTCTTCACCGTCATGGGTGGAGCCTGCAACCAGCAAAAAATCAAAGATGGGCAGGTTGAAAGAAAGGCATTGTTTCCGTGAGGATGAAGAGTAGAGGGCGGTATCATATTTAAGGTTACCAAGAGTCTCTATCTGTCTGTGGTCAACACCCAATGTGATAAGGTTGTCTTTGTCGCTCTCCGTTTGCATGGAAAGGGTCTTGAAGCTGGAAAACAATGGTACAAAGAAGAACGGGAAGCGCTTATAGGAGTTCATGGATTTTTTTGAAATCCGACCATTGACCAAAAGAGAAGGGATGCCTTGTTGTTTGAGAGAAGAGAGAATCGATGGCCAGAAATCAGTTTCTATCAGAATAAAGAGATCTGGCTGTATCACATGTATAAATCGTCTGACAAGAGGAAGGAAATCGAGTGGAAATGGAACGAAACGGTCGACTTTATCCTGAAGGAGTTTTTGGGCCACTCCAGAGCCCGATCGTGTTGCAGCTGAAAAGATCAGTTCAACTTCGGGCATCTCCTTGCGCAACCCTGATATCAGAGGAAGCGCCGAGGTGACTTCGCCAACGGACAGTGCATGAATCCATATTCTTTTTCGCGTTTTCTTCTGTTTACCAACTTTTAAGCCAAACCCCAAACGGTGCAATGTACGCATCCGGTACTTTGGAACCAGCAAAACAATGGCAACCAAAGGAAGAAATAGAAATGGCAACAATAGAAGCTGGAGTAGAGTATAAAGAATTATCATTTTTACTTGGAACCAGTCGTGTGTGATGGGAAAATGTAATCGTGAAATCCCGGATAAGGTTACGTGACGAGTAAAACTGGGCAGATATTGCCACTGTGCAGTTTTTTCGTAAACAGAAAAAGAAGGAATGTTTGTGGAATTATGTGTTCATTGCTTCTCTGATGACTCGCCCAAGCTGTTTCATTGAGTAAGGTTTTTTTATGAATCCCGTGGCCCCGAGATTCAAGGTGGCTTTGACATCAGTGGTTTCTGAGAAGCCACTGGCAATAATAGCTTTCTGTTCTGGACGGTGACTGATGATTTCTTTATATGTCTGATAGCCGTTGATACCGGGTTCCATAAGCATATCAATAATGAGTAGATCGACAGCAGTGTCTTTGACAAATTCAATAGCAGCTTCACCACTGGAAACGGAATTGACCCTATATCCAAGTGCTTCAAGCATTTGGCAGCCAATATCCCTTAAAATGGGTTCGTCATCAATAATCAAGATGTGCTCGCCGTTGCCATTGAAAGGCAGTTCAGTATCTGTGATAGGGAGAGTTTTGTTTTCTTTCTGGCATACTGGGAAGTAGAGTTGAAAGAAAGTACCATTGTCATTACTTTCAACGAATATCTTTCCATTATGATCTTGTACAGTATTCCAGACCACTGTGAGTCCAAGTCCTGTACCACTTCTGGCCATGGCTTTCTTTGAATAGAATGGCTCGAATATATGTTCCAGATCTTCCTGGGTAATACCTGGGCCATCATCCTGGACGCCCAGTACTATATATTTGCCACTTTCAAGTTCATTTTCCAAAATATTATTACTCTTGTGAACATAGCTGCGGGTGGAAACAGTAACGGTACCAGAACCCTCAATAGCCTCGACTCCGTTGGTTACAAGGTTCATAAGGCATTTCTTTATGTGAACCGGTGAACAGGAAATGTTATCATGAGCTGCGTTGAGCTGTTGTCTGACAGCCACCTGTGGATGCAATGACTCGATTTTAGAACATTCCGGAGAGTTTAGATAGTCTATAACAAGAGAATCAAGTTTATGAATTTCTCTGATGCTGGCAACACCTCTTGCAACTGTAAGCAGATCGTCAACCACAGCAGCGGCACGTTTGCCAGATTCTCGAATGGCCACAATCTGAGGTCGTAAAGCATTTTCTCCAGGCGGGAGTGTTTGCAGTATTAATTCGGGATATCCGACAATTCCTGCAAGAATATTATTGAGATCGTGAGCAACGCCACCTGCCATAAAACCAATGGATTCCATTCTTTTTGCGCGGTTGAGCTCTTTTTCCAGGGTGTCTTTTTCCAGTAGTACCTTTTTGAGTTCTGTTATATTTCGAACAATGGATGTCACCTCATTTTCACCAGATTTAACCATTCGGGCCTCGAAATCGAGTAAGCCTTTTTCAGGAATGGAGAGCTGATATTCAAAGGTATGCATTTTCCCGGAATCCAGGGTGTCCTTAAGGTTTTTTTCAACCAATAATGCCAGATCCCGGGGTAAGAAGTCTGAGTTTTTTCGACCAATAATACTATTTGGGGGCTGTACGTAGAGTTCAGAGGGGTCAGCTTTGAAATCTACATATATTCCCTGTTCATTCATTCTAAAGACCATGTCAGGGATAGCTTCAAGTAGAGCCCTGGCACGATTTTCACTTTTTCTCAACTCTTCTTCTGCAGCTTTTCGTTCGGTAATATCTATTATAGTACCAACTGAAGCCGGTTTTCCTTCGTGGGTGGTTGTAGTACCAAGAACCATGGTATCGAAAACTTCACCGTTGCGACGTAGGCATTTGACATCATACGCATCTTGTGATCCTCCCTGGGCCCGGAGGATGAGATTTTCTTTGATCTGTTCACGTTGTTCAGGAACAACAAGATCAAGTGGCGACAACTTTCCTTCCATCTCTTCAACGCTGTATCCAAACATGGCAGCCATGGTGGGATTCACATATTGGAACACAAAATCCTGAATGATATAAACCCCGATCAATGTGGAGTCCATGGTGTTGCGATACTTTGCTTCGGTTTGTAACAGTGACAGCTCTTCATTCTGCAGTTTTTGCTGCGTCAGAATAGTATCCAGAAACATTGTGTTAATGTTTTTTGCCATCTGGTCAAATTCATCAAAATGGATAAGACTTTGATCGATTGTCTTGTCAGTTGAGACGGGTTTGTTAAAGAATGAGTTAAAGAGCGTAATATCTTTGTTTAAGCACTGAGTCATCCAGCGGAACAGGAGTAGAAAAAAGGTGAGGATGGCAATTGTGATAAAAGCTGAAAAGAGTACTTTTGTTTGTATTTGCTCAGTAAGTACGGCCTGCAGCAGGGCAATATCTGTTTCCACATCATCAAGGTATACCCCGGCACCGACAAGCCATTGCAATTCCGGAATTCCAAAGATAAAAGAAGCTTTTGGAGACTCTATCTCCGGGCTACTCAATTTTTTAAAGCTATAGTAGATGAAATCACCGTCGGATGTCAGAGCAGCGGCATGTTCTTTGGCAAAAAGATCCTTCGTTTTTGCGGGGAATGTATTGAAAATTTCCCAAAGTTTTTGAGATCCCGAGTAGAGTTTTCCATTAGTAACCAGGGCATCTCCGTTAAATCGATTGACGAAAATATACCCTTCTTTTCCAAATCGTATTCTACTGATTGTCGCTAGAAGCTCTGCTTTGATCGAATCTTCCACATCATCAACATATAATCCGGTCCCAATAAAACAGTTAAAAGGTTTAAACTTTTTGACGAAAGAAATTTTCCTGAAATCACCACCCTTTTCGCCTGGTTTCGTCGAATGATACTGATAGAAGCCTTCTCCAGATTGTTTGGCGATTTCTATCATATCCTTTATAACATACTTGCCTTGAGTATCCTGCATCCCCAGCAGATTCTTTCCTTCCATCTCAGGTTTGTCTGCAAAAAGGATCTCAACTCCATTGAAATCAGTCATAAAGTAATATCCATTTCCGTTATTGAAACGGATAGGACGGAGTGCCTCAATGATCATTCTCCTGATTTCGGTAGTATTTTTCAGGGATTTGTTCTGTTTGTATATATGTTCAGCAATTGCACTTGCTTCGTATGTTCTTGATCGTATAAGTTTTTTTGTTAAGGCGCCGCTCTGTTCCTTTTCGTAAGCAATCAATTTTACAACGTCGAGTACTTCTTGTTTAACGGTCTCTTTCTGGGTGGTGATATAGGCAGAGCGCATTTTTTCAGAGTTAACAGTAAAGCTTCGAAAAGCACTAAAGATATCAATGGCTGTGATACTTATGGCGATTCCAAGGATTAAAAGGATTCCCCAAAATTGGAAAAGATTTGTGAACAGACTTTTTTGCTTCTTTTTTTGCATGTTGACGTCGGGGGAATCCTTGGAAGTGTAATAAAAGAAAAAATACCTACATAAGCTTAGTTTAACGAATGTTCCATGGGAAAGTCAAAGAAGAATTGATCTGATAAAATAATATCCTTCTCTCAAATAGATGGCATTTCCTTGCCTTGTTAATCAAATTCCTACCATTCATTTCGCTGAATGGATATGATAAATACTATGGAGAATGTGATAGGCTACTATACAATACAAGTTAAATAATGAGGGCTTGCTCATGCTGTTTTTTAAGATCGGTCACTCGTATTTGAAAAGTGTTCTGCTGGCATGTGTCTTCCTGCTTCTTGGAGGAGAGTGTAATGCAGCGAGTGTACAGGATGTTATAAAAAAGGTGGTTGATAATCTTAACGGGAAGACTGCAGTCATGGAAATAAGTATGACTGTGAAAACACGACGTGCTGAAAGGACGATGAAGATGGAGAGTTACTCCATTGGTCAGGATAAATCGTTTATCAAGGTTTTGTATCCGGGAAAAGATGCGGGCATAACCTTTTTAAAGGTAGATAATAGTATGTGGCAATATGTGCCACGTATTGAAAAAATAATCAAAATCCCTGCGTCGATGATGCTGCAGAGCTGGATGGGGAGTGATTTCAGTAACGATGATCTGGTGAAGGAAAGCTCTTTAGAAGATGACTATAACCATACTTTAATCGCAGAAACTGATATGGAGTACAGCGTGGAGCTACAGCCAAAGGCAGATGCCGCTGTAGTTTGGGGAAAAATCCATATGTTTGTCTCCAAAGAATATTACCTCCCGACCAAGGTCAGCTATTTTGATGAGGATGAGGTTCTTGTTCGGGAGCTTGTGTATTCAGATGTACAGCCCTTTGGTGAGCGTTTTTATCCAACACTCTGGATTATGACACCTAAAACTACAGACAAAGATGGCCATGAAACCCGGATGCGTGTTTCGAATGCCATTTTTGATAGTGTGATTGATGAGGGCTACTTTAGTAAACGCGCGTTGAAACGATTTTCCAAATAGGTTTTAAAGCACCGCTATGATACTTTTCAAAATCGCTCTTCGAAATATTCTCGCCTATAAAAAACGTTCAATCATTACCATGGTGCTTGGCTTTGTCAGTACTGCTCTGCTGGTATTCTCTTCAGCATGGATGGATGGTTCTCATCAGCAGATGATTAAAAATGCTGTGGAAATATATTCCGGATATATTCAGATAACCGAGTCTAAATTTCGAGAAAGTCCGAGTTTTGATCACCTTCTTGATAATGTGGAAGATCTGCAGACACGTATTGAGGCTATCGATGGAGTGCAACTCTTTACTCCACGATTTGAGGCATTTGTCCTCTACTCTGTCGGAGAAAAAGCAGTTGGTGGTATGCTTACCGGGATAGATCCTGGAAAAGAACGATCTGTTTCCAGGCTTCATGCTTCACTTATCAAGGGGAGTTATTTAACTATAAATGATACGAACAAACTCTATATCGGCCAGGAACTGGCACGACGTCTGAAAGTACAGGTTGGAGATGAACTTGCTTTTATCGGCACCGGGGCGGATTACTCCTTTGCCGCAGACCGGCTTGAAGTAAAAGGTATCTTTCAGACAGGATTGTACGAATTTGATGCCAGTAGTGCATTTATAGCAAAACCTTATTTTGATATGATTATGGCATCTGAACATCTGGCCACCCATGGAATTGTGCTTCCGCAAAATCCTGAAAAGTCGGAACAGCTGGCGAGTGCTATCGAGCATGAAATAGGGAAAGGGTATCAGTCCGCCAGTTGGCATCAAACCATGGCAGGGCTTCTGAAATCAATGAAGCTGGACTCTGTATTTGGGTATATCACTCTGGCTATTATATTCACGGCAATATTTTTTGTGGTGATGATCTATACCTTGCTTGCGGTGTATGCACGGCTGAGAGAAATAGGTATTATGCGAGCAATAGGTACCACACCAAGACAGATTTTAAGTATCCTGGTACTTGAATCATCAATTCTCGGACTTATCAGTGTCTGTGCCGGCGGGCTCCTGGGAGGGGTATTTGCCTATTATTTTTACCTCAATCCGATGGTTTTTTCCGGCATGGAAGAACAGTTTAAACAATATGGACTTGCTGCATCTGCCATTCCAACAGCTTTTGAGCCAGTGACGATTCTACGTGATATGCTGGTAATGTTTATCCTGTTACTGCTTTCGACCTTGTACCCAATTATTAGGGTCAACAGATATCAACCCATTGAGGCCATACACCATGTATAGGATGGTACTGAGAATGGCCTGGGCTTCCTTCACACGCAGGTTTACACGATCTGTAATGGTGGTTTTGATGATATGCATAAGCCTCTGGGGACTTCTTGTCATGCAGGGGGTTTATGATGGGATGACCGAGCAGATGATATCCAATGCGATTCGCAGTGATTCCGGACATCTCTCCCTGTTTGGTCATGGATACCGACTCGATCCCACACTGGATAAACGAATGCAAGGTGAGAATGTCAATTCCAGCAGACTTGCCACGCTGCTTGATCAGGACCAAAGAGTCAGCAGTTGGGTGGAACGTCTTGGTCAGCAGGGATTGGTCGCCACTGCCCATTATTCCAGAAATACGGTGATCACAGGTATTGATCCGCAGCGTGAAAAAATCCATGGTCAGCTCCAGAAGTATCTGGCTCAGGGTGAGTACGGATTTGGCAAAAAAGGGAAGGGGGCCATCATCGGGTTTAAGCTGGCCGAAAAATTACAGGTGAGTATTGGGAAAAAAATAATTTTGTCAGCGCAGGATTTGGACTCAGAAGTATCATCGATTGCTCTGCGTGTGACCGGAATTCTCAAAACCAATAATATGGGCCTTGATGAGACTGCTGTTTTTATAGACATTAGCACCGCGAGGAAACTTTTGGGTGTGAAAGATGGACTTACCCAGATTTCCATCATGATGCAGGATGATCGAGATATTTCTGAGATGCAAAGTGTTTTACAGCGAGCCTTACCAGAGCTTGATATCCTTCGCTGGGACGAGATGTATCCGGCTCTTATGCAATCCCGGGTAATGATGAGAGGTTTCAGTCTGGTTATCTCCCTGATGATTTTTGGTGTCGCCGGGCTTGGTATCTTTGGGGTGATACTGGTGTCGGTTCTTGAGCGAATCAGAGAATTTGGCATAATGCTTGCCATAGGAACCGGATTTTCACAAATACGAAACATCGTTTTGCTTGAATCATTATTTCTGGGAGTAACCGGTTTTTTGGCGGGCACTCTTTGTGGCGGATTGAGTCTCTGGTATTTTAAAATATACGGACTTGACCTCACGCTTTTCAGTGAGGCCTTTGAGGAATTTGGCATGGATGCTGTTACCTACGCAATTATACGGCCGGATTACTTTATGACAGCCTTTATTGCCGTAATTTTTGCGACTCTGATCAGTGCATATTTCCCATTACGAATTCTTCGCAAGACAAGACCCATTGAGGTCATAAACGAAGTGTGAAAAACCATATGAGTGAATTTCTTGTTGTAGAAAATATAAGTAAACGCTTCCAACCGGATAAAGAGGTGGAAGTACAGGCCCTGGTAAGCATCGATCTTGTTATAGGGCGAGGTGAATTTGTTGTCATTTCGGGACCATCTGGTAGTGGTAAGACAACCCTTTTAAACATAATTGGCGGCCTTGATTTGCCCAGTGACGGAAAAATAGTGCTTGATGGAAATCAATTAAGTAACTTGTCGGAAACTGATTTGTCACGGATCAGACGGGACCAGATCGGTTTTGTTTTTCAGGCTTATAATCTCCTGCCGGTTCTCACCGCACGCGAAAATATCGAATATGTGATGAAACTTCAGGGAACAGAAAAGGAACAATGTGCCTTAAGAAGTCTTGCTGTGGCAGAAAAACTCGGTATTGAAACATTGCTTGATAAATTGCCCCATCAGTTAAGTGGAGGGCAGCAGCAACGTGTTGCTGTTGCTCGTGCTGTGGCCTCCACTCCCAAGCTTATCCTTGCCGATGAACCGACTGCAAATCTTGATTCAAAATCAGCAGAATCACTTATTGATATGATGGAAAAACTCAATTGTGACGAAGGGGTAACTATCATCTTCTCTTCACACGATCCCATGGTTATAGCGAAAGCCAGACGTTCAGTGGTGCTCAAAGATGGTAAACTTGTTTCAAATATTTGTGAATAAGAAATGCAGATATCTGGCAGCTGCCTATCTGGGTATTGTGCCGAGCCTTTCATTGGAAAACACCAATATTCCAGGATATGATGATCTGTATCATCTTTTCGATTACAATCGTCTCCGTGGAGAACTCACCCTGGAGTATAAGGCGCAGCCAGAGTTTACTGCGACGCTGATACTGGATAATGAGAACTTATATATCAATAATCCAGGCAATCTTACTAATAAAACATCAATCTATCGTGCCTATCTGGAATATCAGGGCTCGAAACACTTCTGGGTTTTAGGGAAGCAGAGAATCCCCTTAGGGGTAGGACGATTCTGGAACCCGATCGATGTTTTTAATCCCATTGACATTCAGTCCATAGAACCCAATGAACGACCGGGAACCGATAGTATTCACTACGAGTATGCCCTGAGTCGGTTATCCGGTATTGATATAACCGCAGCTAAAAGAAAAGGAGCAGTTCGGCTCAAGGGATATCTTGATTTCGCTGATCTTGCACTTGTTGCTGAATGGGATGAAGATCAGAATCTTGATATTATCGGCTGGGAAGTGGAAGGAGAGTTGGCCGGCACCGGCGTGGAACTCCGTAGTGAAGGGGGAAGTTTTCATGATAGGAAAACCGGACTGCGTCATACCGAATTTATTGTGGGCGCAGAGTATGGATTCCCCAACTCCCTTGTGCTTACCGGAGAGTACCATTATGTTGATGTGGTGCGTCGTGATGAATTTGGGGTTAGTGTCAGTTTTCAGCCAACAATGCTCTGGTCCTGTTTTTTGATAACGGTGATAGACGGAGATGATGGTTCTGGGTTTGTCTCACCGGTTGTAGAATATAGCCTGAGCGATGAAATGACTCTAAGTGGCGGGGCATTTATGTATCATGGTTCTGACACTTCAGTCTATGGGAACAATCCCGATCGATTGTATGTACGCTGGTTTGTCCATTTTTAATGATGCGCTGAGACAATGAATATAATTTTGTTTGAAAAAGGTGAGCTTACCCCTGAAAATCGTGTTGTTTTGCATGATCACCGGGCAAAGCATATCGTCAAGATTTTAAAGAGTCAGCCAGGTGACTCCGTACGCATGGGTGAAGTGAACGGAGGGATCGGTACGGGCGAAGTACTCTTAGTTCAACGCAAATATCCCTTTGTTGTGGAGCTTGCAATAAGCCTATCTGATTATCAGGTCACGTCCCCGGCTATTGATCTGCTCCTTGCTCTTCCAAGACCCATCATGCTGAAGCGAATTTTGAGTCAGGTAACAGCCCTAGGTATTGGTACGATTTACCTGATTAATGCCAATCGGGTGGAAAAAAGTTTTTGGGATTCCGGAATATTGACAGAAGAGGAATATCGTCCTCATTTAATCCATGGGCTTGAGCAGGCAGTGGATACCCGTTTACCAAAAATTATGATATACCGGAGTTTTCGACGCTTTGCAGAAGAGCATCTGCCGAGGATCAGTGATAAGTACAGTTCTCTGGTGATTGCCCATCCACATTCAGGAAAGAGTTTGTCCCACTGTTTGTCAAAAAACAATGGAAAAGTCCTATATGCTGTTGGGCCGGAGGGAGGTTGGGTGGACTTTGAAGTCGAAAAATTCAAGGATACCGGGATGAATGCTTTTACTATTGGTTCGAGAATTCTGAAAGTTGATACGGCCGTAGTCTCTATTCATGGAAGAATTAGTCAACTTCTAGGGTAACAATGATTTTCACGGCACAAACAGTATTATTGTAATCGAGTTTTAAAAAACAGCATATTGAAAAGATTTTTTCCACCTCAATGAAAAAAGAAAAGGTGAATACATGGCAGGAAAAGTGAGAAAGGAAAATGTGAGTCCGGGTTTGTGTTGTCCTAAAACCGTTGACGAGTTGAAGGAGAATATTCTTCATCATGTAATGAGTTTCCAGGGGCGCGATCCTGAACGGGCTGGCAACAGTGATATATATAAAGCTTTGGCTTACACCCTGCGTGATATCATGACCGCGAAGTGGATTAAGACCCAGAAAAACTATTATGAAAAAGAGAAGAAGCGGGTTTACTATTTATCGCTGGAGTTTCTGATTGGCCGCTCTCTGAGCAATGCCATGATCAACCTTGGTATCTATGATGAGGTGAAAACTGCTGTTGAAGAACTAGGGTTTGAGCTGAATGATCTTGCCGAAGAAGAGGAGGATGCAGCTCTTGGCAATGGCGGTCTTGGACGTCTTGCCGCATGTTTTATGGATTCTATCGCCACTTTGAAAATTCCTGCCTATGGTTATGGTATTCGTTATGAATATGGACTTTTTTATCAACAGCTTATTGATGGCTATCAGGTCGAGAGTCCGGATAACTGGCTACGCTACGGTACTCCCTGGGAGTATGATCGGAAAATGCCGGTCTTTCCTGTCCACTTTTATGGGCGCTCAAGTGGGTATCATGATGAAGAAGGTAAGTTTCGGACGCGGTGGGTTGATACCGAGGATGTTATGGCTATTCCCTGTGATATTCTGATTCCCGGTTTTAACAATGACCATGTGATGAATATGCGGCTCTGGACTGCTCGTGCCTCACGTGAACTGGATCTCAGCTTTTTTTCCCGTGGCGATTATATTGGTGCGGTCAAGTCCAAGGTCAGTTCCGAGACAATCTCCAAGGTGCTCTATCCACCTGACCACAACCTCGCTGGTCAGGAGCTGCGTCTGAAACAGCAGTATTTTTTTGTAGCGGCAACTTTCCAGGATATCATGCGTCGTTATAAGAAGAAAAATTCCAATTTTGATGACTTCAGTGACAAGATAGCAGTTCAGCTAAATGACACTCACCCGTCTATCGCCATTCCTGAACTGATGCGTCTTCTTTTGGACACCGAAGGCTTGAACTGGGAAAAGGCTTGGGATATCTGTGTCCATACTTTTGCTTACACCAATCATACACTGATGCCTGAAGCGCTTGAAAAATGGACGGTGGAAATGATGGGCAAGGTGTTGCCCAGACATCTCGATATTATCTATGAAATTAACCGGCGTTTTCTCGACCATGTAAAAATTAAGTATCCCGGTGATGTCAATCGCCTACAGGCTATGTCAATTATTGAAGAAGGGGACGTGAAAACAATTCGTATGGCCCATCTGGCCATTGTGGGGAGTCATTCGGTAAATGGTGTGGCCGAATTACACACAAAACTGCTGAAAGAGAATCTTTTTCATAATTTTCATGAGTTTTATCCCGGTAAGTTTAATTCCAAGACAAATGGCATTACCCCGCGCCGCTGGCTCCGCCTCACGAATCCAAAGCTCTCCTCTCTTATCAGTGATCGTATCGGCAGTGAGTGGATTACGGATCTTGATGCACTGCGTAAGCTTGAACCCTTTGTGAAGGATACCAGATTTTGTAAACAGTGGCAGGAGGCGAAATTACACAATAAAAAGCGTCTGACCAGACTTATTGAACAGGAGTGTGGGGTGGTGGTGGATCCACATTCCATGTTTGATGTCCAGGTGAAGAGAATTCATGAGTATAAACGGCAGCTTCTAAACTGTCTCCATGTGATAGCTCTCTATCATGAGATGATCCGGCACCCTGAGCATAATCGTGTTCCAAGAACTGTTATCTTTGCTGGAAAAGCAGCCCCAACATACTGGAAGGCCAAGCTTATTATAAAACTGATTACCTCCGTAGGAGACGTTGTAAATAATGATCCACGCATCGGTGATCGACTGCGTGTTGTCTTCTTGCCTAACTACAATGTCTCCCAGGCTGAAGTGATAATGCCAGCGGCTGATCTTTCAGAACAGATTTCAACGGCTGGTACCGAAGCCTCCGGCACCGGAAATATGAAATTTTCTCTCAACGGTGCTCTCACCATCGGAACTCTTGATGGTGCCAATATTGAGATTCAGGAGGAAGTTGGTAAGGAAAATATATTTATTTTTGGAATGACTGCAGAAGAGGCTGAGTATGAACGTCTTAATATCAGTCGTTCACCATGGAAAATTTGTGCAGAAAACGAGGTGATTGGTGATGTTCTGGACAGTATCAAAAGTGGCTCTTTCAGCAGAGGAGATACTGAACTTTTCAAGCCACTGGTTGAGAGCCTGCTCAATGAACATGACCCGTATCTTCTGATACTTGATCTGGAATCATATCTGGAGTGTCAGAGCAGGGTCAATGATGTTTTCCTGGACATGCAAGAGTGGACGCGGATGTCTATCCTCAATGTGGCCAGAATGGGGAAATTTTCCAGTGACCGGACCATTCGTCAATATGCCGAGGAAATTTGGAAGGTCCCTGTGGATGGCTGATGGTTTCAAGCCATGGCTGAATGAGTCTGAAATGATCAAGTAAAAAAGGACATTTTCTTAAGCTACTTTTTGTAAAATCAGTTTTATTTCAAATTCCATTGGAGGCAAATCTTTACGACACCGACGGGTGCGCCGGAGAAGATGGGCGATCTGTTAGGAAATTTCTGTGTATCAGTTAGGGTATTCAGCATACCGGATCAAGATTCTGCTCTGACGAGTCCATAAAATGCTCCTTTTAGCTTCATGAGTTCATTATATGTACCTTGTTCAACAATTCGTCCTGCCTTAAGCACTACGATTCGGTCGTAAGCCGGGGTCAAGTCCAATCGATGGATAACAGAAATAACCGTCTTTTTGCCCTTGAAATCGGTTTCAAGCAAGCCCTGAATACGAGCCTGGGAAGTGTTGTCGAGGCTGGCGGTCGCCTCATCCATGATCAGGATAGGGGCATCTTTAAGAAATGCTCTGGCAATGGCAAGCTTTTGTTTCTGCCCTCCTGACAGCCGGTCACCTTTGCTTCCCACCTCAAAATCAAGACCAATATCCATGACTTCGTCGAGAAGGCGTTCGCTTTGAAAGGCACGACCTTCGAGATTGTGTAGTTGGTCATCAAGAAGCTGTTCCGACTTTATTGCGCCGAACAGGATGTTATCAAGTAAAGTGTGGGTGTACATGTACTCGGAGGGGCAAAAAGGAATGAATGCACTTGCCTCTGGAACTTTAGGCTTCTTTTTGAAACAAGGGGTCCATTTCGCGACTGTTTTACTGGCGTCCTTGTCAATCTGGATGACGACGTCCTGAAATCGACGCCTCGCTGCAATGACTTTTTCTTCCATATTAACAGGCAGAGAGACAATAGGATGTTTTTTTGGGATAAATCGCAATGCCAGGATGAGCAACAGGCGACGAGCACTTTTCTCAGTCGGTTCCGGGCCGGTCAGTTTTTCAATCAAGCGGCTATAGGTTGTGAATTCATCAGCTTCCAAGGGGTTATTTCGGAAGAAAAATTCATCATCCTGAAAGTCGGCCAGCAGGGCGACCGATTGTGTCGCAATGGCATAGCCCAGTGTCAATAAGGGTTTCTCTAAATCCATTTCATGGAGTAATTTCATGAACCGGGGATTGTCGGGTAAGCGTTCTACTCCAAATTCACCTCTTAAGCTGTCTCCAAAAGCAATGTTATCACGTATGTTGGAATAGTACAGATAGACTGTGGCATCATAAAATTCAATGGCCTTTTCAAAATCGCTTTTTAAGTTGCTCTGGACAATCTGCCGCATACGCAAAAACTTTTCTTTAAACGGTTTGCATTGTTCAGGGGTGAGCACAGACTGTAACCCGAAGCGAATAATGTCGTCCCGCAGACCGACTTGACGGATCACAGAAAAAATATGAGAGCGATCAGGGGCTGGACTGTCGTAGGCAACCGCATGGATTCCATAGAGCAGATTGTCACGGATTGTACCGGAAAAGATGAAAGGATGTTGAGCTATCATTGCAATATTGCTACATATGTCAAGCTTGCTCAAGTTGCCCATTTGATGTTTGTCAATACTGATAGTTCCCTGGCTTGCATCATACAGCTGGCCAATAAGCAGAGAGAGCGTTGATTTTCCCGAGCCGGAAAATCCCACAAGGGCAATCTGCTCGTTGGCCTTGACATCCAGATTGATATTCTCAAGCAGCTTGACCCCGCTGGGAACTTTGAAAGTAATATTTTGCATGCTTATATTACCCTGCATTATGAATGGTGCACGGTTGAAAGGCAACAAGGCATGTTCAGGATCCTGGTCAAAGGTCTTCATGATTTGCTTGTATCTAACCTGGGCATCCTGGTAGCTCTGATAATATTCAATGAGCTCTTTCCACGGGTCATACACCTTTTCGTAGGCGGAGAGGAATGCCACCAGCGCACCGAGGGTAAACTGACCGTTAATGGCCATGTAACCGCCCACAAGAAAGAGGATAAAAGGTCCCACTGAGTGAAAAAAATTATTTGCGAATTTGATTCCGTACTTAACGATGAATAATTTCTTCAACAGGGCAAACAGCTCCTGTATATATGTAGACAGCTTTTGTTCTTCCAGGAGGAAACTTCCGTTCCCGTGGATTTCATGAATTCCGGAGATAGACTCATTCACCACATTGGCCATGGATCGTGTAGTCTGTACTCGTTTTTTATTGAGTTTGTTGTATTTTTTTTGCAAAAAGGGGATGACGAAAATTTCCACTGGATAGATTCCCATACTCAACATAGCCAGCAGTGGGTTGAGATTGAACATGAAACCTATGAATACCGCAAAGGTAAGCACACTGGTAACAGGGATGGACAGTGCACCACCGAGGAAAAACCCGATGGAATTCAACTCCGAAGTCATTGCAGAAACAACGGTTGCCGGCTGCATTTTTCGATAGAACTGCAGGGGAAGCTGTAGGACATGATGATATAGCTCGGTGCGCATCTCCACCAGAATTTTCTGGCCTATGTAGAGCTGCAGAACATTGATGACGTATTTAAGGAGACCGGCAATGGTTACTGCTCCCATGTACAGCCCGCAGTACAGAAAAAGCAACTGCGTATCTTGAAGATAAATAGCATCATTAATAATGCGTTTCTGCATCTCCAGCGGAAAGACCTTGAAAAACAGACTGACAACAATGATTGCCAGTAGCAAGAGCTGCATGATCCGGTGTCGCCTGAGAATCCAGTAAAAAAGAGGTCGCTCTGTTATACGGACACCGATATCTGTTCCTGTTTTTTTCATACGGTTTGCCGGAAAAGAAGTAATGTCAAAAGACTCACTCAGAGAGTGATCTGTTTCGAAAGAAATAGTTGCTGAGCCTCTTGCAAAATAGAAACTCCAAACAGTAATAATACAACATATTAAATATATAGAGTTTCATTGCATTCTTCTTGGTATTGTTTTGTCCAACCAAAAGCAAAACCAAGGAGAATGCAATGGAACTCAACGACAAGATATCATGGTTAATGGATCGTGTCCAAAAAAGTTTATTCCCTCACCTGAACGAATGCTTTGAGTCACCACCACTGAGCAGGAAGAATGACTGGTAGGAATACTTGCAATTGTTCAAAATGAAAATATGATTTCTAATCATACAACATAGCAGTGGAGAGGCCGCAAGCCTCTTGATCGACAATCTTTAGTAAGGGCATTTGTGGCCAAAACGCTATATTGTATTCCCATAACCAGTGATTTGATCCGGAAGATACTCCGCCACCTGAAGATTCTGCCAGAACGAGATGTTTGTGGTTCCCTCAACTTGCCTGCAAAGAGGATACCTGGGTCTGTGCAACGAAACAGGAGAGTTGCTATGAACGAGTTGACGACGTCTGGCCAGGCTATGAAGAACCAATTTACGAAGGTGATTGATAGCGATTTTTAGCCCAAAGGAGTTATCTGTTCCCAGTGCTTCAGATGAAGAGCACATGGGGTAACTGTTAGAAGTTATGTGGTACCAAAAGTTCCGCAGGAGCCGTATTTTACTTGCTGTGTTGGAGGTTGTCTTGTAGGTTATTTTTACTGAATTTGTTGGAATTGGAGTGGGTTATAACTTTCGGGTTCTTGCTGCCGAGAGTATTGTCGGCTGTATCTTTCCACTGTAAAGCAACTTATTATCATCTTATTTGGTAAAAGTGCGTAGTTTTGAGTGCCTAAATTGCACTATGCCACATGGTTGTAACCCCGCGATCCTAGGGCGTCCTTCTGCCGTACCACATGTTTCGTGGCAAAACCATGTGACACGATGTGTTGCTGCAACGGTTTATGCCACACATGGTGTGGAAAAAATGGGGTAGGAGGGGAATGATTTAGAGAAATGCTGAAGATCAGTTATAATCAATATGTTAAAAATAGTTATCGCGTAAATAATCCTTTTGTCGCTATAATTAATGTTAATATTCGTCATGCTATAGGTGAAGGATGTGGCAAAGATTCAAATATGCAAGCCAGCTTTGGAAAAGGCAGAGGAGATACATATGAAGTCCAAAATCCGTTATGTCCCATATTGGCTCTGTTTTGTGGTCATGTTGATTTGCTATGTTAATACTGCCCATGGGAAAACTGAAGGCAGCCCCGCACTGACCTTGAGCGAGATTCGGTCGAGGGTTTTAGCGGAAAATCCTCTCTTGGTTGCATATCGACAGGAAGTACTTATTGGCAGCAGCCATTTAAAACAAACCGAGCGCCTGATCAATCCTGAATTTTCATTCGGAGCGGAAAATTTTTTGGGCGAAGGAGATTTTGCCGGTTCGGATCTCATGGAGATAACTGCACAAATTTCTCAAATGGTTGAATTGGGTGGCAAACGTTCTGCCAGGATAGTAGTGGCCCAGTCAAGATTGACTGAACGTAAGATGCTGTTGGCCCAAAAAGAGGCTGAGATACAGTTGGCTGCGGGGGAAGCATACCTGCAAGTACTGATTAGTCAGCTTCGGGTGCGTCAGGCTCATTACAGCAAAGATATTGCCGCTCAAGTTTTTCGTACAGTTCGTGAAAAAGTTGACGCCGGCAAGACCCAGCCATGGATTTATCACAGGCCAGAGTTACCCAGGCACTTGCCGACAACGAATTGATGCTGGCGAATGCGGCACTTGAACGTGACAAAAGGTCATTGGCAAATTTATGGGGAAAGGCCGCAATGGACGTCCCAGATCTGGCAGGCACGCTGGTTCTACCTGAAACATTGCCCAAGAAGGATCGTTTTAGCAACAAGTGGCAACACTCCCAGCGCTGGAAGTTGGCAAAACACCAGATTAAAGTCGAACAGGCCATGTTGCAGGTTGTACTTGCCGATAAGATGCCGGATATAACTTTCAATGCAGGTGTCAGGCAGCATGAGGCAACAAATGACATTGCCTTTGTTGCCGGTGCAAGCATTCCGCTGCCGTTTTTTGACCGGCAAAAGGACAACATAGAGGGGGCTCAGCACAGACTCAGACAGGTTGAGCTTGAGAGTGACGCCTTGCAACAGCAGTTGATGACAGAGCTGGACAGTACCTATTATGAATTTACCAATGCCTACCTGCATGTTCGGCAATTACATGAACAGATACTTCCCGACGCAGAACAAGCTTATTTGGCCGTTCGAGAAGGATATGAGCTTGGTCGATTCGATCAATTGACATTACTTGATGCACAGCGCACCTTGTTTTCAGTGCAGAATATGAGTCTGGAGGGAAGGGCCAAATTCTTCAAGGCTGGATTACGGTTGGAATTTTTAGCAGCTGAACCAATATATGATGATGAGTTAAATATCGTTTTTGAGCCTGTACAAGGAGATGTCCATGAGTAGATTGAGTCTTTTTTTTCTATGTGTTGCCGTATTGGGGGTGAGTGCCTGTAATCAGTCTGAAGAAGTAACTCCTCCTGAGCAGTCGGTTCAGAAAATTGCTGAAGGTCCGCGTCTTCTAGAATTAACTACAGAAACAATGTCCCGTGCTGAACTTACAATGACACCGGCCGGTCCTGGGATCATTGCATCCAATCTTCGTCTTCAGGCTGATGTGGAGTTAAACCAGGAAAAAATGGCCTCGGTGGTAAGTTGGATTGGTGGTATCGTCGATCAAATCAATGTAAAACTGGGACAAAAGGTGAAGCAGGGGGAAGTGCTTGCAGAAATTAAAAGTCTGGAGCTTGCGGACATAAAAATGACGTATGTCGAAAGTGAGCATCAGCTTGAGTTTTTACGGGAAGCTTTGGCCCGTGAAGAAAAGTTGTTGGAGAAAAAAATTACATCAAAAGAGGCTTTTCTTGCCAAGAAACATGAGATGGCCCAGGCTGAAGTCGCTCACAGTAAAGCTTTGCACCGCTTGCGATTGTTGGGCTTCACGGAGACATACCTTCATGACCTCATAGAGCAGCCTGATCAGGAAAAAATTGCCCGGATGCAGCTGCGAGCTCCCATAAATGGTGAAATCATTTTTAAGGATCTCATGGTCGGAAAATCTGTTCATGCAGAGCAGCCCTTGTTTCAGCTGGCGGATCTGTCCGATTTGAGGATCCGCTTTCATCTACCGATTAAATATCTGCAGGGAATAGACATTGGCCATGTTGTACAGGTGGAATGTGAGCGTCTTAATTCGGAAATCAAAGGAACTGTAGTTCATTTGTCTTCCTTGGTGGCAGACGCCTCTCGAACTGTACCTGTTTTGGCCAGAATTGAGAATTCGAATGGAATATTTCGACCGGGTATGGCTGTCCGGGTTACCTTGGCAAGTGGACAGACCGAACTGAAGGTTGCTGTTCCCCGTTCTGCGGTTCAGGAGGTCGATGGTCAGGATACGATATTTGTTCAGGTTGCTCCCTCTGTGTTTGAGCTCAGGTCAGTGACGTTGGACAAGAGTGATGACAAACTCGTAGAAGTTTTGCACGGTCTAAAGGCCGGCGAACAGGTTGTCAGTGGAAATTCATATCGCCTTAAAGCCGAATGGTTCAATCGTTCAGGAGAGTAACCCATGCTGCATCGTTTGATCCGCTTTGCCTTGGAGCAAAGGCTCCTAATACTGGTTTTTACCCTATTGTTAATTGTCATTGGTTTGTGGACGTATCGTGAATTGCCAGTCGATGCCTTTCCAGATATTTCAACTACCCAGGTTCAGGTTATCGTCAAAGCTCCTGGCATGGGTCCTCTTGATGTTGAACAGCGCATCACGTATCCCATTGAAACAGCGGTCAGGGGAATTCCCCGCCAGACCGTTCTCCGTTCTATTACAAAATACGCTCTGGCCGTCATAACCATTGATTTTGCTGAGAGGACGGATATTTACTGGGCAAGGCAACAGGTCAGTGAACGCATCAGCCAGATCCTGGCGCAACTCCCCGAAGGTGTTGAAGGAGACCTGGCCCCCATAACCATGCCACTCAGCGACATTTACATGTTTCTCGTTGAAGGTGAGGGCTATTCGAATATGGAGCTCCGGGGCATTCTCGATTGGTATATACGTCCACGCCTCTTATCGGTGGCTGGAGTCGCTGATGTCAATGCCCTGGGTGGCGAGGTTCGTAGTTTTCATGTCGTTCCCAGACCAAATAAACTGCAGGCATATGGGTTGACCATTGATGATGTCAGTCGGGCAGTTGCTGCCAACAATAGAAATGCAGGTGGTGATCGTTTTGTCCGCAACAACGAAGTCCTGCTTGTCCGCAGTATCGGCCAGATAGAAACAGCCGAGGATCTGCGGGCGATCACCATCACTACCCGAGATAGTATTCCTATCCATGTCGGGGACGTAGCCATGGTTGAAGTTGGGGCGCTCACTCGTTATGGAGGAATAACCCGCCACGGTCAAGGAGAAGGCGTTCAGGGACTCGTGTTGAATCGGCGGGGAGCGAACAGCCGTTTGACCGTAGAGGAGGTCAAGGTAGTGCTGGCCGATCTCGCCCCCACGCTCCCAGAGGGAGTACGGATTGAACCGTTCTACGACCGAACTGATCTGGTCAATCGTGCCGTCAGTACCGTCGAAAATGCCTTACTTCAGGCTGTTGTTCTCGTCCTGATCGTCCTGATTGTATTTTTGGGGAACTGGCGCAGTGCCCTGACAGTTGGTACCATTTTGCCGTTAACTGTTCTTGGAACTTTTATTCCCATGTATCTTACAGGTATATCTGCCAATCTCATGTCGCTAGGGGGAATAGCTATTGCCATTGGTATCCTGGTTGATTCAGCAGTGGTCATGGTGGAGAATGTCCAAAGTCAATTGGGACGATCCTCCGATGTGTCACGACGTGAAGCCGTCCTTTCGGCCGCAAGCGAGGTGGCGAAACCTATTTTTTCCGGCGTGTTGATCATTGTGGTTTCGTTTTTACCGATTTTTAGCCTTACCGGCATTGAGGGAAAACTTTTTGGCCCACTTGCATTTACTATTGTTTTTGCTCTGCTGACCTCGTTGATCTTGTCTCTTACAGTCATTCCTGTTCTGGCAAGTCTTCTTATCGGTGATCACAAAGATGTCAAAGAAACTGTTCTCCAACGTATTTTACTCTATATCTATCGCCCCTCTGTACGATGGGCCGTAAATAATCCCCGGCTCTCCCTCGGTGGAGCGGTGGTATTACTGGTTCTTACTCTGGCCCTGGTACCTTTTATTGGCAAAGAATTTTTACCATATCTTGATGAAGGCACCATCGTATTGCAAGTGGAAAAACTCCCCAGTATTTCCCTGCAGGAATCGATGAATGTTGATACTCAGATTGAACAGGCACTCATGACTCTTCCTGAGATCACCGGAGTTGTCTCCCGGGTTGGCTCAGACGAACTGCGTCTCGACCCCATGGGACTGAACGAATCTGATATCTTTTTGATAGCACGGCCTCGGGAAGAATGGACGGATCCCGACCCCATGGTTCTACAAGAGAAAATGCGGGTCATCCTTGATTCCTTTCCCGGGATTAATTATGGCTTTACCCAGCCCATTGATATGAGAGTGTCAGAAATGTTGACCGGTGTCCGTTCCGCTGTTGCCATCAAGTTGCTGGGTGATGATCTTGATATTTTGGATCAAAAGGCCCAGCAAATTGAGAAAATACTCACCGAGATACCAGGCAGTATCGACATTTTCAGATCCGCTCTGAAGGGACAGGTATATTTAAGTCTTAGTATGCGCTATGGAGCGATGAGTCGTTACGGCGTAACTGTAGAGGATATTAACAATCTTGTCACTACTGCCATAGGTGGGCAGGTGGTGACCGAGGTTATTCAAGGCAATCAGCGTATTCCAATTCTAGTCCGCTATCCAGAGACATTTCGTAATTCTGCCCGTGCCATCAGCGATCTATTGATCGATACGCCATCAGGTGCAAAGGTTCACTTGGGAGACCTGACCGAAATTCAAGAGGAAGACGGCCCGGTACAGATTCAGCGTGAAGGAGGAAAACGGCAGGTGGTTATACAGGCCAATGTTCAAGGGCGAGATGTGGTAAGTTTTGTAGAAGATGTGCGTGCATCCCTGTCGAGTAACCTTGAATTGCCTCCAGGCTATTTTACTACCTTCGGCGGCCAGTTTGAAAACCAGCAACGTGCTGCGAAGCGGCTTGCCCTTGTTGTGCCGGTGGCCCTCTTTATTATCTTCATGGTCCTTTTCATGACCTTTGGTTCTGTTCGACAGGCTGCGATAATTTTGATGAATATACCTCTGGCCATGATCGGCGGAGTAGTGCTCCTTTTTCTCACCGGACTCTATCTGTCTGTTCCTGCGTCGGTGGGTTTTATAGCATTACTTGGGTTGGCGGTCATGAATGGCGTTGTGATGGTAAATTATTTCAACCAGTTACGAGAAGAAGGCCTGACTCTCCGCGAAGCAGTGCTGCAAGGATCAGAACGACGAATGCGACCGGTCCTCATGACAGCCCTGCTGACCGTCCTCGGTTTACTGCCGTTGCTATTGGCAACCGGCCCAGGTTCTGAGATACAGCGCCCCCTTGCAGTTGTCGTTGTGGGCGGCACCTTCACCTCTACTGCATTGACCCTGATTTTACTTCCTTCTCTATACCTCGCAGTAGAGGGTTGGTTTGCCAGGCGTTCAGATGTTGCGAAGTCCGTTCAATAACTTTCTCGCCACTGACAAGTCAGCGCTTGTCTCATGTTGCAGCGTATTGAAAATAAATGGATTATTGTAGTGATTTGTTCTGTGCTTTCGTGTAGTGTTGCCGCCAATGTCCAAATTTGTAGTACCTGTTAAAAGCCAGTGGAGAATGGTGAATTGCAGCATTGTGATAAAGTAGAAAGGCGGAATGGTGGCAGAAAACGCAGGGGATTTTCCGAGAGAAGATTGTCCCACGAGCGTCGGTTTGATTATCGTGATGCTGATCCACCTCCAAGGCGCTCTATCAAGTCCTGGATGCGTTCCCTGTCCAATGCACGCCTTGGGGTTGATCGCCGTAAAGGTGCAGAACGCCGGCGACAGGATCGTCGCTCTCTAGAATTAAGGTCTCTTCTCAGCCAGGAGGAGATTACTGCTCTTTTGCGGGAATAGTCTTTTCTCAGGTCAGGTTTCCAGTCGTTTTTTCTTCCGACCCCATCTTTTCAAAATCCCTTCTCCTGCGTAGATAAAAAGTCCGCACCAGACCATAGAAAAACCAATCATCTGTTCTTTCGGGAACGCTTCCTTGTAGACAAAGACACCTATGCAGAGTTGCAGCGTGGGTGCCAGGTATTGCACAATACCAAGGGTTGATAGGGGGATTTTCTGGGCAGCATAGCCAAAAAAAAGTAAGGGGAGCGTTGTGACAATACCGGCACCGGCTAATAGTAGACGACCGCTTGTGTTTTGATGAACAAAGTCTGACTCTCCCTGGCTTGCCAGAAAGATCAAGGTGATAAAAGCTGGAATAAAAATCAGGGAAGTTTCCAGGAAGAGTCCCTCAAGAGATGGCAGAGATGCCGTTTTTCGCAGCAGTCCATACACTCCAAAGGTAACTGCCAGAACCATTGCTATCCAGGGAAATTGACCGTACCCAAAGGTCAGGTAGCAGACACCTGAAAAGGCGAAAAAGATCGCCACCCATTGCAGCAAGCGTAGACGCTCCTTCAAGAAAACTACCCCAAGAAGTACATTAATTAATGGATTTATGTAATATCCAAGACTGGTTTCAACAATGTAATTGTTGTTAACCGCCCAAATATAAAGAAGCCAGTTTGTTGAAAGCAGAATTGAGGTGATGGCAAAGCGTAACAACACTTTTTTGTCTCTGAGAATCGAGCGGAGTGTACCTAGTTTTCGCCACAGAACCAAAAGTACCAGAGTGGCCAGTGTTGACCAGGTGATACGGTGACAAATAATCTCAAGAGGGATGGCAGTGATTAGTGCCTTCCAGTATAGGGGCAGCAAGCCCCATATCATAAAAGCTCCCAATGCTGCAAGGAGTCCTTTGTTTTGTGATGTCATTTATTTTGTGTCGCTTTTTTGTACTGGAGGGGGGGGCCAGACGTAGACCCCTGAAACCTTTGGGGGAAGGACATATTTTGTATTTTGTCCTGATTTTTTCACTGTATTGCTTTTCTGACACCAGTTAAATTCTTTTTTTCCACCTGAATATTTCACTGCAAGATTCTTTTCCAGTAGTATTGTTGCGAGATCCTGACCGTCAAACTCAACATCGGCAATCATCCTGAAATACTTCCCTCTTTTTATACGGTGGAGGTTAATTGATCGTGCATTTTTGAGGAGAGAATACACCAATTGTTTTGCTGTTTCTGCTTTTTCTTTTTCGGCAAGACATGTTTTCTTCTTAAGTTCCGGAGTATCTATGCCGCGTAGGCGGATGGCCATGTTTTTTCCAAGGATTGCAGGGGCGTTCTGGATATCAAAAGAAATTGTATCTCCGTCATAATTATCAACAAACTGAACATCCATAAAACTTTCATAGTCCTGGAAACCGGAATCTGCAGAGGCATGGTTGCACAGCAGTTGAGAAATAAGGAGAAAGAAGACAAAATATTTTGTTAAGGTATTCATCATAATGACAATTTACCAATACCAAACCACTTCAAGTTTGATGAAATCATCTTTGGCAAAACTGAATGCAGGATCCTCGGTATCCATATTGATAAAAAATGAAGTATCCAGATTGAGTCGAATTGATTCACCGAGTCGGCGACTGGCCTCAACGGCAATGATGGTGGAACCTGAATGGATGTCACGGATAACTCCAAACAGTATATTGGAATCGTCCATGTCATTGACCGCCAAACGAAGACCGGCCATGATATCATTTTCATAAATGGTGGGGAGCCAGCCATCATCACGGTCATCATACACATATTCCCCGATAAGCCCCAGATCCATCATGGACTCTGCAATTCCAACAAGGGTATATTCAAAACCGAAGGTGGTGGCCGCATAGGATCTGCTCTGGCCGATACGATAATAGGCCTCTGCTTTGAATAACCAGTCCCCTGCGACCATTTGCAGGTCAAGCCCTGACTGACCTATATGTTCATAATATGGGTAAAGTATTGCATCGGTGCCGGGATTATTCGAAAATAAAAGGACAGGATCTCTTGCTGTACCGTTGAAATAGTAGAGACCAAGATCTGTGTCCCCAAGTGTTGTGGAGTATCGAATGGCAAGATCTGTATGCTGCTGTTCAGCATCGTTTTCGTATACGGTCTGGTCAGTGTCTACGGGAAGTGGGGTGCGGAACCTTCCATTTGTTCCCGGAAAAGTCCGTTCTCTGAACCATGGCAGGATGAGGGCTTCCAGAACACCCCAATCACGTGGAACAGTGAGGTGTACCATGGGTTGCCCCAGCTTTTCTTCGCCGTCCACTGCCTCAACCTGATCGGTCTGGTTAATGATGTCGACCAGATGGACAAATTCCGTGGCACCCCAGAAAACACGGCCCAGCCCAAAGGTGATTTCCCAGTTGCCAGTGAAGTAGAGAAATTCAGCGATCCGAAGATCACCGTGGGTTCGCTCGTTATCAACACTGTCAACCCTGTAAAATGCTTCCAGAGTGAATCGAAAATTATCAAGTACTTCATGATACAATTCAAGGTTTCCGGCAACAGCTGCGGACTTGTTTTCTTGATGCGGCCATGCCCCATCCTGGAGAAAAAGAAAACCCTGGACGGAGAGTTCTCCGTTGGCTTCCAATGCCAGAGTGTTCGATGGTATGAATAGAAGGGCGCAAAAAAGACAGCACCAGGTAATGAGAAGCGTCTGAGTTTTTTTTTTAACGAACACGTTTCAAGCTGGTGGAGTTGAAATCCTTCTCGGTAAGCCCTGTCTGGAAAGCATAATTTTCCCAGGTGAGCGTGGTTGATTTTCCAGTCTGGTGGTTCATCATATCCATGGTGTCGGCTCGCCAGTATTTGTCTAGATACTGTTGGTAACCTGTCACATGGAGTGTTTTTAAAAGACTGTTTTTACGATCATAAAACTCGACCTTTAAGAGACGATATTCAGTGGTGTCAATCCATGAAATACGTTTTCTGTAACCGGAATTCTTATTATCCACCGGATAGCTTTCTCCTATAAAACAGAGTTGTCCTTCATATTCTTCTTCCCGGAGATGCTTGTAGGTGTATTTTTCAGTTTCCTGGCTGGCGATATCTTCGTAGGCAAATTCACTGCCCATAAAGGAACCTGATTTATTGCGGGAGTTGATTCGTTTGACGCGTTTAAGGGCAGGAAGATATAACCATTGTTCGTCATCTCCTGTTCTATGAGAGAAACTCAAGAATGCGGTTCCCTTTACATCGCGAGGTGTGTCGAAAATGGAAAGACTTTTGTCGCCATCTCCCTGAACTTCCAGGGTTTTACTGCGGATAATCCGTGTACTCTCCTTGCCCTGTTTATTTTTAAGAGTCATTGTCATATCTGCTGTATAGTCACCAAATCCATTATCACGTTTGTCGGCTTCCATGGCAATGGCGAGTCCTTTTACCTTTGCAGTTTCACTGGAGGCCGGGGGAGGGATGAGAAAACAGTGTGTGAAAAGAAAGAAGCAGAGGAGGGGATATATTGAAAAAGAGTTACGAAGGATCATTTGGTACTCTCCAGTTTTAAAAGAAGGGTAGGGAGAAAGAAAAAGTCGAGAATGATGGCGATTATAATAGTGATTGTTGTCATCGCCCCCATATGGGCATTGATTTGAAAACCTGAAAAGGAAAGCACTCCGAATCCGCCAACCAGTGCCAGGGTTGTTACCCATATTGCAGATCCTACGGTGTCGAAGGCGTATCTGACAGCATCTTCGGCGTCCATGCTATGTTCTTTTCGGGCGCGCTGATATTTTGAAAGAAAATGCACGGTATCATCAACGACAATTCCAAGAGTCATGGCTATCATCACTGAGACTGCAAGGCCAACCTGTCCAACAAAATGCCCCCATACGCCAAAAGCCATAAAAGCAGGGATGAGATTTGGTATCAGGCTTAACAAACCAAGTTTAATGTCATGCAATGCCACAATCATGATAAGTGAAATAAGGATCAGAGCAAGAACGGAACCTTTGAGCATGGAATTGATGTTACGTTTTGAAATGTAGGAGAATATGATAGATAGTCCGGACCCGTAGGTTGTCATATGCGGGGCATTGAGCTCAAGCCAGTTACGGCCACGATGTTCAAGGTCAAGAATTGCAGCTGTTCCAATATTAGGAGTTGAAATCGTCATTCGAGTAGCAGATTTATCCACATTGATACGATTGTTGAGATCAAGGCCAAATGGCAGATTCATCTCATAGAGAAGCAGATATTGTGCAGCAAGATTACGTTCCTGGGGTAGCTTATACCACGCAGGATCATCACCATGCATATTCTGATTGAGACGTTTTAGTATATCAGTGATGGTGTATACGTGTCTGACTTCGGGTTGGGAGCGAAACCAGTTCGCAAAATCATCAATTGTCTGCAGGTATGCAGGATCGTTAATCCCCCCCTCTTCCCCGGCATTGAGATTCCAGTCGATGATTTCAAGACCTGCAAGGTGTTCTGCTGAGAAATCAGATGCAACTCTAAAGGGATAGCTGTGGTCGAAATATTTAATAAATTCATCATTGAGATATATTTTTGATATGCCGCTACTGGTGACAAGAATCGTTACAATCATCGACCAAAAAACAGGCGTACGGTGTTTAATGACAAATTCAGCAAGGAGTGCAAAAACCTTGTGCTGCTCAGTACTGTCTTTTTTTACCCTTAGCGGAAGCACAGCCATAAAGGCCGGCATAAAGAAAACGGAATAGATAAGGGCTGACATGACACCTAGGGCCACAATATTTCCAAGATCCCTGAAAGGTGGAGCATCGGAAAAATTCATAGTCAAAAAGCCGATTGCCGTGCTGACACTGGTTATAAGTACAGGTTTTAAATTGACCTTGATAGACTCTTTGATTGCATCGTGTTTCGCGGTCCCCTGTCTCATCTGGTAAAAGATAGTGACCAGGACATGAATGGAGTCTGCTACTGCCAGGGTCAGAATAATAATTGGGGCATTTGCGGAGGCAGGTGTCAGGATAATCCCTATCCAGCCAGCGAGGCCAAGTCCAGTAATGGTAGAAAATACAATGACAAGTAACGTTCCCATGGTTGCCATGACTGAACGCAGAGAAACAATGATAAGAAAAAGGAGGAGCCCAAACATGATCGGGATGAGTGATTTCATGTCCTTTTCTGGTGCCTCCCCAAAGGCGGTGTCTATCATAACACCACCGGTGAGGTAAATATCAAGAAATGGATATTTATTTTTCATAAGCTGGTCAAGTGCCAGCGCCGCATCACTCACTTCCTTCAGATTATAACTGCCGTCATCGGGTTTGATAATATTGATATTAATGGCGGTTACACTTCCCTTTTTATCAATCAGGCTGCTGAGCAGCATGGGTTGTGACAGGGCAATGGATTTAATCTCATGAATCTCTTTATCAGAGAGGAGATCTGCCTCTGCTATAAGATCTGCAACCACAAGGTCATCTTCAAATGCCTTGGTATGTTGGTAGTTACTTAATGAATCCACACGGCTTGAGAAGGGGATAAGCCAGGACTGTGCGGTAAGGAATTCTATGGCAGCAAGGGTCTCTTTCTGGAAAATATCTCCCGATTTGGGGGCAATAATATAAAGGACATTTTCAACCTTGGTGTAGGTTCTTTCCAGTTCTTCCAGGGCTTGTAGCTGCGGATTTTCATTGGAAAAAAACATTCTGGAGTCGTTGGAGAAGCTAAGAAAACGCATGCCGCTTGCGGAGAGGACGGCAAGGCCAAGAAGTCCCAGGATAAACAACCAGCGATAGCGGATAACAATGTTTCCTATCCACTCCTCTATTTTCTGCATAGTATTCCTGTTGATTTCGGGCTGATGACGCCAATAAGTATTACAAACTTTTCCCTTTGTGAGGAAACAGTATCAAGCCATTCCTGGAAGGATTGGCAGTCGGGCTATTTTTCTTTCATGAGAAAGTTGTGAAGAATTAACAGTGAACAAAGAAATATTCACTGTAATAATACAGGAAAGCCCATTTTCTGTGTTAACAGGAAATGGGCTTTCTCGATTGCATGGAAGAGATATATCGCTACCTTACATCATCTGCTATGCAGCCTGTTTCTTGCTAAAGTAAGTTTTTATCCACATACCACTGAGCAGGTAGGAGTATAACCAGGTGGCAAATATTATCATAATAAAAGCTTTGATGATATCCATGGCACTTCCGTCGAGGGAAAATCCCGGTACAAAACCAAAGAGAAAAGGTCCAAGGTACAGAAATTTTGCAAATTTAAATGCGGAAAAGGCGGTCTTCCACATATTTGCCTTGGCAATGGTTGCCCCAGCAAAAGCGGCAATACAAACTGGTGGCGTAATATTTGAGTCCTGTGAGAGCCAGTACACTATCATGTGCGCGGCAAGTACATTCACTCCAAGGTGGGTGAGTGCTGGTACTGCAACCACAGCGGTGATGAGATAAGCTGCCGTCACCGGTACCCCCATACCCAGTACCAGAGATGCAAGGGCAATAAGGAAAATGGTGAGAACAAGTGATCCACCAGCAAGTTCAATAACAATATCAGCAAAGGTAAGTACAAGACCACTGAAGGTCAGGACTCCAATAATAATGCCAATAACACCCACAGTGGCACCAATCTTGAGACTGGACTCAGCGCCTTTTCGTGATGCCTCAAGGAATTCCTTGGGGCCGATTCGGGTTTCTTTACGGAACCAGGAAATCACAATACAGGAAACGAGACCCAGGATAGCTGAATAACCGGGAGAGTAACCAAGAAGCATAAAGATGGTAATGACAATAAGTGGAATGGTGTAGTACCACTCTTTTTTAAAGATACCCCAAGCGCTTTCCTTCGATTTCTCACCGACGATATTATGTTTTTTTGCTTCATAATGAACCATGACAAAAACAGAGAAAAAATACATCATAGACGGGAATAGGGCAACCAGCATAATCCGTGAATAGGGCAGGCCTGTGAGCTCTGCCATGATAAATCCACCAGCACCCATGATGGGAGGCATAAACATTCCACCGATTGATGCCGCAGGTTCTATAGCACCTGCAATATGGGGTTTAAAACCGGCTTTTTTCATCATCGGAATGGTAAAGGCCCCGGTGGATACGGTATTGGCAATGGCACTTCCTGAAATGGACCCAAAGAGTCCTGAGGCGATAACCGCAACCTTACCAGGGCCGCCAATTTTGTGACCCACGGCAGCAAGCGGGAAATCGATAAAGAATTTCTGGGCACCGCATTTTTCTAGAAAGGCACCAAAAAGAACAAAGAGAAGAATATAGGTGGCAAGGACATTGGCCATGATGCCAAATATTCCATCACTCTTATAAAAGATAGAGGTACAGAGGGCTGGAAAGGTATCTCCTGCATGGGAGACCAGGTCGGGCATGTAATCTCCATATACTCCGTAAGCCAGCATGAGAACACCAATGACAACAAAGATATTGCCTACTACGCGTCTGGCGAGCTCAATGCCGAGTAATACACCTATTACGGCAATTACAGTATCGAGTTGTGTTTCTGCTCCTGTTCTGTAATTGATGACCTCAAAGTTGGCTATCCAGTATCCAATGGAGACAATGGAAAGAACAATAAGTATATAATCAATGATTCGTCCGATTGTGGATTTGGACCGGTAAAGCAGGAAGACCAATACGTAGGTAATAATAACATAGATCCCGCGATGATACTGAGTGGCAGCAGGGGAAATAACAGCAGCATAGGAGTAAAATACCAGTAAACCTATTGCGCAGACATCAAAGAGTATCTGTTCAAATCGTTTTAGATCATCGTACACGGGAGAAACCTCGGTTGGGAACTGATTCAGGTGAAAGGCTGAAGGGGAAAAGGCTGAAGGGAAAAAGAAAAAAGATTTGTAGATTCCCTTCAGCCTTAGGCTTAATAGGTTTTAGCCTATCTTATAACACGCCTTTCTCTTTCCAGAATTTGATGGCGCCTGGATGCATGGGGGTAACGATTCCGTTTACACCATTAGCAATGGACATATTTTTAAAAGTCTTTTTCTGTTCAACCATATGGGCAAGACCTTCGTCGGTGAAGATTACGCTGAGAAGCTGGTAAACAACATCGTCGGATACGTCTTTGTTAGCAACCCAGAGGGCAGAATCCTGAAAAGATGGGGTTTCGACATCTACACCTTTGTAGGTTCCTGCAGGAACACTGAGTTTGGAGAAGTAGGGGTATTTTTCATAGAACCCTGACGCCACAGCGTCTGCTTCAAGATCAACGAGAGCGATATCGTTGGTCTGTGCCGCCATGATTACTGCTCCTGATGGGAAGGCAGTAAAGAGCCAGAATGCATCGAGTTGATTGTTTCCAAATGCTGCAGCAGCATCGTTGTAACCCATGGCATTACGTTCAACTGTATCCCAAACACCCATGTGGGTGAAGAACAATTCACAGTTAGCGAAGGCGCCAGAACCGGCATTACCAACACCAACTTTTTTACCAGCAAGATCTTTTACGGATTTGATGCCGGAATCTGCTCGAACAACAAGCTGTGCAGGAGCACCATAAAGATAGGCAACTGCCATGACGTCTTCATATTTTTTTGTGTCATTTTTCATCATACCATTGGCAGCAAGGTAGACGTGTCCGGAATAAACAGTAGCAAAATCGGACTTTCCGGAGTTTACCTTACGAAGATTCTCAACAGAACCGGCAGAGGATTGTGCCTTAACTGTGAAATCAGCAATGTTTTTAACAGGCTTGTATACCTGGATAGCGTTGGCAACAACCTGAAAGGTTCCGCCTGCAGGGCCGCCACCAAAAACAATACGTTCTTTTGCCTGGGAATCTGCTGCGTTGGCAAATGTCATGATCATACTGAGACCGATCACTGACATTATTCCAAATAATTTGTTCATTTACTTTCCTCCATGGAGAGATTTGACGAGACAGGAAATTCTGTCTCTTTTTTTAAAAAAGAGCAGTGTGTCACTGCATAATCTACTAAATTTACACTTGTAAACAGTTTGTTGGCTAGCGTAGTAATGAAGCTAAAAAGCTACATCACCGCTAAAGGCCGTCTCGTAAATCCCTATCACATCTTCAAGGGATGGTTGTCTTGGATTGTTTTCCACGGGGCGGGTTACGGTGAGTGCGATTTTAGCCATTTCAGGGATTGCATCAAATGGGATGTCGAGATCTTTTAGCGTGGCTGGGATACCAACATCATCGTTGAGATTAAAGAGGGCGTCTACGCAGAGACTTGCCGATTCTCTCAGGGTGAGATCGTCAGTGTTCTGTCCTAAAATTTCTGCAAGAATTGCAAATTTATCCATATCACCAATAAGATTATACTCTATCACGTAGGGTAAAAGTACTGCATTGGCAAGCCCATGGGGAATGCCGAACATTCCACCCATGGGATAGGCCATGGCATGAACCAGTCCGACCCCGGCTGTGGCTAGTGCTTTGCCGCCAAGAAGAGATCCCATAAGCATGGCCGAACGTGCTTCCAGATTGCCACCATTTGCATAGGCCGCTGGAAGATTTGCAGCTATAAGGCTGATGGCTTCGAGTGAATACATTTCAGAAATAGTATGGGCCTGGGTAGAGGTGTAAGCTTCAAGTGCATGTGTCAGGGCATCAATTCCTGTGTAGGCGGTGACGTGCGGTGGTAGGCTGAGAGTGAGTTCAGGATCAAGAATGGCGGCATCGGGATAGAGAGGGTCCCCGTTCATTCCACCCTTGGAACCAGTCTTCTCATTGATAAAGACTGCTGTGAATGTTACTTCAGCGCCTGTTCCAGATGAAGTAGGGACCATGATTTTGGGAACACCTGGTTTCTTAATAAGCCCAAGTCCCAGGTAATCAACGGCCTTACCGCCATTGGTAATAAGGATGGCGATCGCTTTTGCAACATCCATGGCAGATCCTCCACCAACACCAACAACACAGTCACAACCAGCTTTTTTAGCAAGCGTTGCACCTTTGTCGGCAAGCTTGAGACCGGGCTCAGGAACAATTTTGTCATAGACGGTGAAGGGGATTTTTGCTTTTTTAAGTGGAGCTGTGATGGGCTTGATTAAACCAGCCTTTACGAGACCCGGATCGATCACCAAAAAGACATTGCTTCCATTGAAATTTTGTACTGTTGCAGCAAGGTTGGCAATGGCACCAGCACCGAACTGAATTTGAGTCGGTTGAGTTACGGTGAATGTTTGAGAAAGGGACATTTAATATTTTCCTTTTTGGAAGTGGTGAAATTGCTGAATACCTGCTAAATACTGCATCTTTTTAAACAGTATACTATATCAAGTCAAATCCAAAATAGAAAACAAAATGGAAAAAAGTTTGTTCAGTAAAAGTGAAAAGTATGGTTGATTTTATTGATACTAAAAAGGTTGTTAGGAATTAATTCTATAAGTTGAGGAAGTCATGGCGAAAATAGAAAAAAAAATCATTTTGGCGAACCCCCGTGGCTTTTGTGCAGGGGTCGATCGGGCAATTTCAACGGTAAAACTGGCGGTGAAGGAATATGGCTCACCAATTTTTGTCCTCCATGAAATCGTCCACAATAAACATGTGGTTGGAGAACTTGAGCGAATGGGGGTCACTTTTGTAAATGATCTGGTTGATGTACCCCGCAATGCCATCTGTATCTTCAGTGCCCATGGGGTGTCGGTGGAAACAGAGATACGGGCAAAAACCCTGGGACTCCGAACCATTGATGGTACCTGTCCTCTGGTGTGGTCAGTGCATAATATGGTGGAAAAATATTATGCCGATGGCTACGATGTGCTGATTATTGGTCATCATAATCATCCTGAAGTAGAAGGTACTGCCGGACGGGTGATGGGGAATGTCCATGTGGTTGCCTCTGAAGAGGAGGCCAGGGAGGTTGCTGTACACGATCCGAATCGGGTGGCATTTGTTACTCAGACGACCCTCAGTCAAAATGATATCGCCGGGATACGGGATATTTTGCTCGATCGTTTTCCTAATATTAAAGGACAGAAGTCAAATATCTGTTATGCAACTTTAAATCGACAGGAGGCAATGCGAGAGATTGGCGAACGCTGTGATGTCCTACTGGTTGTTGGATCCAAAAACAGTTCCAATTCAAACAGATTACGGGAAGTCGGTGAAAGAGCCGGGATGCGCGGCTACCTCATCGATGATGAATCTGATATTGAAATGAAGTGGCTGATAGGTGCTTCCAGCATCTGTATTACTGCTGGCGCTTCTGCCCCTGAACGGTTGGTTCAGGGGGTGGTTAAATTTTTGCGAACACAAGGATTTAACGGTTTTGAGGAGATGAATGGGAAGGAAGAACGGGTGAGTTTTAAGCCTGCTGTTTTAGAAAAATCCAGATAATCGCGTCTTTTATTAAGTATCTGTTTTCGTACTCCAGGGAAAATACCTGGAGCACGAAAACATATTGCCCTATGCCAGGGCTTCTTTGATCCTTGCCATTGCCTTTTCAACATTCTCATAGGAATTAAAAGCAGACAATCTGATATATCCCTCTCCGCATTTCCCAAATCCGGCGCCAGGAGTACAGACAACCCCTGCTTTATCAAGGAGCATGTCAAAGAACTCCCAGGAGTCACGTTTTCCTTCAATCCAGATATATGGAGAGTTATCGCCTCCGACGAAATCGTAGCCAAGATTTTTGATCTCAGTTGCAATAAGGTCTGCATTCTTTAAATACCCAGCCACCAACTCTTTGGCCTGGGCCTTTCCTGCCTCACTGTAAACAGCCTCAGCTGCTCGTTGGACTGGATAGGAGACACCATTGAACTTGGTGCAATGGCGACGGTTCCAGAGTGGATGGATCAACTGCCTTCCACCTTTGGAATCAAAGGCTGCGCATTCCTTGGGAACAACCGTGTAGGCACAACGTGTTCCGGTAAATCCGGCACTTTTAGAGAAAGATCTGAATTCAATGGCTACTTCCCGGGCTCCTTCAACTTCATAGATGGATTTTGGCAAAGATTCATCACGAATAAAGGCTTCGTATGCCGCATCAAAAAGAATCAGGGCCTGATTTTCTTTTGCGTAATCAACCCAAGTCTTCAATTCTGCCTTGGTGATTGTGGAACCCGTGGGGTTGTTGGGGAAACACATATAGATAAGATCTACTTTTTCTTCAGGCAAACCCGGTACATAATTATTCTCTTTCGTAGCATCGAGATAGACAATTCCCTTATATCTGCCATCCTCAAACTCGCCTGTTCGTCCAGCCATGACATTGGTATCGAGATAGACAGGGTATACCGGGTCGGGTATGGCTATTCTGGCATCCTGGGTGAACAGTTCCTGGATATTACCGGTATCACATTTTGCACCGTCACTTACAAAGATCTCATCGGCTGAAATATCGGCGCCACGGGAATGGAAGTCATTTTTTACAATGGCCTCGCGCAGGAAATCATAACCCTGTTCAGGTCCATAGCCGCGAAAACTGGAATCCGTGGCCATTTCGTCAATGGCTTTATGGAAGGCTTCGGTACAGGCCTTTGGCAAAGCACGGGTAACGTCACCAATACCAAGACGAATGATTTCTTTGTCAGGATTCGATTGCTGAAATTCACCAACTTTTTTCGCTATATTGGAAAAGAGATAGGATGCCTGTAGTTTTAGATAGTGTTCGTTAATCTTGATCATGGGATTATTGCCTCAAGTTTGATATGGTGAATGGAAATTTCGATTTGTTAAGTTATACTGTGGAAAAATATACTGGAAAGGGTCGGCTGTCAACGCCAACAAAACTTTTCTATCAGGAACTAAGGTAAAAAATGTCAAATATAGAACATGCGATCATATATCGAAAAGACTATCAGGTGCCAGATTTTCTTATAACTGAACTCTATCTGGATTTCCAGCTCGGGAAAAGTGATTGTGTGGTAAACGCAAAATCTGTTTTCAAAAGGAACCTTGATTCAACGAAAAACAGTAAGGACCTTTACCTCAATGGTGAGAACCTTGATTTGCTCCTTGTCGCAGTGGCAGGGGAAAAGCTCACTGCTGATCAGTATCGTCTAGAAAAGAATGGACTTGTTCTATTAGACGTGCCCGATGAATTTGTCCTTGAGATTACTACTAGAATTTATCCTGACAAAAATACGGCTCTTGAAGGTCTCTATCGATCCAGTGGCAATTTCTGCACCCAGTGTGAGGCACAGGGATTCCGGAAGATCACCTATTATCTTGATAGACCCGATGTTATGGCTCGTTTTACAACCCGTATTGAAGGAAACAGAGATGACTGTCCCGTTCTTCTTTCCAACGGGAATCTTGTCGAAAAGGGGGAACTTCAAGGGGGACGTCATTTCGCAATATGGGAAGATCCCTTTCCCAAACCCTGTTATCTTTTTGCCCTCGTTGCCGGGGATCTTGTTTTTATCCAGGATGAATTCACAACACGTTCTGGCCGAAAAATTGATTTACGAATTTATGTAGAGGCAAGAAATCGTGCCAAATGTGATCATGCCATGTCCTCTCTCAAGAAAAGTATGGCCTGGGACGAGAAGGTGTTTGGCCTTGAATATGATCTGGACACCTATATGATAGTGGCGGTCGATGATTTTAATATGGGTGCTATGGAGAATAAGGGCCTCAATGTATTTAATTCAAAGTATGTATTGGCAAGCCCTGAGACAGCGACGGATCAGGATTATCTCGGTGTCGAAGGGGTGATTGCCCATGAATATTTTCATAACTGGACCGGAAACCGGGTAACGTGCCGTGACTGGTTTCAGCTCAGTCTGAAAGAAGGGCTCACGGTATTCCGTGATCAGGAATTTTCATCTGATATGAATTCCCGTCCTATCCAGCGAATTGAAGATGTACGTATCCTGCGCAGTTTTCAGTTTCGTGAAGATTCCGGCCCCATGGCCCACTCCGTACGACCAGACTCCTATCTTGAAATTAATAACTTTTATACCGTAACAGTTTACAATAAAGGTGCTGAAGTTATCCGCATGATGCATACTCTGCTTGGCGCTGATAACTTTCGTAAGGGGATTGATCTCTATTTTGAACGGCATGACGGTCAGGCGGTGACCTGTGATGACTTTGTGTCTGCCATGGCTGCAGCTTCCGGTGTTGATCTGGATCAGTTTAAATGTTGGTACAGTCAATCAGGAACGCCCGAACTCAGCGTTGTTGAAAAGTGGGATGCGGATGCAGGTCGATTTAGCATGACAATTTCCCAAAGCTGTCCAGCAACTCCATCCCAGACAAAGGAGAGTAAAAAACCTTTTCATATCCCGATATCTTTTGGGCTTCTTGACCGTAATGGAGACGATATCACGGTCAGGGATCAGCTTCTCGAGCTGAAAGCCGAGAAAGAAAGCTTCACCTTTGATAAACTTTCCGAAAAACCCATTCTTTCACTCCTTCGTGGTTTTTCTGCGCCGGTGAAGGTCCAGCCGTGGCAGGGACAGGAACAACTTGCCTTTATAATGGCCAACGATTCCGATCCTTTTAATCGCTGGGATGCAGCATTTCATTTGAGCGAATCTGTAATTCTGGAGCTTACTAATGTACTGCAGCAGGGTCAAAAACCGATCCTTAATCAACTCTTCATTGATGCTGTGAAGCAGGTTTTGATGGACCAAGAAAGCGATAAATCACTTCTTGGCATGGCACTGAGCCTCCCCGAAGAGAATTATCTCGCCCAGCAGATGCAGGTGATTGATCCAGATAATCTCCATGATGCCAGAATGTTTGTCCGCCGGGAGTTGGCAAATGTGCTCCGCGTTGAATTCAGGGCTGTCTGGGAAGAAAATAAAAACAGAGGAGCCTATGAACTGACTCCCGAGGCAATGGGCCAAAGGCGATTGAAAAACGTCTGTCTGTCCTATCTACTTGCTGGTGAAAAGCCAGCTCAGGAAGATGTGGATCTGGCCCTGCTACAGTATCGGAATGGCGACAATATGACCGATACCATTGTTGTTCTCTCGGCCCTGATCCACTGTGATATTCCTGAACGTCTGGAACTCTTAGATGATTTCTATGAGAAATGGAAAGATGAGGTGCTGGTTATGGATAAGTGGCTTATTCTTCAGGCCAGTTCAAGTCTGCCAACAACGCTTGCTTTAGTCAAATCTCTTATCGATCACCCCGCGTTCTCTATCTCAAATCCGAATAAGGTACGTTCTTTAATTGGTGCCTTTGGTGGCAATCATGTCTCCTTTCATAATCTTAATGGTGAAGGGTATAGGTTTCTGGCTGACCAGATTCTTGAATTGGACTCCCGAAACCCTCAAATAGCTTCACGTTTGACCACTCCATTTTCAACCTGGAAACGATATGATACATCCAGACAGAAGCTGATGAAAACAGAGTTGCAACGCATTGCAGAGAAAAAGGGGCTTTCGGGAGATGTTTTTGAGATGGTGCGAAGAAGTCTCGATGCCTGAGGGTGTCTACGACGCTATCACGCTTAGTCTCTTCTATGGCAGAATAGACAACGTAATTTGGGAGGATGATCTTCGGGCAGAGGATAAATGCCCTCTGGAGTATGGCATTCTACACAGAGCTTTCCTGCCGCTTTTTTCTTCATGGCAAAAAAGCGTTCGTGGTCATCATCGTGGGGAAGTGTAGGGGTGGTGATTTCAGGAGCTCTCAGGAGAAAAGCAAGTATACCTAAGAGGACTCCGACAAATACGATATTAATAAGGAGTGATTTTTTCTTTTTGGGAGTAGTCATTATGATAATTGTATTATTTTGATTTCAGGAGAAATGCGGGCTAAACAGCCATTTCAAGTTTACTAAATTTAATCATACCTGATCGCAGGCCCAGTGTCACCAGTTCTGCCAGCATGGAATTGAATAATCCACTTTTCCCGCTGATTGTCACCATTCGGCTATGTTTATCATGGTTCGAAATAAGGCTATTCATAACCGCAGGGCTATGATCCGGATTGGCTATGGTGTGGGCAATCTGTTCTCCTGAAATTATGGCAGGATAGATTCCTTCTCCGGTAAGTCCCGAGGCCAGACCGGCTGCATCCCCGGCAAGGAAAGTATTGCCAAAATTCCATCCCTTAAAGTCATAGTTTATATATTCTGCTTTTGCAGGATGTTTTTCAAGGGAGAAACCCTGACTGGCAGCCCAGGTAATGAGGTTTGCCTTGAGTTTACCGGGGCCCATTGTTTTTCTGTCGGCGTAGGCTCCTATGGAAAGAGTTTTTGCATGGGGAAAAATCCAGGCATATCCATTGCCAAAGAGGCGATTGTTGAGGTGCCATTCCATTTTGGAAACATCCCCAGGGATCTGGTAATTTATCCCTATACCAAGCTCCTCGCTTGTGATTCCAAGATGTCTCCTGACAAGGGAACTCGAACCATCGGCTCCAACCAGATAATCAAAATCTATTGTATATTGTTTGCCGGTGGTTCTGTCTTGAACAAGGGCAGATTGTTCTGAAATACTCCGTACCATCGCTGCAGTGCGTAGCCCGGCTCCAGCGTTCCCTGCCAACTGTGCCATATATTGCCCGAGTTTTTCACGATTGACGGTGGCAATTATAGGCATCTCTTCTTTGATGCAGGTACTTTGGAAGGGGGTCTTTATGTACTGTTCAGGAAATGTTTTTTCAGCAAGTTCTTCCGGAACACGGCTGATCAATCCACTCCAGGTGATACCTCCAGCGCAAACCTTGGGACCAATGGTCTCTTTTCTTTCAAGGACAAGAACATCAATACCCAGTTCAGCAAGGACCTTTGCACATGCAAGTCCACCTGGGCCACCACCGATAATAAGAGTATGAACATGCATGGTTAATAACAAAAATAAAAAAAATAAGATAAAAAGTTTTTAAGCACCACAGCGTAACCTTTTAGTAATATCAGGGCTATTAATAATAAAGTTCATTTCGTACTCGTCTGAATAGTTGTCAATTCTAAAATGTTTTTTGATTTTATGGTCATATGTTTTATATTTTAATTCTATTCATGCTATAATGTGATGGAAAACTAGCAAATGCCCAGGTCTTTAAAGACATACTGTTAAAGTCGTAGATGACTCTATGATTATTTTATCCTGGCTTGTTTGTAATGGCACCTGCCTCAAAAGGAGCACGGTTTGGACATTGGATCAATCTTTGATTCTACTGTAAAGACGGCTAGTGCACCATACAATTTAAAGTTTCGGATAAAGTCGCTTTAGCTTAATACGG
>CAZIDU010000014.1:0-53250 GCA_964538055.1 uncultured Desulfocapsa sp. | reverse complement strand
TCCTACCAGCGTATTCGTTATGCAATTCCGGCTCAAACTCAATTTCGGTGAATAGTTACGGACAAATCAGCATATGGTAAACAGTGGAACTGGGGCTTTAGCCCCTGCATAACTGTGGCAAATCAAGCAAGTTTATCCATGCATTTGGCAAGTCCTTCGGGTGTATCAAACTGCAGGGCGTTATACGTATATCCCTTAGGGGCAATCTTACGCATCATTCCCTTCAGCACAGTTTTTGGGCCTACTTCAATAAAGGTATCCACACCTTCATTAATCATGGTGGTGATAATCTCAAACCAGCGGACACGAGAGGCTATCTGGCTTGCCATCATTTCTTTAATTTTTACAGTATCCCGTTCAACATCTGCGGAGACATTAAAATACACAGGCGTTGCAGGTGATTTAAAATCAACACTATCCATAAAAGCTGCAAAATCAGGAACTGCATTGGCAACCAGAGGACTATGGTTGGCAACACTTACCGCAAGGGGTATGACTCTGGCACCATCACCTGTTGCCACTTCTGAAACAGCATCAAGGCCTGGAATGGAACCAGAAATCACAATCTGCAATTCTGTGTTATGATTTGCAGCTGTGACGATTCCGGCATCGCTGCAATCTGCGATAATTGCTTCAACTTCTTTAATGTTTTTTCCAAGAATCGCACGCATACCACCTGGATTTGACTGTCCCTCACGCTCCATCAAAGCACCACGTTTAATAACCAGACGAATGGTATCTTCAACAGAAAGAACACCTGCGGCACAAAGGGCCGAATATTCCCCAAGACTATGTCCTGCAAAACAGGCAGCAGAGAGCTGATCGCCCCAGGCTTTTTTCAAGCCCTGATAGCAGATGAGATTGGTCACGGTAATGGCAGGTTGCAGATGAATAGCCCGGGTAAGCTCTTCCATCGGCCCTTCCTGGGAGAGCTTTTCCAGGGGAAAATCACAAACAGATGCTGCCATTTCCATAATGGCTGCACAATCACTGTCCGTATCAATAAATTCACGTCCCATTCCTAAAAACTGTGATCCCTGACCGGGAAAAAGTACTGCTATTTTCATGGTAATTGTTTGATCCTATACCTGTATTTGTTTCTTCTGCCGTTCTTCCAGAAAATTCGCGAGGAGAAAAAGAGTCACCCCCACGGTAATTGCGGAATCGGCCACATTAAATGCAGGCCAGTGATGGCCTGCCACATAAAAATCGAGAAAATCAACCACTGCACCAAAGCGAACCCGGTCAATCACGTTCCCGATAGCCCCCCCCGCAATCAAAGCAAGGGCGGGACCATAAAATCGATGATCTTTTCGCATTCTAAACCAGGCAAAACCTATCAACACCAGGGCAATACTTGCCAGAATAAGAAAAAAATAGTGGCGCCAGGCAGAGGTCACTCCTGCCAGAAAACCAAAGGCAGCACCCTTATTAGTGAGATAGGTGAGGTTGAAAAAAGCTGGAATAATCTCCAGCGATTCATACAATTGAAAGCTCTTTACAATCCAAAACTTTGTCAACTGATCAAACGCTATCACAAACAGCAGTAGGAATACTGACAAAAACATTTTCTGCTACTCCCCTGTATCCATGGCAAGCACAACATTCAAGCAGCGTTCACAGAGTTGTGGATGATCTGAATGACTGCCAACAAAGCTATCCCTTGTCCAGCAGCGTTCACATTTTTCACCACTTGCAGCACGAACTGCTACAGCAAGCTCTGGAATTTCTTCACTGACAAGAAAATCCACATCACTAATAAGACTCCTGTCCTCGCAACGAGTGAGTACTGAGATAATGCAGACATCCTTAACCTGCTCCCATTCCTGCTCGATAAAAGTTGCCCAGTCGCCACTTACTTCAATCAACACCTCGGCTTCAAGGGGATGACCAATAAGCTTTTCACGACGTGCGCCCTCAAGGGACTTCGTTATCGCAGAGCGAACCTGGATCAGCTTGTTCCAACGTTCTTCCTGACTGACATCACGTCGTTCAGGGTGAGCAGCAGGAAACTCGGTGAAGAAGATACTGTCCTTAAGTGGCGCTTTATCATCGAGATCCTTGAAATGTTCCCAGGCCTCGGCGGTGGTAAAGGTCAGTACGGGACTCATCAATTGCAGTAATCCTCCAAGAACCTCATACAGTACCGTCTGAGCAGAGCGACGCAAACGTGAATCGGTTCCGGAACAGTAGAGTCTGTCTTTTAAGATATCGAGATAAAAGGCACTCATGGTGGTACCGCAAAAATAATTCAGCGCCTGATGGATGGGATGAAATTCATACTCCTCATAGGCCGTGCTTATTTTAGCGCGCAGCTCCTCAAAGCGACCAAGTGCCCATCGATCAATTTCTTCCATCTTCTCAAAGGGAATAGCGTGAAGAGATGGATCAAAATCCGTTACGTTACCCAGCATATAGCGGATGGTATTGCGAATCTTTCGATAACTATCCGCGACCTGTTTAAGGATTTCATCGGAAACCTTCACATCATCACGATAATCTTCACTGGATACCCAGAGACGCAGGATTTCTGCTCCGAAGGTTTTAATAACTTCTTCGGGAGCAACCACATTCCCAACGGATTTGGACATTTTTTTGCCCTTGCCATCAACAACATAGCCATGGGTTAAAACGCCCTTAAAGGGAGCACAGCCGCGGGTACCCACCGAGGTGAGCAGAGAGCTCTGAAACCAGCCGCGATGCTGATCACTGCCCTCAAGGTAAAGATCAGCCGGAAATCGTAACTCCGGGCGCGCCTCAACAACAGCTGCATGGGAAGAGCCCGAGTCAAACCAGACATCAAGGATATCCTCCTCTTTCTCAAAATCACTGGCTCCGCATGACGCACATGCATACCCGTCTTCAAGAAAATCAGAGAGATCATGACTAAACCAGGCATCGGCCCCTTCCTTACGAAACAACTCATCTATACGTGCCACCAGCGCTTCACTTTTAACCACTTCACCACAGGACGTACAGCTGACAACGGTAATGGGAACGCCCCAGGTCCTTTGGCGTGACAGACACCAGTCGGGACGATTTTCCACCATGGAGTAAATACGATTCATCCCCCATGACGGGGTCCACTGAACGTTTTCAATCTCCTGTAAAGCCTTTTTCTGAAGATCATTAATCTCCATTGAAATAAACCACTGAGGGGTTGCCCGATACATAACCGGTTTTTTACAACGCCAGCAGTGCGGATAGCTATGATGCAGAGAGTCTTCATGGAGCAGAACACCACTTGCGGCCATATCTGCATTAATGACTTTGTTTACTGCAGGAACCTGCTGGCCTGCATACTTGCCAGCCTCATCGGTATAGCGTCCTTCACTGTCAACCGGGGAGAGTACCTCAAGATCATAGCGAAGCCCTGTCAGATAATCGTCGGCACCATGCCCGGGAGCAGTGTGGACACAACCGGTTCCAGCTTCCAGGGTGACATAATTGGCAAGCACCATCAGGGAATCACGATCCAAAAAGGGATGACGACATTTTCGTTTTTCAAGCCCTTTTGCAGAAAATGTGGCCACGATGGAATAATCACTGATTTCCAGTTCTTCCATCACACCCTCAACCATCTCTTTGGCCATAACCAGTGTTTCATCGCCCGTTTTTACGGCTGCATATTCAAAGTCAGGATGAAAGGCCACTGCAAGATTTGCCGGAAGTGTCCAGGGGGTGGTGGTCCAAATTACCACGGAGACCTTGTCTCCAGAGAGTGCAGAATCAATATCTGACCAATCCTCAATAACTGGAAATTTCACATAAATAGAAGGTGAAGTATGGTCATAATATTCAACCTCAGCTTCAGCCAGGGCAGTTGTACAGGTGGAACACCAGTAAACGGGTTTTTTATTACGGATTACCGAACCTGCCAGAAGGAATTCGTTAAACTGCCGTGCAATAGTCGCCTCGTAATCAAAGTTCATGGTGAGATAGGGATTATCCCAATCACCAAGTACTCCCAGACGCTTAAACTCATCCTTCTGGGTTTTAATCCACTTTCCAGCGTACTTACGACAGGCACCACGTTTTGCAATCTTGGGGATGGAGTTCTTTTTCTCACCAAGTTCTTGATCCACATTGTGCTCAATGGGCAGACCGTGACAATCCCAACCCGGGATATAGGGTGCCTGAAATCCAGCCATACGCCTGGATTTTAAAATAATATCTTTTAATATCTTGTTAAAAGCTGTACCAAGATGGATATGGCCATTGGCATAGGGAGGGCCGTCATGAAGGACATACAAGGGTTTCCCCTCACCATGTTCTTGAAGCATTCCGTATAAATCTTCCTTTTCCCAGCGTTTAAGATACATGGGCTCTTTCTGATTCAGATTGGCCTTCATCTTAAATTTAGTTTTCGGCAGATTCAGGGTATCCCTGTAATCCATAACTCTCTCCTTCTATATGCGGTATTAGGTTTTCGGTATTCGGTTTCCGGTATACAATAGCAAAAACCTTTAAAAATACCAACTGAGGGGGAAGATGCAAGGAAAATTGGTAAAATCCATTGAAACCAGCTTTAAATTTGACATCCGGCTATGCCTTAACTAGAGTAGAAAGGTTGTATATTTACATAAAACACTTTCACTTCACACAAATATAGAGATGATCCATGACTAAAATTATTGCCATGGCTGGTAAGGGTGGAACAGGAAAAACCACTACCTCGGCCCTGTTAACCAAATACTTACTTCAAAAAAAGCAGACACCCTTCCTTCTCGTTGATGCAGATGCCAATGCCAACCTCAACGAACTTCTAGGGCTTGATGTCAACATAACGCTTGGCCAGATCCGCAAAGAGCTCAAAGGCGAACTGCCCCCCAACGTGACTCGTGATCAATATATGGAAATGAAACTCCATCAGGCTCTCATCGAAGAGACGGGATTTGACCTGCTTGTTATGGGACAACCCGATGGACCGGGTTGTTACTGTGCTGCAAACCAGTACCTTGCCATGACCATGGATAAACTTGCAGAAAACTACAAGTATATCATCGTTGACAATGAGGCCGGTATGGAACACCTGAGCCGCATGAATATGCGTTCTATTGATTATCTTCTGGTGACCTCAGACCCATCTGCAAGAGGGATACTCACCGCAAAACGTATTTCAGACATCACCGAACCCCTTGGGCTTGAAATTAAAAGTCAGTACCTTTTGGTAAATCGTGCCCCGCAACCTGTTCCGCCAGCCCTTCAGGAAAAGATCGATGAAGCCGTGGCGGATTCCGGTATGAAGCTTGGTGGTATTATTCCTTCAAGTGACTCACTTATTAACCTGGAACTTAGCGGTGAATCCTTTCTGGGGCTTGATGATAATGACGATATTGTTGTCACTGTCAATGAAATGTTTGATAGAATTTTCTCTTAAATTACTCTACCTTATAGATTATCAGTGTCCAATCAAGACCCCATAGAAGAGAAAGTGCTCCAGGGAAACACCATGATCGAGATGATCAAAGTGAGTCGTACCTACACCCCTAACATCACAGCACTCTCAGACATTTCATTTTCCATCAATACGGGTGAACTGTTCTTTCTTATTGGCAGAAGTGGTGCCGGCAAAACAACTCTTTTAAAGCTTATCTGTAATATGGAAACACCCAGCAACGGTCTTATTGAAGTGGCTGGTTATAATATTAACACTCTGAGGGGTAAAGATCTTGCCCATCTGAGACAGAAAATAGGCGTCGCCTATCAGGATTTCAAGCTCTTAAGCGATCGCACCGTGGCCGAAAACATCGCCATTGCCATGGAGGTCTCGTACAAAAAGCCCAGAGCCATCAAACACCGGGTGAGAGATCTGCTTGACCAGTTACAACTTACAGATAAGCATGATACCATCACCGGTGAGCTTTCCCGTGGAGAACAACAACGTGTAGCGCTTGCCAGATCCGTTGCCAACTCACCGCGCCTGATTCTGATTGATGAACCCACCGGGAACCTTGACGCGTCTACCACAGAACGGGTTATGCAAGTTCTTACCCGATCCAACAAAGCTGGTGCAACCATCATTATCGCCACCCACGACGCCTCCATCTACCAGCAAGATACCCATAGAATTATGGAACTGCGCGATGGCAAGATCCACTCCCTGACAAAGGGGAACCGCTAATGAATTTCTGGTTTGCAGTCTTCAGGCAGGCAGGTCGTAACCTCAGGCAGACATGGACTTCCCAGTTGATGACTTTTCTGACAGTAAGCCTCTCCGTTTTAATTTTCGCTTTCTTCTATCTTATCTACACCAATATGCTGGGTGCCGGTGACAGGTTAAGTGACGACCTTCGCCTTATAGTCTATCTCGAAGATGAACCAGGCCCTCAGATGCAGGAACAACTCCGCCGCAAAATAGAAAACTTTGATGATGTGGAAGAAATTCATTTTATTTCACGAGAAGAGGCCTACAAACGTTTTGCCAGGCAACTTGGTGACGATTCTGATGTCCTGGCTGATATGCCTGAAAATTTCCTACCTGCGTCCATTGAAGTATTACCCTTGAAAAGTCTCCGCGGTTACAACCAGATCAAACTCTTCTCCGAATATCTTGCAAACCTGCCCGGCACCGAAAAAGTACAGTATGGCCAGGAATGGGTGGAAAGATTCTACTACTTCACCAGACTCCTGACCATTGTAGTATTCTTAAGCGGGACATTACTTATACTCACCGCCACCTTTATGGTAGCCTACACCATCAGACTTACTATTATGGGTCGCCAGGATGAGCTGGAACTCTTAAAACTGGTTGGTGCCACCAACAGTTATATACGAACACCTTTTCTCATCGAAGGTATCCTACAGGGATTTATGGGATCAATTATTGGATTGTTTGCCCTGTATGGCCTTTTCCAGTGGATCAGCGCACACTTTACAGGCCCAGGCCTGTTAAATCTCTTTAATTTCAGCTTCTTTCCGCCCATTGTTATCTTTCTGATTATTCTGAGCTCCATTGGCCTCTGCAGCCTTGGAAGTTATACATCCATACGAAAATTCTTACGGATTTGATGCTTTTGTCAGCCATTGCCCACCAACAGCTCAGAGTTTTTCACCTCAAACATCCCATCGTGCTCCTTCTCTGTATTTTCTTGCTTCCTCCTTTTTTTTCCAGAGTATGTGATGCCCAAACTGACCGTAAGGCCGAAAAGCAACGCATTGTAAAGGATATCCAAAAATACCGTATCAATATCAGAAAACTTCAGGACGGCATAAGCAGTCAACAACTCCAGATAGAGTCCTCCAAAAAGAGTAAACGCAATCTACTCGATGAGCTAGCTCAAATTGAATCCAGACTTTTTTCGCAACTGAAGAAACTACATGATCTTGAAGGGCAGTTGAACAGCCAGGAATATCTGATAACACTCAAAGAGACCGAGCTCCAGGAAGCACAGGGGGCTAAGAAAAATGTTCAGGATCACCTCCAGAAACGAATTAAGGCCTACTACAAGATGGGAGAAATTGGAGTAGCAAACGTGGCATTTTCCACAGAAAGCATGCCCCAAATGCTTAAATTTCGTGATTCCTACACAAGCCTCCTTGACTATGACAACAACCTCATCAGAGTATACCGTGATTCCATTAGCGAATTAGAGCAGACAAAAGTAACCCTGAATCTTGAAAAAGCAATTCTGAATGATTTTCTATCCCTCGCAAAAGTTGAGCAAAGTGCAACAAAAACAATTAAACTTGAAAAAGAGACTCTGCTAAAACAAATTGAGACACAGAAAGAATTGCACGAACAGGCAGTGAGAGAAATGGAAAAGGTAGCTGACAACCTTTCAAGTTCACTCGATGCCTTAAAAAGAGAAGATGAACTCTTTGACCAGGGATTCCTGATGGACAAAGGGAAGCACCCTATCCCGCTGCCAGGAAAGATTATAGCTGTTTTTGGCCAGGAACATAAAAACCGTCTTGGAGTCAAGGGGAAGACAAAAGGGGTCACCATTGCCACGGAGGGCACTAACCGTGTCCATGCAATTTTTGAAGGTGAAATCCGCTACGCCTCTTATCTTTACGGCTACGGGAACACAATCATTATTGACCATGGCCACCGGTATTTCTCCATAATCTCACGGCTTGAAAAACTTCTGGTGATAGAAGGTACGACTGTGCAGCAGGGAGAAGTCATTGCGCTTACCGGAGACACTGCAACTCTTATGGAAGAAGGGGTTTATCTTGAAATCCGGCACGGCTCAACCCCGCTGGATCCTCTACAGTGGCTTGACAACGATGGCCTTATTCTGCCATAATCAGATCAGAAAAAGTATTTTAAAGCTAAACGCCCACCAACCACCAGCCAACGGATATCAAGTGAAAATATCAGTACTCCTGTTTGCCACTCTCTCATTTTTCATCAGTTCCACGAGCCTTTCACTGGCAGCCATTTCCCAGGATCAGCGGGAAGCCACCTACCGCCAACTTGAAGTATTTGCCAATATTCTCAGCATACTGCAGGAAAATTACATTGATGATATCGATGCAGACGAAACCATAGAAGGTGCTATCAGCGGTATGCTCCGTTCCCTTGACCCACATTCATCATACCTCACAGCAGAGGACTTCGATGAATTACAGGATGAGACACGTGGTAATTTTTCAGGCGTTGGAATTGAGGTTACTATCCGTGATGGAATCCTTACTATCATTTCTCCCATTGAGGGAACCCCGGCGGATCGAGCAGGACTTAAAGCAAAGGATCTCATCGTCAAGATTAATGGTGATGCGACGAAAGACATGCCATCGATGGATGCAATCAAGCTCCTCAGAGGGCCAAAGGGAACCGAAGTCAGTCTGTCTATATATCGTGAGGGCTGGCAGGAATTAAAAGAATTCACCATTGTACGTGATATCATCTCGCTTCACAGCGTTACCGGCCTTTTTCTCGAACCGGGATTCGCCTATATTCGAATCACTAACTTTCAGGGACAGACCACAAAGGATGTAAAAGCGCTCCTGGCAGAAATGAATCTTAAAAATCACATTAAAGGTTTAATTCTCGATCTTCGTAATAATCCAGGAGGACTCCTCGATCAGGCAATTTCGATTTCCGACATCTTCCTTGAAGAAGGTCTTGTTGTGTACACAAAAGGCCGAATTCAGGAGCAGAATATGACCTTCCAGGCCCACTCCAACAACGGCAAGAATCAATATCCGCTGGTTATTCTTGTAAATGAAGGATCAGCCAGTGCTTCTGAAATTGTCGCTGGTGCTATTCAGGATCATAAACGTGGCGTTATTGTCGGTACCCAGACCTTTGGCAAAGGCTCCGTTCAGACTATCCTTCCCATGCCGGGAGGCTCTGGACTCAGACTCACCACTGCACGCTACTACACACCAAACGGGAGATCAATCCAGGCAACCGGAATTGTCCCGGATGTTGAAGTTCCCAATATCCCTTATCTGAAAGAAGAAAAGAAAGAAAGGTTTTTACCTGATTTTGTAAGGGAGGCCGATTTAAAAAACCATATTTTAAACGGTAACAAACAAGCCCGGAAGGGAGACGACAAAGCATCTGACATGGCAGACAAAGATACATCGGTGGAACAACGTAAAACTGTTGCCGAGCGTCTCAAAAAAGACAACCAATTACGTTCTGCACTGAATATTTTAAAAAGTCTTAACCTCTACACTGAGTACAGAACGAGTACAGCGCCACAAATAATTACCCAACCAGCCGAATCGTCACAGGAACATTGAACATGCCCAGGAAAGGAAAGATTCATTACAAGATACAACTCTCTTTAAAAACAATCCTTTTAGCCACCGTTCTCAATTTCTTATGCGTCGGATTTGCCTGGAGTGGCGATCCAGCAGAAAGTGCAAGTACCGAGAGTAAACCGAATGCCAGCTTAACTGAGACCTACTGGAAACTACTTACTCTTAATGGCCAACAGGTGACACTCGGGGCCGGGGGGAAAGAACTACAGATAGTCCTGAAGGACACCAATAAGGTCAATGGATTTTCGGGATGTAACCGTTTCATGGGAAGCTTTGAAAACGATGGCGACCATTTGAAATTTGGAGCAATGGCTGCTACGATGATGATGTGTGCGGAGACGATGGAACAGGAACAGGAGTTCCTGAAAGCTCTGGAAAGCGCAGCAAGCTATACTCTTCATGGAGAAGTATTCACAATTTACAACAGTGAAAAGTTTGCGATCCTGCACTTTGAGTCTGTGTATCTACAATAAACTATAGTTGAACCAAACCGTGTTTCATCTATTTCCCTGCCAAACGTCCTCGCAAGCTGTGGATTGATTTGGCAGGGGAACAGACAAAACACTCTTTTCCTGACTTTATTCAGCCATCTAACCATCCAAATTAAGAGTTTAGCAGTGATCCAGATTTGTTTGTTTTGCAGTTGGCGTAATAGTTTTTTCTATACGCCAACTGCAAAACAAACAAAGGTGGGGTGCTGATGAACCTCTTAAATTTATTCAATGATTCTTTTGAACTCTACCCTTTCGTTAGCAGAAATATCACCTGCCAATTTTCCAGTTTCCAACGGTTGGGCATCACCATACCAGACAACATCAAGACGCTTGGGATTAATGAGAAAATTTGCAACAAGCTGATCCTTTATCATCAGCGCCCGGGCTTTGGAATTCTCAAGCGCTGCAATGGGTGAAGAGCCAGTATCAACATGAACGGAGATCTCAAAACGGATATGTTTTATGCTATCATTCTGCATCGCCTGTCCAACCGCGCCAAGCTGTCTTATTCCGGTGGGCAGCAGAATTTCATTCCCACTTACAAAGGCTATACGATACTGCAATGCCGGACCTGTGAGCAACAAAGACATATTACTGGAAATTTTCCCTCGACGATCCATTACCTTGAGAAATTCACCAACGGATAAGACTTCCCCTCTAAGAGCCTTACGTTTAATCCTCAAACAAGAATAACGTGTCTTAAAACGCTCATTTCCAGGCATATACTTTACAGCTTTCCCATAGGCATCAATGGCCTCATCAAGCGAACCAAGGTAGACGTATACATCACCCATACCAGCATGGGCTTTTGCCATTTCAGGATTTATAAGAACAGCTTTTTGGTAATGCCCCAGTGCCTTTTCATACTTCCTGAACCGCTCCAGACTAAAGGCATATTTATAATTGATTTCCGGATCATCAGGACATTGCACAACGGCATCCTTCACCATTTCTCGTCTTTTTTTCAGGTTAGATTCCTGTTGAAATGTTTTTTTTATGGCCATGCAGTCCGCAGCGACACCTGATCCAGCGATACTCAGAGAAAGAACAATTGCCAAAAGGATATACCATTTTTTTATTTTCATTCATCTCCTGGAAATCTAAAAAAAAGAAGCAAAGTCACCCAAATCAAAAACAGAAAGCCTTTCAATCAAATTAATTACTACCATAATCGTTCATCATTTATCAACACATAAATCCTGATTTCATAACTGGAAGTATCTAAAATCCAAGATCTTTTAAAAAACGTTCATCTTTAGACCAGTTTTTCCTAACCTTGACCCAGAGTTTTAAAAGTACCTTTTGCCCAAGCATTTTCTCAATATCTTTACGTGCTGCGATACCAATACTTTTAAGTTTTTTTCCCCCCTTACCTATAACGATCCCCTTCTGAGAACTTCTTTCAAGGACGATTGTAGCATGAATTGTAGTCATCTGTTTTTCTTCATCATCCTGAAAAGACTCGATGGTTACAGCAGAAGAATAGGGAATTTCCTGCCCGGTGAGAATGAACACTTTTTCTCTTACAATTTCAGCAGCCAGAAAACGTTCACTTGCATCCGTTGGCACATCTTCCGGGAAATACCTGGGGCCAAGAGGAAGAATTTGAAGTATTTCTTCCACGACATCGTCCGTTCCTTCACCGGTTAACGCAGAAAGAGGCATAATCCCATGGAATGGAAAAAGTTCTGTATAGCTTTTAATCATGGGAAGGAGTCGTTCTTTTTCCAATAAATCGACCTTATTCAAGATAAGAATAACCGGAGCGGCAACTCCTTCCATCTGCGCCAGCATCTCCTGATTTTTCTCCTCTTCGACTTTTGCAGGAAGTGGCAGGGAAACATCAATCATATACAAAATTGCATCGACTTCGTTCAAGCTGTCCATGGCAATACGTACCATCTCACGGTTTAATGGCTGCCGCGCTTTATGAAGTCCAGGGGTATCGAGTAAAACAATCTGATAATCATCACCATTCACAACTCCAAGAATACGATTTCTCGTTGTCTGGGGTTTATGGCTGACAATTGATATCTTTTGCCCAAGCAGGTAGTTCATCAGGGTTGACTTGCCGGCATTGGGGGGTCCGACAATGGCAACCATCCCGGAACGAATGGATTCGCTCAAATAATCATTCAGATCTATCAATTTCTTTTTCCTCTGGTATATGAAAAATATTTCTTTTTTAAAGTGCTCAAAACACAAAAGCAAACTATAGTAGAAGGTTTATGCGCAAGACTTAACAATAACAAACGTACCAGAAATCATCTTTTTTTTCATCAACATAGCAAAATAGGCGACAACGCGTGGCAACGACAGGGAAACTCGTAGAATATTTAGATGGAGGTAAATTTCTCTGTGCTTATGTCACCGCTTCTCAAGCGAAACGACTCCGACTCATCAATCAGAACGGAAAGGAGATCAACCTTCCCGCATCCCGTATAGTTCACTACTCTGAAAAAACCCACTCTGTTGAACTTCCAAAAGAAGAACTCATAAGGCAACTTCAGGAAACGGCTGAAGCTCGCAAACAACTCATTGAGAAAATTGACCTCCAGGAGATATGGGAGCTTACTTCGGAAGAAACCTCGAATACTTTTTCACCATCGTTTCTTGCTGAACTGAATTTTGGTAAAGACGCCGATGATGATACTGTTTCCGCGTTCCTGCGCAGCATCTTTATAGACAGATTGTATTTTAAATACAAAGAGAACAAGGTTATTGTCCATACGGCTGAGCAGATCGAACAGCTCCAAAATCAGCGTGACAAAGAAAAGAAGCTCAATACTCTTATTACAATGGGAGCTGACTTCCTTCAGCAGGTTCACAACAGTCCTAGAAAAGATATTGTTATCGATGAAAATGGCAAAGAATGCTTTGCTATCATTCGTGATTTCTACATCTCAGGCTCCGATTCCAAACATGCCGATATCGCTAGAAACATACTAAAGACAGCAGGATTTAACAGACCGCATGACCCCTTCCATCTCCTTGTCAAAGCAGGGATCTGGGATGCTAACGAAAACATACCTCTTCTTCGTAATGACCTTCCGGTGGTCTTTCCATTGCTCGGCATTCAACAGGCCGAGATGCTTCTCCAGCAGGGTTCCGACAAGCTCTTTCAGGATCCGGCAAGAAAGGACTTCACCAACTTGAAGCCCATGACCATAGATGGCCCCACCACACTGGACTTTGACGATGCCCTCACCGCTGAAGCACAGGACGACGGTAACTTTCTCGTTGGGGTACATATCTCGGATGTGGCACATTATGTACGTCCGGAGGATCCCCTATTTCTGGAAGCAATGCGACGTGGAACTTCGATCTATTTTCCTGAAGGACAGATTCCCATGTTGCCACGACATCTCTCCCAGGGAATATGCAGTCTGATCCAGGGAGAGTTACGGGCAGCAATGAGTTTTATGATCCTTCTGTCCGCTGAAGCTGAAGTCCTTAGGATTCGGATTTTCCCAACCGTCATAAAAGTTGCCAGGCGCCTTACCTATGATGAAGCGGATACCATGATTAAAACGGATCCTGAGCTGGCAATTCTCAACGATTTACGTATAAAACTCCGCAATAGACGTCTCGATGCAGGAGCCTTGCTTCTCCCCTTTCCCGATGTGAATATTCATGTGCATGATGGATCCAAGGTCCAGGTAAGCCTTGCTGATACTGACACCCCTTCACGGACACTGGTTTCTGAAATGATGATTCTGGCCAACACCCAGGCAGCCAGATATGTTGCCGACCGAATGGCTCCCGGATTATTCAGAGCCCAGAAACCACCTCGGAGACGGGTGGTTTCCGGCCTGGATAATGACCTTTTCCTCAATTCATTACAGCGCAAGATGTTATCGCGTGGAGAACTGCTTATCGGCGCCCAGCCCCACAGCGGACTCGGCGTAACTCAGTACACAACCATAACATCTCCAATTCGCAGACTTCTCGACCTTGTAATGCAGCACCAGATCCACTCCCTGATACGGCGTGAAGAGGTTCGATTTACAGAAGAAATGTGCAAGGATTTCACATCAGTTATTGGCCGCACTCTGGCTCGTGCCAACAATGTCCGGCAGCAGCGTCACCGCTACTGGTTACTGAAATACCTTGAAACAAGAACGGACATCCCTCTCACTGCTCTGGTTCTGGACACCGGACCCAAAAGAACATTTCTCCTGCTCACCGATATACTCTTGAATATTGACATGTCCACTCCTGCACAGAACCGCCCCGAACCTGGGCAGCGGGTCCGGGTAAAGGTGCTTCGGGTTGATGCCCTCGACAACACCCTACGTTTCGAATGGTGATAGAACCGAGAAAGTTCTTCAGCCGCCTCGTTGCTGGAAATTGTTAGGAACGGGGGGCTTTAGCCTCTGCATAAATATGACAAATCGAAGTCGCACTCTGTTCGCTACCTGCAGAGGCTAAAGCCCCTGTTCCAAATGCTTTTATACACTGAATACAAAAACAATAAGTAACTATTCCCCAAATTGAGTTTGAGTCGGAATTGCATAACGAATACGCTGGTAGGAAACTGGGGACATGACCTAATTCGTCTTTGTCTTTTCAATTGGGATCGTGTCCCCCGATTCCGGATAAATATCCGTGCCGTTCAATAGCATCGTGAATACAACAATAAATTATAAGGCAGCAAATGGAAAACACGAATGATATCTGGGAAATTCTTGGTGACGTCGAAGAAGACGACATCCCCCATGTGTTGACAAAACTCTTTACTATTTATGAAGAAAAGCTTGACCGTAATCCAGACGACAGGGCGGCAGCAGATTTTTTCAAACATCTCTCCCAGGCTCTCACCCAAGTAGATGCGTGTAACCTGAACCGCCGTTAAATAACCTTTTATCTCCTTAGAGACTCCCGCCATTCTCCATAGGAGAATACATGAGTTGTTTTCGGAGTGCCATCCAGGGTATTTCGTAGTATTTTCTTAAATCAAGAAATGCACTGTAAAAACGGAGAAAACCACTCATTTATCCGGTCGACAATCCGATGCAGCCTTCCAGCCCAAACCGACAGAATTTATCTAGTAATTATTCAGAAGCACCCCATCTTCATCTATTTTCGCCTGCTTACATATAACTTCAGATGCTACGCAGGGTTGGTAAGCGAAGACTCCGAAATAAACGAATATGAGGCACTTCAGAACAGTTACAGTTCAGACGCTAGTGTTCTATAAGAATAGCCACTTTATCTATAACATCCAGCCTCACTGAATTTGATTCCTTTCGCATCCTTTGTAGAAAGAAGAGGCTCTCCATCCAACGGCCAGTCAATACCGATATCCGGATCATTCCAGGCAATACAGCACTCATGTTGCGGGGCATAAAAATCAGTAGTTCGGTACAGGAACTCGGCGACATCGGAAAGAACGAGGAAACCGTGCCCAAAGCCTTCCGGTACCCACAAACTTTTTTTATTTTCAGCACTCAAACGTTCCCCAACCCATTGACCGAAGGTGGGTGAACTTTGGCGTAAATCAACTGCCACATCAAAGACCTCTCCGACAACCACTCGAACCAGTTTCCCCTGTGACTGTTGTATCTGATAATGGATACCACGAAGAACATTCTTTACAGAACGGGAATGGTTATCCTGAACAAAAAAGGTCTCAAGACCTGTCAGTTCCCGCCACTTTTCTGCATTAAAACTCTCGTAAAAAAAACCACGATCATCACCAAACACAGTCGGTTCGACCAGAAGGACATCAGGAATTTCAGTTTTTGTAACTTTCATATTTTATCCGTACATTTTTTCGTAATATTTCTGATAGGAACCATCAATCACTGACTCCACCCAATCCTGATTGTCAAGATACCAGTCCACGGTTTTCTCTATCCCCACTTCAAAGGTAACCTTTGGTTCCCATCCCAATTGTTCTTTAATAAAGGAAGCATCGATGGCATAACGTCTGTCATGACCGGGCCTATCCTTTACAAAAGTTATCAGATTGCGACGGGCCTCACCGGATTCCGGAAGACCATTTTTTGCATCCAGGGTGTCACAGATAAGGGTAACCACCTCAAGGTTCTGCTTTTCATTGTTCCCGCCAATATTATAGGACTGACCATTCTTTCCTTTTATCAGTACCTCGGCTATTGCCTCACAGTGGTCCTTCACATAGAGCCAGTCGCGCACGTACTTTCCATCACCATAGATTGGCAGCTCTTTTCCATTCATTGCATTATGGAAGACAAGTGGAATCAGTTTCTCTGGGAATTGATAGGGGCCGTAATTATTGGAACAATTTGTTATTACCACCGGAAGACCATAGGTATGGAGATAGGCATTCACCAGATGGTCCGAGGATGCTTTAGAGGCTGAATAGGGTGAGCGAGGGTCAAAGGGAGTTGTTTCTGTAAACATTCCGGTATCACCAAGGGAACCATACACCTCATCGGTACTAACATGAAGAAAACGGGGATCATTGCCCTTCCATTCTCCTCCAAGCCATGTTTTTCGGGCTGCTTCAAGAAGAGTAAAGGTACCGACTATATTCGTCTGGATAAAATCAGCGGGGCCAGTGATCGATCGATCCACATGGGATTCTGCCGCGAAATGAACAACAAAGTCGATCTCTTCTTCAGCAAATAATTTTTCCATCTCCTCCGAATTGCAAATATCCGCTTTCACAAATCGATACTGTTCACTTTCTTCGACACCTTCCAGGTTCTGAAGGTTTCCTGCATATGTGAGCTTGTCGAGATTAATAACACGCCAATCGGGATATTCATCCAGAACCAGACGCACAAAATTGGCCCCTATAAACCCGCAGCCACCTGTAACCAGAATTCTTCGCTTTGTTTCTATTCGATTTGTTTCCATGCTTCACTCGTTTTTAGTTTTCTTTCCTGATAAAAACGCCTATATTTCTTAGTTCATATCGATAAATAGATAGACGAACGCCTAAAGACCATCAGCCTTTAGCCTTCCGCCTGTTTTTATACTACAAAACATTATAAATCTAAATAGATTCTTCCAATGAGCAAACAGCAGGAACAGGAAATAGCAAAAAGACGTACCTTTGGCATTATCAGCCATCCCGATGCAGGAAAAACCACCCTTACGGAAAAGCTCCTCCTCTATGGTGGTGCAATCAATTTGGCAGGTGCTGTAAAATCCAGAAAAGCAGACCGCCATGCCACCAGCGACTGGATGGCCATTGAACAGGAACGTGGAATTTCAGTTACCACCTCCGTGATGAAGTTTACCTATGGTGAATATGAGGTAAACCTCCTCGACACTCCGGGCCATAAGGATTTCTCAGAAGATACCTATCGTGTTCTCACCGCTGTTGATTCAGCGATCATGGTCATCGACTCAGCCAAAGGCGTAGAAACTCAAACTGAGAAGTTGATGGAAGTGTGTCGAATGCGCAATACGCCACTTATCACCTTTATCAACAAACTTGACCGTGATGGGATGGATCCCCTCGATATTCTTGCCGACATCGAGGATAAGCTGCAGATTGAATGTAGTCCAATGTCATGGCCTATTGGAATGGGAAAAACATTCAAGGGCGTCTACAATATCTACAAAAAGCAGATTCATATCTTTACCGCTGGCCAGGGGGGCAGAGACCAGAGCGGCATTACCATAGAATCACTTGATGATCCACGACTTGACGAAATAATCGGCGATCACGATGCCCAGGTTCTCCGCGATGATATTGAACTCCTAGAAGGTGCGGCCAACCCGTTTGAATATGACCATTACCTCAGTGCCAGCCAGACCCCGGTATTTTTTGGGTCTGCGGTCAATAATTTTGGTGTTCGGGAACTGCTCGACGCCTTTGTGGAAATGGCCCCTCCACCGAGTACACGTTCAGCTGCAAGCAGGGATGTATCCCCCTCTGAAGAGAATTTTTCAGGCTTTGTTTTTAAGATCCAGGCAAATATGGACCCGGCACACCGTGACCGTATCGCTTTTTTCAGGATTTGTTCCGGGAAATTCACCAGGGGGATGAAGGTAAAACATCACCGACTAGGAAAAGATATCACTCTTGCCAACGCAACTATATTTATGGCACAGGACAGAGCCAATGTGGAGGAAGCATGGCCTGGAGATATTATCGGACTCCACAACCACGGCACAATCAAAATTGGCGACACCTTTACCAAGAAGGAAAAATTGAAATTCACCGGAATCCCAAACTTTGCTCCGGAACATTTTCGCCGTATTATTCTCAAAAATCCGCTCAAAATGAAACAGCTCCAAAAGGGATTGCAGCAACTTGCTGAAGAGGGTGCTATCCAGGTTTTTCGTCCTAAGATCGGAGCATATTATATCATGGGTGCAGTGGGTGTTTTACAGTTTGAAGTCACCGTTGCCAGACTGAAGAACGAGTATGGTGTTGAAGCGATCTACGAACCCATAGACTTCCAGGCAGCTCGCTGGGTTGAATGTAAAGACAAGAAAATGCTGTCAGAATTCGAACAGAAAAACCAGGGCGCTCTGGCCACCGATGCGGAAGGATTCCTCACCTATCTGGCACAAAACGAGTGGATGCTGAATTTCTTTATGGAAAAATGGCCTGATGTGGAGTTCCACAAGACCCGGGAAAATACTTAACTGCGCGGTTTGAGGTTTGCGGTGTTCGGTTTTCGGTTAAAAGACTAGAAGCTGGTCCTTGTCTTTTCCGCAAACCTCAGACCGAATACCGAAAACCGTGCTGTTAGTCTTCATCAACAAAAATTAAGGCCCTGCCCTCGGATAGCGCTTCTGCCGTTTTTCTTCTGGCGATGGTAATGATGCGCTGGATAGTTCCTCGTGATACACCCATCTTTTGCCCGGCTTCTTCCTGAGTCAAGCCATCCCGATCACACAAACGCAGGGCTTCCATTTCATCCCGAAAAAGCTCAACCTGTTCCAGCTTTGACAGAGGCGTTCCCGTTGGCTTAAAGGCCCGGCCGCAAAAATTTCCTTCACACTTTCTAAGTTTCTTTGGTCTTGGTGACATATCGTATTTGTGGTGTAACGGGGAAAACCCGAGATAACAGAAAAAAGGAAACGGCAGAAACCTCTCCCGCCGTCCCCTTCCAAGAGTATATGTTCATAATACTCTGTGATCTACCTAAGTACAAATGCTTTAAGTGTGACAGGCTGCTCCGCCACCGCAGGCTTGATCAGCAGTCATCTGTGGAAGCTGCCCTGCAGTAAACTTCTCCATGACAGCCCCTGCATTTGGAACAGCATTCCGGTCAGCCCAGTACACATCGATTCCAACTTCAGCAAATCCCTGTAGGGGGCGTGCTCCGATGCCACCGACAACGAGAACATCCACGCCAGCATCTTTCAGGAAATTCACAGGCACCATACAGCCACCTGAACCATGATCAGGAACAGGCTTGGTTTCTACTGAAGTGACTTTATTGTCAGAATCTACTTCCACCAGAGTAAAGACATCACAATGTCCAAAATGATCGGAACGTGTGGCTTCCAATCCTCCAGGGTTATTCGTCGGTATTGCTATACGCATACTAGCGTTCTCCTTGAATCACCGGATATACCGGATAAAATGTTAATAAAAGTAATCTTTTTTTTAAACTTTTGTAACTATTCAGTGGGGCACAATATCACTCTAATTTCTGAGCTGTAACTGTTACAAACTATTTATCTTCTTTCTTTTCTACAGGACCAAATATCCAAGGAACAAGTTTGATATACCAGGCTGCAGATTGGATCTGTATAACATAGGCAAGAGAAATCAGCAGGGCAATCGTCATCCCCTGCTCCTTAAATGCTGTCATGGCGATGGCAAGAGCGATGGATAAATCCCTCATAACCACACCAAAAACCATGGCGATAGCATCGCCACGTTTAAAGAAATATTTTCCTATTATTGAGAGTGCAATATAAGAAATAAGATAAAATATAATCAGTGGGATAAGGATGGTTAAAATATCACCGGGGTTAGCCAGAATACTTTTTGCCTTCAGTGCCATAGCAGTAAATGCGATCATAGCAACGCCCAATGCCGAAAAAGGAGGAAACATGGGTTTGTAGGTTTCCATCCATGCCTTTTTCCCGTGCTTCTTAACCAGATAATTCTGGGTAAGAAGACCAGCAATCATGGGAACAAAAACAAAAATGCAGATCTGCTGGAACATATGAACCATATCCACATCCACGGTAGCGCCCATAAATACTTTTGTATACACAGGGGCTGCCAGGGATCCAATAATTAGACCAAAGACTAGCATTTTTGTTGCAGCTTCCTTATTCCCCTTGGCAAATCCGGTCCAGGAAATTGTCATTCCGGAAGCGGGAAGAACCCCGATAAGAAAGAGTCCCACTGCCCAGAGACCAAACTTTTCTTCAGCCCCTGCAAAAAATATTTTTCCGATAGTGTAAACAATAATTGGAACAAAGATAAAATTGATTACCTGAGTCACAACCTGCAGTTTCAGATCCCCCCCTTTAAAAATTGTTTTGGTGTTAAGAGTGGTCATCATTGGATAAATCATGATGAAGGTGATGGGAATAATCAGCTGTTTAAGGGGTTTTGCATCAAAAAGATATCCGCCCCCAATAACCCCCAAGATCATAGCCACGGGAATAACGTAAACAAGATTCTTCTGTAATAGTTTCAGCGTTTTAATCATTTAAGTTTCTCCAGAGGAAAAATGATTCCCTACTTTACCTCGTCAATCATGGACCGGATCTTGACAAAAGTCTGCCCCACAGATTCGGAGAATTTTGGATCATCAAGTACAAATGCAGCAATATCGCCTGCAGGGTAACTTAAATAACGCACCTGGGTTTTTCCATCTTTAGAAAAGACCATAACAAATTTAGGCATAAAAATTGCGCGCTCAGGATTCATGGTCAGACTGCTGTCTGCCTTTGTTGGCTTACAGACCTGCATCATATGAAGATCAAATTCATCGGGTACCGTTCCGCCATGCTCCCGAAATGTCTTTTTCATATCCATCGTGTCGTAGTTGTTCACAACAAAGGCATTTTTTTTCACCACCTCGGCAAAATCGGCCACAAACTGAGTCACACTTTTTTCACTTTCCACACAATACAGGTCATCGCTACGGTTCATACTGTCCTCCTTGAAAGGAAATACATCTTCTATATTTTGCCACTATCCTCCATGGATAGCAGAATTTATCACAATAATAGTCAAATGAACATATGCACAAGATAGTGTCGCCCTCTTATCCTGTCAAGGGAAATCAACCACAATAGATTTTAGCTTACAAAAATATCGAATTAGGAGTATTCTAGTGCAGGTTGCTCTTAGCAAAATGCTGGAATTTAACGCAGAAAAAGAGAGAGAAACAGACCATTTAAATTCCTTTCAATATAAATGAATTTTTAATACCATATATATCATATAGACACATGCGCCACCAATTTTCCCATATCACTCTTCTCCTGTTACTGACGCTCTTTTTGGGAAACAATGCCCAGGCAGAGTCTTCCCAGGAAGCACAGTTCAAGGACATTACGATCACCACCTCCAAAAGCCACTTATTGCTCTTTGGAGTATTAACCAACAACAAGTATCAGGAACTTGAGCAGGCCCTTCACAGTGGAATTCCAATGCAGTTTACATTTTTTATAGAGCTCCTCCGAACCAGGGAGAATTGGCCCGATGAGGAATTGAGTACAATGGAGTTCAACCACACTCTCAGGTATGACACCCTCAAGGAAAATTATCAGCTTGAACTAGATGAGCAGAAAAATAGGAAATCCACCTACAAAAGCCTTGATGAGGCCATGAAAGTGATGAATGACATTAACGGTCTCAAGGTCATTCAACTTAAGGATCTCACTCCCGATAGTTCTTATGAGTTACGTATAAAGGCAGAATTGTTCCAAAAGACGCTCCCCATGAATCTTCACTATCTGATTCCCTTTATTTCCATGTGGGATCTGGAGACAGACTGGTTTACTATTGAGTTCACCTACTAAGCAATGCTCTCGTAAATTATCCATGGATGAACTCATCAAATCCCCAACAGAACATTTAGGATCTCAGGATCTTGGCAAACCTCGACTCACGAGAGCTCAAAGACAAAAAAAGAAACGTCTGATCAGGCGGGTCATTCTTATTTGCCTCTGCCTGATTCCCTTGTTTATCTGGCTGGAAAGCTCTCTTTTAAATGCTGATATCAGTTTTCCGGTTTCCGGTGACATACTTATTTTTGGGATAATTAACCTCAATGTTATCCTCGTCCTTCTTATGCTCTTCCTGGTGCTTCGCAACTTGGCGGAACTTTTTTTCGAAAGCAGACAGAACATACTGGGCTCTAAATTAAAGAGTAAACTTGTTGTATCCTTTATCTCACTGTCCCTCATTCCCACTATTCTCCTTTTCTTTGTTTCTCTCCAATTTGTTTCAACCAGTATGGATTACTGGTTCAATTCCAATATTGAAATTTCCCTTCAAAACTCCCTTGATCTTGCACAATCCTACATTAAAGAGACAAAAAATGAGGTGGATATTTTAGGAGCAGCTGTCGAAAAAGAAATCCTCCTTCAACATGAAACGATTCCCGACCCCAATGGCTTAGGAAAAAACCTGGAATACCTTCTGAAGATCTACGACACGAGAAATGCTTTGAGTTTTTCCCTTATCACTAGTCAGCGCAGTAAAATTTTCACAGTATCCTCTCCACTTCTCAGCAGTCAAAAGATGCCATTAATACTGCAGGCGACACTTGACAGTGTAACAACAAACAAACAAAGAGAAATTGTGACTCAGGAATCAACAACTGGAGACCTTATTCGCCGTGTTAATCAAATCCACCTCAGTTCAGCTCCATCCGAAGAGATCTTTCTTGTCACAACTCTTCTCATAAAAAAAGAACAGCTTGATCGCTTGAATTTCATATCTAAAGGTATAGAAGATTATCGACAGTTAAAATACCTCAAAAAACCATTTAAATTTTGGTTGCTTATTGTTCTCCTCATTGTCACTCTTCTCATAATTTTTTCCGCAATCTGGTTTGGTCTCTATATAGCAAGAAGTATCACCGGTCCTCTTGATAAAATGGCCATTGCCACGAGACGGGTTGCCGATGGAGATCTTAATTTTGTACTGGAAAAAGAATCCAGTGACGAGATGGGGCAACTCGTTGATTCATTCAACACCATGACCTCAAACCTCAACGCCAGTAATGCAAATCTTGCAGAAGCCCATAACGCTTTACAAAAAAGCTCTATGGAATCCGACGACCGCAGACGGTACACTGAAATTATTTTACAAAATGTGGAAGCCGGGGTTATCTCATTGGACGAAGAGGGAAGGATTACAACCATCAATCGTTTTGCAGAAAAATTATTAAACATTGGTGCTGATTTTTTTCTTGGCCGCAAATTTTCTCAGGTCCTCCCACCTGAGCATTCTACTATTATCGATGAGTTTATTGCAGAACTGGCCATCACCGGTAAGCCGTCGGTTCGCCAGCACCTGAAGATTTCTGTATTAAAGGAAAACTTTTCTCTGTTAGTGACTTTTACGCGCCTGGAAAACGAAGAAAGAAAACCCCTTGGCTATGTGCTCGTTTTTGCCAATCTAACAGAGCTTGAGAAAATGCAGCGCATGGCTGCCTGGCGCGAAGTTGCACGTCGTATTGCCCATGAAATCAAGAACCCTCTCACCCCCATTCAGCTCTCAGCCCAGAGGTTACGAAGACGCTACCCTGAAATCCTTGAAGAGAAGAATTCGATTTTCGACCAATGTACTAATACCATCATCAAGCAGGTGGATGAAATCAAACTCTTAGTCAGTGAATTTTCACAATTTGCAAGAATGCCCAAGATCAACCGGGCACCTGCCGACATCACTGCAATGATTAATGAAACTCTGTTTCTCTACAAGCAGGCCCATGGAGATATCAGCTTCACGGTGAAATGCGAAGATAGCATACCAACATTCAGCTTTGATAGTGAGCAGCTGAAACGCTGCTTCATCAACCTCTTTGACAATGCTGTTGCAGTTTTACCGGAGGGCGGTATAGTCGAGACTATTCTTTCTCTTGGCCACGATGGAGAAAGCATCTTCATACAGGTTTGCGACTCGGGGCCAGGGATCGATGAAGATGAAAAGCTTAAACTTTTCGAACCCTACTTCTCCACCAAGAAAACAGGTACGGGCCTGGGACTCGCCATTGTGTCTACTATAATATCTGACCATAACGGCTATGTCAGGGTGCATAACAACAGTCCCCATGGCACAATATTTACCATTGAGTTACCATTAAGTAGCAAGAGATAGGTATGTTTAAGACAAAAGGCTGAAGGATTCCAAAGAACAGGTACTGCATATTTATGGCTAAACGAATTCTAATTATTGATGATGAAGCCTCCATTCGTGAAACTCTTTCGGGAATTCTTGAAGATGAAGGCTTCACTCCGATCAGTGCAGCTTCGGCCGAAGAAGGCATTAGCATTCTTGAAGAAGAAAATATCGACTTAATTCTTCTTGATATCTGGCTTGGCGACAACATGGATGGCCTCACCGCCCTTGAAAAAATAAAGGCGATCCATTCACTACCCGTGATTATGATTTCCGGCCATGGCACCATTGAGACTGCAGTTCAAGCCACCCGTAAAGGTGCCTTTGACTTTGTTGAGAAACCTCTCTCCTACGACAAAATAATCCTTGCCATCTCCAATGGATTACGTTTTGCCCAGCTGGAGAAGGATAATCAAATCCTCCGTGACAAAGCACACAGGGTGGTCAGGCTCACAGGGAATTCCCCCCTCATCAATGACCTGCGAGCCCAGATTGAACGGGTAGCACCAACCGATGCCTGGGTGCTTATTCGTGGCGATCATGGTACGGGCAAAGAACTTGTAGCCCAGGCCATTCACCGCCATTCCAGGATGGCCGATCACCCCATGATAGAAGTTAACTGTGCCGCAATTCCAGAAGAACTCATTGAATCCGAACTTTTTGGACATGAGAAGGGCTCCTTTACCGGCGCCCACAGCTCAAAACGTGGCAAATTTGACCAGGCAGACGGCGGAATTCTCTTTCTTGATGAAATTGGTGATATGAGCCTGAAGACACAGGCTAAAATCCTGCGAATTCTCCAGGAACAGAACTTTGAACGTGTTGGTGGTCATAAAACCATCTCCGTAAACGTTCGTGTCCTTGCGGCTACCAATAAAAATCTTGAAGAGGAAATTGAACAAGGAAATTTTCGGGCCGATCTTTTCTGGAGACTCAATGTGGTGCCAATTACTGTTCCCGCGCTCCACGAACGATTGGGGGACATCCCTTTACTCGTTGCAGACTTAACGGAAACCCTATCAAACCGTGGGCTTGGCCAGAAACAGTTCTCCGATGGTGCCCTTAAAGTTATGATGCAACACTCCTGGCCCGGAAATGTTCGGGAGCTGAGAAATTTTGTAGAACGTATGGCTATCATGTGTCCTGCTGATATAATCAGTTCCGATGACATATCCCTTTTTCTCAACCCAACCATGGCTGTCCCCACCGTATCAGATACCACTGAAGCCATGTTTCCCTATGGCGTTGCTAACTTCAGGGACGCTAAAAAGTACTTTGAAAAGGAATATCTACAGCAAAAACTAAACGAAAACGATGGCAACATTTCACAGACCGCCGAACAGGTCGGCATGGAACGAAGTCATCTTCATAAAAAATTAAAATCACTTCAAATTTCAAGTTAGGAGCAATAGAATGGTCTTCCCAGAATATCGTCCCCGTCGTCTTCGTAAAAACGAATCCATGCGCGCCCTGATTCGTGAGACACAGCTATCCCCTGCTCAATTCGTCTATCCGGTGTTTATTGCACCCGGAAAAAACAAAAGGGAAGAAATTCCTTCCATGCCAGGGGTCTTTCGCTTAAGCGTCGACCAGTTACAAAAGGAAGCCCAGGAGTGTATGGATCTTGGCGTAAACTCCATGATTCTCTTTGGCATCCCTGAAAAAAAAGATGCCATGGGAAGTGGCGCCCACGCAAAAGACGGTATTATTCAGCGTGGCATCAAAGAGTTAAAAAATAAGTCTCCTGAACTCACCGTTATTACCGATGTCTGCCTCTGCGAATACACGGATCACGGCCATTGCGGTTGTCTGATCGGTGACACTGTAGACAACGATGCCACTCTTGAGATTCTTGCAAAAACAGCACTCTCCCATGCCCAGGCCGGTGCTGACATGGTGGCTCCTTCAGATATGATGGACGGACGCGTTGCAGAAATACGGGCAGCACTCGATGAACATAACCATGAGATGATTCCTATCATGTCATATGCCGTGAAATATGCTTCCGCATTCTACGGACCATTCCGGGATGCAGCAAACTGTGCTCCACAGTTCGGAGACCGCAGAAGCTATCAGATGGACCCGGCCAATGCACGTGAAGCACTGCGCGAAGCCACACTCGACGTGGATGAGGGTGCCGACATTCTCATGGTAAAACCTGCGGTTGCCTATCTTGACATTATCAGCCGTTTAAAAGATGAGTTTGACCTCCCCATTGCCGCCTACCATGTGAGTGGTGAATATGCCATGATCAAAGCTGCTGCCGCAAATGGATGGATTGATGGTGACAAAGTAATGGCTGAGACGCTGCTCTCCATAAAACGGGCCGGAGCCGATATTATTATGACATATTTTGCCAAGGATATGGCCAGGTTATTACAAGGATAGAAAAAAGATGAACATTAAAGAATTACGAAAAAACATGATGCTGGCCAAGAAGGGTGACCCTGAAAAATCGGTCGTTCTAGCCATGCTCCTCGACGCGGCCCAAAAACTTGCCAAAGCCGATGGAAACAGGGATCCGGAAGAAAAGGATCTCCTTGCTGCGGCAAAGAGAGAACTCAAGATGGCCCATCAGTCCATTGATGCCGGCATTGATGTAGGTAACACCGTTTCCATCTTAGAAGTTTTTATCCCCAAAACAAAAAGTGTTGCAGAGACCCAGTCCATCGTTGATGCACTTATTGTAGAGTTGCCGGAAAAAAACCCGAACCTCATGGGGAAGGTTATGGGAAGCCTGAAAAAAGAATATGGAGATAAACTGGATATGGGAATTGCCTCGAAGATGGTGAAGGACGCTCTTATCTAGTTGTAACTTAAGCGGGGGCACGACATTACCCTAACTTCTGACTTCTGGGCTGTAACTGTTCAGAAGTGCCTCATATTCGTCCATTCTAGCCTGCGCCGCATATGAAGTTATATGTAAGAAGGCTAGAATGGACGAATATGGTGTGCTTCTGAACAGTTACATCTAGTTGAGAAATTGGAAACGTTTGCTCAAACGCCTTTGATACAAAAGCATCTTTTGCTGCAGCACGGGATTCATCATCCAGATCAGGCTCAAACACAAAGCGCCTGCAGTATCTGCTAGCAGATCGAAGATACTCACTGAACGAAGAGCAATAAAGGATTGGTGAAATTCATCACTTATTCCATAGAAAAAACAGAATAAAACGGTGAAAAACACTGTCCGGCCGGGAGAGTCCAAACCGTTGGCTCCGTAGCACCACAGCACCGTTAGGGCCAGTGTCCCATATGCTATCATATGAGCCAGTTTATCGGCGCCTGGAAAAGAGGGAAGTGTGATATCATCGCCACTTTGGTGGGAAAGAAAAAAAATAATCCCCATGATCACAATCATGGGGATTATTCGTACTGCAAACTTCAAGAGGAACGGTCAGGCAGCTGGAACATGATCTTCCGGATTCACATGGACCTGTTCCAGAACCTCATTTGGAAATCTCTTTTTAATGCGCTTTATGGAGGCGTTGATCTCTTTGACCGGATAGTTCGCCACCACACTCTTTGCTCGATCAAGGTAGGCGGTAAGTTCAAATTCCTTATTACTCAATTCAAAGGTATGACTCCAGTTAATCTCAATGGTCTCTGAGTTTTCATCAATTGGAATTTCAAGTGCTTCACCAGCCCTGGCAAGTTGCACAGCATCGGAGTCAGTTATTTCTAGTAACCAGGCATCCCCCTCAGCGGTTGCCAGAAGAATAAAAACACCGAGTTCTTTAATTTTCTGTCTTTTTTCCACTGCCACCTGGACGATAGCCTCTATCTCATTCAGCAGCGAGATCTTAAACGCTGCTTCCGGATTTTTCTGAACCAGACCTGCCTGCTCTTTCGGCAAACAGCAGTGTTTGAATTTCTTTCCGCTACCACAGAGACACTGTTCATTCCTACCTATCTTTCCCATTTTATATCAACCTATTAGACTAAATATTTAATTCCTGCTTACGAGCATTTACTATATCCGCAATCGTGACAGGTTTCACACCCTTCTTCAAAAATCAGATTTCCTGAACATTCGGGACAGGTGGAAGCAAAGCCGTGCTGAGTTCCTGCCATAAATGATTTAAACAATTTACTCAACTGGGCAGGAAGGTCAAGCATATGTCCACTTGACCGATCCAACTGCTTAATAATCTCAGAGGCCGGGATATTGAACCGGAGCGCCAGGGAAACAAGACGACAGGTGGTGGTCCACATGGTTGATTTATCTTTTAGGTCCACACGATTATCAAAGGGAAATTTCGCAAAAACCTCCATGGGCTGTTCGTTCTCATCAAAACAGACAATGATGTACACGGATTTTTGATCCTGATCCTTCACCCGATAGCGCTTGGCACTTAAAGTGTCCGGGAGCATTTTCTTGACACCAGCTGTGGACACCAGGGCAGTCTGCTCGGCAGCCGCACTTTCTTTGGTATTTAAAACCTGCTGATCTCTTGATCCGTCACGATAGACGGTGAGTCCTTTACAACCAAGTTTGTAGCCCATGATGTAGGAGAGTTCCACTTCTTCACGCGTGGCACTGTTCGGCAGATTAATGGTTTTTGAGATGGAAGAATCCACACCATTGTTTTGGAGGATTCCCTGCATCTGGATATGGTCCTCAGCTGAGACATCCTGGGCAGTACGAAACACCTCCTGCCACTGCGTAGGAATCTCATCATGTCCGATAACAGTACCGGAATCAGCAACCTTGGCCATCAGCTCTTCTGAATAAAAACCTTCTCTTCTGGCAATCTGTTCAAAATGTTTATTAATGAGAATTAGGCGGTCCCCATCCATTACGTTTTTGATCATGACTATGGAAAAATAGGGCTCACAGCCCGATGCACAATCTGCAATCATGGATACTGTACCGGTGGGCTGAATTGAAGTCAGGGCAGCGTTGCGTCTTGCAGGAAATTCATTGTACTTGGAGTCATAGGCTGGGAAGACACCCTTTTCAGTAGCCAGTTCAACGGAACGTTCTTCTGCTTTGGCACGTACAAAACTCATTATTTCTGCGGCCTGTGCCCGCCCCTCTTCACTTCCGTAGGGGAGTCCAAGCTGAATTAACAGATCATGCAGTCCCATAATACCCATGCCAATTTTTCTGGTTTTGAGGGTCATCTCCTCAATTTCCGGAATGGGAAAACGATTACAATCAATAACGTTATCAAGAAAAGAAGCGGCAACCTTAACAACACTCTCCATTCTTTTATAATCTACCTTACCATTTTTCACGAAATTACTGAGATTCAGGGAACCCAGGTTGCAGGACTCGTAGGGCAGTAGCCACTGCTCTCCACAGGGGTTGGTTGCTTCAAAATCGCCAAGCTGCGGGGTCATATTGTCACGATTAGCAGCATCGATAAAGAGGACACCAGGTTCTCCATTATGCCACGCCAGATCAATTATTTTTTCAAAGACCGCCTTGGCATCCAGTGTCCCGGCACCCTCTCCGGTGGATGGTTCAATCAGAGAATATTCTTCCTCTTCCTCCACTGCCTTCATAAAATCATCGGTTATGGCCACACTAAAATTAAAGTTATTGAATTTGTCCGGATTTTCCTTGGCACTGATAAAATCCATAATATCTGGATGGTCTATGCGGAGCACACCCATATTGGCACCACGTCGCTTACCACCCTGTTTGATGGTTTCTGTGGCTGCATCGAAGACAGCAGCAAAAGAGAGCGGACCGGAGGCCACCCCTTGAGTTGAGCGCACAGATGCGTTTCTTGAGCGAAGCCTGGAGAAGGAATATCCGGTACCACCACCTGTTTTATGGACTAGCGCACCATTACGAATGGCTGTGAAAATTCCATCCATGGAGTCTTCGATGGGGAGAACAAAACAGGCCGACAGTTGACCGATATCGGTTCCTGCATTCATAAGACAGGGAGAATTAGGGAGAAAGTCCAGATGGTACATCATCCGAAAGTAGGACTCACGCAGTGCTTCAAACTGTTTACTCTCTTTATCCCCCTCAGCCACTGCATTACTCACCCTTTTACACAGCGTTTCCCATGTTTCAGCAACCTCTCCAGCGCCATCTTTTATATAGTAACGTCTTGCAAGAACAGTTTCTGCTGTCTGGGTCAGTACCTGTTTGGTTAAATCAGGGGTCATAGTTTCCTCATTTGGATAAAAAAATCAGATCGAATTGGTTGAAAGGGTTGATAATAAATGATAGTGAAAAAAACAGGCTGAAATAACCGCTAAAAGCTGTTATTTTACCGTCATCACTTGATGAGGGATACATACCATACTTATGGTGTCATGCAACAACAATCTACAATATATAGTAGAAAACACCAAAATAATAATCTAGAGGAATCGTTAACTAAAAGATAAATCGAACTATTCGAAAAAGCCTCTCTTTTGTCATATTTTCTATCCGCTAAATCTCCTGGTTGCCAATGCCACATTGTGGTATACTGCTTGTGTTTTGTTGGATTATCACAATTCATGTGCAGTTTTCCAGATACATGATACTGTTTCCATACAGCTTAGGAATGGAATTTTTATAAATTGAACACAGAACGCTCTCGGACACGGGACTCCAGTCCTGCCGAATACGCTTTTGAGCGGGGCTAAAGCCCCACTTCCGGAGGGGAGTTGTAAGTCAGGTGCAGCCTGAAACAATGTTCAAGTTATTTATTGTACGTTCCTTACCACCACAAGAGGAAAAATATGAAATTTGAAACAGCAGCACTTCACAGCGGACGCAGGGTTGACAGCGACACTCTTTCCTGTGGAACCCCCATCTATCGCACCGCGTCCTACCACTTTAAAGATACCGAACACGCAGCAAACCTCTTTGCCCTTAAGGAACTTGGTAATATTTATACCCGTATCGGCAATCCCACCCAGGCCGTTCTCGAAGAACGCATGGCAGAACTCGAGGGAGGGGCAGCATCACTGGCTCTCGCCTCCGGCACCTCAGCCATCTTTTACTCCATTATCAACATCTGTAAAGCAGGGGATGAAGTTGTTGCGGCCAATAACCTATATGGCGGCACCTATTCCCAGTTTGATTCGATCCTTCCGCAACTGGGCATCAGGGTCACACTTGTTGACCCCAAAGATCCGGAAAACTTCAGAAGAGCAATCAACGAAAAAACACGCGTCCTTTACTGCGAGACCATTGGCAACCCCGGACTCACCATGACCGATATTGAAGCAGTGGCCAAAATTGGACAGGAACATAACCTGCCACTCATCGTCGATGCAACCTTCACCCCACCATGTCTGTTACGTCCCATTGATTATGGGGCCGACATCGTTATCCATTCCCTCACCAAATGGATCGGCGGCCATGGCACGGTACTTGGCGGTATTGTCACCGATGCTGGTAAATTCGACTGGACAGACCCCAAATTCACCCTCTTTAACGAACCGGACGCCTCCTATCACGGATTACGCTACGCCCATGATCTTGGTGAAATGAATTCCATCGCCTTTGCCCTACGCATGCGTCTCGTTCCTCTGCGTAATCTGGGTGCATGTATTTCTCCTGATAACTGCTGGTCATTTCTTCAGGGTATCGAAACATTGAGTCTCCGTATGGAACGCCATTCTGAAAATGGACTGGCCGTTGCCAAATTTCTCCAGAGCCATGACAAAGTGGACTGGGTCAATTACCCGGGGCTTATGGACAATGAAAATCATAAGACAGCTGCTCACTACCTGAAGAATGGTTTTGGCGGCATGGTCACCTTTGGTATTAGAGGAGAGCTCAGTGCCGGGAAACAGTTTATAGAATCTCTAAAACTTGTGTCCCACCTTGCAAATGTCGGTGATGCCAAATCCCTTGCCATACATCCAGCCTCCACTACCCATTCCCAACTTTCCGAAGAACAGCTTGCAACATCGGGTATTACAGCCACAATGATCAGGTTATCCATTGGGATAGAACATATTGATGACATTATCGCTGATCTCGACCAGGCATTGGAGAAGGGTTGAGAGTAAGCAAAAAATTTTTCAGCTACGAACCATCGGCAGAGACTCCTTGCTTAGAAAGTAGCTTATACTTAAGCCCTGTTACCATCGCCTATGAAACATCAGGTGAACTCAACGGGGCCAAGGATAATGCGATCCTTATCTGTCATGCCTTTTCGGGAGATTCTCATGTTGCAGGATTTTATGATGATGCCCCGGAACAGGAAAACCCCGGTTGGTGGAATTTCATGGTGGGTCCCGGCAAGGGAATCGATACCGACAAATACTTTGTTATCTGCTGCAACATCCTTGGCAGCTGTATGGGCTCCACCGGCCCCTCATCCATAAACCCTGCAACGGGAAAGCCCTATGGCCTGGAGTTTCCAATGGTCACCATAGGGGATATGGTAAACGCCCAGAAACAGGTTCTCGATCATCTAGGAGTGACCTGCCTTCATTCCGTTATTGGCGGCTCAGTTGGTGGAATGCAGGTTCTTGAGTGGTGCGTCCGCTACCCTGAGATGATCAAATCAGCCATCCCAATAGCCACCACCATGCGTCATTCCGCACTCGCTATCGCCTTTAATGAAGTTGCACGACAGGCCATTATGGTCGATCCACACTGGAACAAGGGGAACTACTATGAGAATCCCGGCCCGGACTTAGGCCTTGCCGTAGCCCGGATGATTGGCCATGTCACCTACCTGTCCGATGAGGCCATGCGGCGAAAATTTGGCCGCAAACGTCAGGATAATAAGGATTTTTCCTTTAATTTTGAAGCAAATTTCCAGGTTGAGAGCTATCTCCGCTATCAGGGCTCAAAATTTGCTGCACGCTTTGACGCAAATTCCGTTCTCTATATCAGCAAAGCCGCCGATTATTTCGATCTTGCAGACAATATCAACACCCGTGAAAGCCTCCAGGATCTCCAGGGCAGTCATTCAAAGTTTCTGGTCATTTCCTACACCTCTGACTGGCTCTACCCAACCTATCAGGCCAAAGAACTGGTTCAGGCATTAAAACGTACCGGCCAGGATGTAAGTTTTTGTGAAATTGAAGCAGATTGCGGACACGATGCCTTTCTTATCCAGGACAGCAGACTCACAGACCTTATAGGAGGGTTCCTAGATGGCGTTGCAACCTCCTGAACAGCTCCGTTTTGATCTCTCCATCATTGCCTCATGGATCAAACCGGAATCCCGGGTACTCGATCTTGGCTGTGGCCAGGGTGACCTTCTTGCCTGGCTCAAACACCATAAGCAGATCCATGGGACAGGGATCGAACAGGACAAAGAAAAAGCTGCTCACTGTATAGGCCGCGGTTTAAGTGTGCTTCAAGGTGACCTGAAGGACGAAGTTCAGGACTATCCGGACGGCTGTTTTGATGTGGTTATCCTCAGCCAGACCCTGCAACAGGTGTATCAACCCGATGAGCTCCTTAAATCACTGGCAAGAATTGGCAAACAGGTGATTGTGAGTTTCCCTAATTTCAGCCACATTTCAATCCGCATGCAACTCCTCTTCAAGGGACAGGCCCCAAAAAGCAGTGAACTCCCCTATTCATGGTACGACACACCTAATATCCGCGTTATCACCCTTGCAGATTTTAGGAAATTTTCAAAGGATGTGGGCTACACCATTGTTAAGGAATGTGCAGTTAATACCCATAACCAGGACAGGCATGGTAAAATTGTCTCCATCTTTTCAAACCTTCGAGCAACCTATGGATTGTTTCTTATTGAAAAAACAAAATCTAATACACCATAACAGTCCTGCCTTCTTGATTTGCCCCCTTCCACTTAATAATAATTCTTGACTTCTCCGAACATTGTGAACATGTTGTAGGGAAACATTTACGTATACGGAGTCTCCCCTTTACCTGACTTAGTGGAAGATCATGAAAGCAACAGAACAACGTTTAGAAGAACACCTTATAACAGAAAAACCATACTACCTCGCCTCGGGCAAAGAAGTGGAGATTGCCCTAGCTGCCCATAAAAATGGCCTCCCCCTGCTCTTAAAAGGGCCGACCGGATGCGGAAAAACCAGATTCATGCAGTTTCTGGCCTGGAAACTGAAACTTCCACTCATCACGGTTTCCTGTCACGATGATCTTTCCACCAGTGATCTGGTGGGCCGCTTTCTTATTCGTTCAGGAGAGGCTGTGTGGACCGATGGCCCTCTGACTCTGGCTGTACGGGCAGGGGCAATCTGTTATCTCGATGAGATTGTAGAGGCGCGAAAGGACACCACGGTGGTAATTCATCCGCTCGCCGATGATCGCCGCGAGCTTCCCGTGGAAAAACTTGGCGAACTTCTCAGTGCTCCTCCTGAATTTATGATCAGCGTCTCCTACAATCCAGGCTATCAGAGTGTCCTGAAAGACTTAAAACCTTCAACCAGGCAACGTTTCATTGCAATTTCCTTTGATTATCCTGAGCCTGAAAGAGAGGCTGAAATTGTCGTAAGAGAAGGGGGCGTCGATAAACAGCTTGCAGATTCCCTGGTGAAACTGGCTGGAATGACCCGAAGCCTGAAAGAATCAGGACTGGCAGAGGGTGCGTCCACGCGGCTGCTCATTCAAACGGGACAGCTGGTGCAGGATGGTATAGATATTCACACCGCCTGTCGCGCCGCACTTATCGAACCACTCAGTGATGATCCTGAGCTCCTTGCTGCCCTGCAGGAAATGGTCAGTTCAATTTTTTAATGATTTTCCATCCTATCCTATCCTATGAAACTAGCGCTACTCACCGAACGCTTTTACGATCTCGTCGCCCCGGACATCCCAAATGAATGGGATGTCGAAGAAGTGCTTGATCCACTCATCGATGAAACGGACCTCGTATGCGAAGCAATCCTTGGCCACATACCGGTTATATGGCCTGTTTCCCACTCACTCTGTTTCGATTTCCTGCGTTTGCTCCCAGTCACCCTGGAGCATCTGGATCTGGAGCAGATCCCACGCTGGATTGGAATCACCCTCGATTACTACGAGACAGATGGACTCCGCGCAGCTCAGCGTTTTATGCAGGACGACATTGAAGCCTACCTATTAAAGCTAGCCGGAAGCGGAGGACTGAACCTTGCGTCCGTGGAAAAAAGACTTCTCCCCTATATTCGTGGCATTGCCCGAGATGAATTAAATATCTGCCCCGGCAGACAGATATATACAGATACTGCAGCCATATTTATCCCCGAAGAGCTCAGTGCTTTTAGCGATAACGATGATAATTTTCTTCTCTATAAACTAATCATCACATTCCAGTGGGGATTTATTACCTGTGGAAGTTTTATAAACAGCCCTCCGATAAACCATCCCCATAACCATGCCGTTAATGAGAAGAGCACTCTCTGGCTCCACTCATTTATTCAGAGTTTTGATGAGCCACTGCTCGCCCGTGACATATACCACATCCTGGAATCCATACGGGTACGGGTATTTCTGGAACAGGAATTACCGGGACTTATCCGAGCGGCTGGAAAACAAATATTCCCGAATCTTCTGGCCACAACGCCCCATCCTTTAATTGATCTGCAAAGGATAGTCACAGCAGAAAAAAGTACAATGCTTGAGCAACTGGCCCTCTTCCTTGGAGATAGCATTGCCGAAGACTACCTGCTGGGATATGCATCCGCCTATGATTCAGTGAGCCTCACCACAAAACTCTATGCAAAACTCAACGGAGAACCTGCTGACTATGAACCTATTCCCCTCTACTCTTTTCAGGGAGTTTTAAAATTACGTGCCGTTGACACAGCTCGAACAATTCGAGAACAAAAGATGGGTGAGCAGTTTACTGATATGATGGCAGCACACCTTCTCTCTCTTTCCAAAGAAGAGCTGAGTAATATCTTCAAAGAGGACGAACTGGACAGTGCAAACAAAGGGCTTGCCGAGTCAGATATCAGCATGATTATGGACAGTGAATTTGCTCAAACTGCCGATCGTGAAAAAGAAGCCCCCTTGCTAGTCACCATCAACAATGAAGAAGTACAAATGCCCGATGAACTTGAAAACTTCAGCAAAAGTTTCTTCGACGAATTCGGACACCTTCCCGTACAGTTCCTCTCTGCTGCTGCCGGGAAAGCCGGACAGGAAATGCTTGAGCAGGATGTCACCGGCCAGAATGAAGACACGTCACTGCCCACCGACACCCTGCTCTATGATGAGTGGGATTACCGCAGACAGGGCTATCGCAAGAACTGGTGTTCTCTACAGGTAAAGGAGTTAAAGCCAATTCACTCCTCATTTATTCAAAACACCCTCGATACCTATCATGGACTCACCAACCGCTTGCGGCATCAGTTTGAAATGATGCGTAGTCAGGAACGCTTTGTCAAACGTCAGCGGGAGGGAGATGATATTGATTTTGACGCCTTGGTGGAGTCTATCTCCGATTCTCGTGCCGGAATTTCTTCCTCTGACCGCCTCTTTATCCGCCTGAAACGCGATGAACGCGATATCGCCGTTATTTTCCTCGTGGACATGTCCAATTCAACGGCTGGCTGGGTCAACAATGCACTCAAGGAATCGCTGGTCCTTATGGCGGAGGCCATGGAAGTACTTGGCGACCGTTACGGAATATATGGCTTTTCTGGAATGCGCAGAGCCCGCTGTGAACTCTATCACGTAAAACATCTCACGGACCCTTACGGTGATGCAGTCAAGGAACGTATCAGTTCAATTGCACCGAGCGAATATACCAGAATGGGGCCTCCCATTCGCCATGCCACGCAATTACTAAAGGATATTGATGCCAAGGTGCGCCTTATCGTCACCCTCACCGATGGTAAACCCGAAGACTATGATGACTACAAAGGCGAATACGCCATCGAAGATACCCGCCATGCACTCCTTGAGGCAAAGACTGCTGATATTCACCCCTTCTGCATCACCATTGATCACCAGGCAAGGGACTATATGCAACATATGTACGGCCCTGCCAATTATATTTTTATAGACAATGTACGAAAACTTCCTCTGCGCATGCCTGAGATATATCGAACATTAACCAGTTGACAATAATTCTCAAAATGGCATATTGTTTTATTGAGTATTCCATCTTACTTTATTTGTAACTATTCACCGAAATTGAGTTTGAGTCGGAATTGCATAACGAATACGCTGGTAGGAAACTGGGGACATGACCCAATTCGTCTTTGTCTTTTGAATTGGGATCGTGTCCTCCGATTCCGGATAAAGATTGTGCCGTTCAATAGCATGGTGAATAGTTACCTTTATTTCTAAACAGGCTGTTTATGCTCCCGGAGAGAATTGAACCTGCTCCTGAACTCACTTTTCTATAATAGAGGCGTGCAACATGTTTACACAACTCAAATTAAGTAACTCTACTGCCGCCACTATTGAGTGGGAAATGACACCAGATCTTGCTTTCTGTACCTTTTCGGCGAAGGGTTTGCGCGATGACCTGAGCAACACCGATGAACGGATCTGTTATTTTTTTGTGGATAACTATGGAGAGTTGCCAAGACTCTATCTTATGGAACGGGGGACTCGCTATGTCAATATACTTGCAGAGATTACTGCCCCTGTAGCTATGATGAATGACTGCATAATCAATCATGGCAGCGCACTTTCATCAAAGGATAATTTTCCTGTTGATGCAGCTTTGAAGGCATGGCTGATCAATGAAGTCGTGGAACGGGAAAACAGTCCGTTTCTTATTCCAAGCATTCAGGAAGATGCGGAAAATGAAGATTTTGGAGCCCCCCTGGCAATTGTTGGAAAAAACAGTTTTCCAGGAAAAAAGGTGGTTCTGCCCACGGAACAGTGCAGCCTTCACGAGGATCAACTGGCGCAAATTATAACACAATGGAATTTTTACGACACCCAACTCAATCCGCAGGGAAAATTCTCGAATGCACTGACTGACAGTGGTGACGGTCTCACAATCATCGATGAAGCAACTGGGATCATGTGGCAGCGAACCGGTCTGGATCTCTGTTCAATCCGTAAAATGACTCGTAATATCGAAGATACAAACAAAAAGGGATTTGCAGGATATCATGACTGGCGTCTCCCTACTCTGGAAGAGGCAATGTCCCTTATGGAGAGCAGCTCGAACCCCAAGGGGATCCACTTACATTCCTGTTTTTCCAAAGAACAACCCTTTATTTTTGTTGCCGCCAAACGTAAGCCCACAGGGTACTGGTTTGTAGATTACAAACAGGGAAAGGTATACTGGTCGTCGGGTACTGTACCCGGCGGTTTTGCCAGGTTATGCAGGGATGCAAAAAAACGTTGAAAATCATCCGGAATTTAATTTGTCAGGCGTCCTCACCATGAGCAAAACAGGTAATCTAATCCAATTAATACTTTGTCTTTTCATAACGTTATGGGCATTTCCCACTACAGTTTTTGCTGTAACGCCTGCTCAGATAAACACCGAACTGCTCAAAGAGGTCACAAATTACCCTGAGGAACTCCTCGGGTTACCTGAATGGTGCAACATCCAGGGGACCCGTCAGGAACAGTGGATATGCACTGTTTACAATAATCCGGGACTACACCCCCTCTGGGTTGATACCAATGGCCCTACTGATCAGGCAAAACATATTTTATCTGCCTTACAGGCAGTTACTCCCGATGGATTAAACTCAGGTGATTACAGAGTAGTACAAATTGAAGCACTCTGGAAAAGTCGAACAGCAAGAGATCTTGCAAAGTTGGATATCGACATCACCATTGGACTCCTCGAATATATCCACGATATGCAGGAAGGACGTTTTGCTCCAAAGTACAAGGACCCGAAACTTTTCGATCAGGCAGGAGGTAATTCTGTTTTTGACCCTGTCCTAGCCATTTCCAAAGCTCGTAGAGACAATGACATGGCAGCATTCCTCTCAAACCTTGCTCCAAAACATCGCCATTATCTGGCACTGAAGAGTGCCTTAAAACACTACCGATCCATCGCAGAAAAGAGTGGCTGGCCAGAATTTTCTGCCGGTGCCACCCTGCACCCGCTGGGCTCGGATACACGCGTTCCTGTACTCAGTCAATTACTTTACATAACAGGTGACCTGACAAAACTTTCTGGCTCAGAGCAGCAAATATATACCACAGAGCTGGTGGAAGCTGTCAAACGCTTTCAAGAACGCCACAGCTTAAAAACAGATGGTATTATAGGAAAAGAAACCACAAGAGCCTTAAGTCTTCCAGTTGCCAGACTCATTCAGCAAATCCTTATAAATATGGAACGCTGGAGATGGACAGAGCATAAACTTGGCAGCAAATATGTACTTGTGGATATTGCAGGCTTTACCCTTCAGGGTGTCGTAAACAATGTGACCCAGCTGGAAATGCGGGTGATCGTAGGAAAACTCCGTCATGAGACACCAATTTTCAGTGACAGCATCAAATATATCGAATTCAACCCATTCTGGAATATTACTCCCAGTATTGCCCGTAACGAAATGCTCAGCGACTTGAGAGACGACAATAAGTACCTTACCAGTAAACATATCAAACTCTTTTCGAGTTGGCAGGCAGATGCTGAGGAATTAAACCCAGAAATGATAAACTGGGATGAAGTCAGCCGTAAAGAGATCAGCCGCTTCAAATTGCGACAGGAACCTGGTCCATGGAACGCGCTTGGAGTTGTTAAGTTTGTATTCCCCAACAAATACTCCATTTATTTGCACGATACCCCACTTCCCAGTCTCTTTGAAAAAACAGATCGTGCTTTCAGTCATGGCTGTATCAGACTCAGTGAACCGATCCAACTTGCAGAGTTTCTTCTACAGTCTAATGATGCCAAGTGGACAGAAAAAAGAATTCTTCAGGTCGTTGAGAACAAAAAGCGGAAAGTTGTCAGCCTTCACACCCCCATCCCGGTACATTTAGTTTATCAGACAGCCTGGGTTGCCAAGGACGGAAACCTCCATTTCAGCAAGGACCTCTATGGTCGGGATAGGAAGCTTATGGAAGCCTTATTTGAAGAGGAGTGATAACTTCAGTTACAGTTCAGGAGTTAGGGTAATATTTTGCCCGCTGAAATTACGAGGAGTGATGCAGTAGATTAGAAAAATCACCAGAAACGGACACGACCAGTGTCCAGATGAACAAAATCAGATTTACCATAAAAACCAACCCCACCACATTTCAGATCAAGGGCGCACTGTTGGAGTTTTCTGGTGGATACCCCGGTCATCCGAATATCAATTGCCTTGCCAAGCATATGCATACTACGCTTTGCAACCTTGGAACTCTTATTGCGAAGCTGTTGGTTCGTCTTGAAAGAGCGAAATCCGGAAATCACCTCAAAGGTTCCCTGTCCCCCAAATTCTTCCCTGATTGAGCTAAGAATATCGAGGAGCTTCGGGTCAATGGGATGCATCTCTCCGGTCCGGAAATCTTTCAGAAAATTATTTATTTTCTCAAGAGCTTGCTGGTCATATAATCCTGATCCACCATAGGAGACATCCAATTTCTTCCTGGTATGAGTATGATAAAAAGAAAGCTCACTGGGATCACTTGAGGCTCTACCTATTGTAGGCAGGGAAAGTGCTGTCACCGTCAATGCTGCCATTGATAAAAATTGACGACGATTAATGGAGAGAGGTGATATATTTTCAAACATAATACGAATTTGTATGCATCTTATCCTTTGATTACTACCCAGTGAAGAAACGGGCCTGCATTCTGAAAAGTTCTAATTTTATTGTTCTATTCAAATTTATCAGAAATAACAACCCTATTGAAGAAATATGTATCAAATGCACTCTGCCATAGCACCTAATTGATTTTTGTAACACCCTGTGGTATCAATATTGGAGGATCCTTATCACAGAAAAAAACAAAGAAAACAGAACACTATTCCAAGGAGATTATTTTGATCAAAATATCGATAACATATGCCTGTTTACTCATTACTGGTTTATTACTTATTGCTCAATATACATCTGCCGAGGTGAGACCAGGATGTGGACAGGCCTGTAAGGGAAATACTGCTCAGGAACAACAACAGCCTCTCGATGCTGAAACAAAAAAAAAGTATGACAATTTCCTCCTGGAAACAACTGACTTGCGTAAAGAGATGCAGGCAAAGCAGGTCGAGTTTGAGACATTGATGACGTCTGACAATCCGGATTCTTCAAAAATAGCTCTGCTCACTCAAGAATACTACCAACTCCGTGATTTCTTGACCGAAAAAGCGCAGCAAGCAGGGATCATGTCCCAAAGACAGGGGTGCAACGGTTGTAACGGTAAGTCTGGAGTTGCCTGCGGCCTTCCTGCATCAGGGAAAAACAATATTGAAAAAACTAATTAATACTTGATTGTACGGAAAAGTGCCTGTTGCAGTTCCAGTATTCTCAGAAATGTTTTCGGGTTAAACTGACCTGAAGAGCTTATGGTTCAGGATCAGGTAACCGGAAACTCCGGAGACAAGCGATCCTATCAAAATCTCCAGACACTCATCCACCAGATCGTAACAGATCCCCCCCCCTGTGCACTCGAAAACCAGGAAGCCGACAAACAGAATCACTGTTTATGTTGTTCATTGAAGCTTCCTTCTCGTGACTTTGAGCAGTCCACGAGTCTGGAGGCTTCTTCATTTTCCTGGAACCGTCAAACTTTTATTGTACCCCGGCAAAGCCCTCGGTTTACCTAAGGAAAGCCCTAACCATCCAGAGGGGCACGATATTGCCCTAACTTCTGAACAGTTACAGACAATTTAGCACAAAACACGACCAAGACAACCGGGTCATCCTTGACGGCATAGTGAAGGACATAACCCACCGTAAAGAGGTTGAACAGGAACTCGAAAAACATCGTAAATATCTTGAAAGCCTGGTGGAGGAACGAACCAGAAAAGTATATGAGGCAAACATACAGCTCAAGCATGAAATAGAAGGGCGGCACCGTGTTGAGGAAGAGCTTCTCAAATCAAAGAAACTGGAGTCCCTCGGTGTCCTTGCCGGAGGAATTGCTCATGACTTCAACAATTTACTTTCTGTAATAGTCGGTAGAATCAGTCTGGCCCAGTTAAAACTATATCCTAACGATGAGGCCAACAGGCGATCTTGATGAGGCAATGCGAGCCTCCGAAAAAGCTACGGAACTGAGCAACAAGTTCATCACTTTTTCTTCAGATGGACAACCTATCAAAAAGCTGCATCCTATCAAAGAGCTTATCCATAGCGCCGTTGATCTTACGTTGAGTGGTTCCAGGGTAAAACCCTTGTACTTGTACTTTCTACCGGATGATTTGTGGCCTGTTTTCATTGACAGCGATCAGATTTCTCAAGCCTTTTTCAACATAATAGAAAACGCTAAAGAGTCGATGACTACTGGTGGAACCTTGCAGATCAAGGGGAAGAATATTGTCGTCGATCAAGATCAGAGTGATTCCAATCTCCCTTTGTCTCCAGATGATTATGTTATGGTTTCCTTTCAGGATGGAGGCCATGGGATTCCAGAAGAATATCTATCCAGGATATTTGATCCCTACTTTACCACGAATGCCAAAGGTACGAAAAAAGGAAAAGGAATTGGTTTATCGACCACTTACTCAATCATAAAAAACCATAAAGGGTATATTTTTGTTGACTCCAAAAGGGGAACCGGAACCAGTGTGTATATCTACATTCCTGCTTCGTCTGGGCAAAGTTCCTCCACTCAGTCCAACGCTCTCTCTTCGGAAACCGACAAAAAAACAAAAACGGTTCTCGTAATGGATGATGAGGCTATGATCAGGGATATGTCCCAGAGCCTACTTGAAACCATGGGGCATAAAGTTGTTCTCGCAACAGATGGGGAAAACGCTCTTGCTCTTTATAAGAAAGCTCATGCCGAAGGACGGCCGTTCAACCTTCTCATACTCGATTTAACTATACCGGGTGGCCTTGGAGGAGAATAAGTGATGAGAAGACTGCTGCAAATTGACCCGGATGTCAAAGCTGTTGTTTCAAGCGGATATGCCGATGATCCGGTTATGTCCAGTTACAAGGATTACGGTTTTCTTCACGCCTTGCCGAAGCCTTATACGTTGAGCGAGATGAAAGCTATTATCGACGAAATTTCCTGAAAAACTGATAGCTTTCAACACCCGGCAAGAATCACTTTGCCATATCTTAGATAGCCGGTAGATTCCCCTCAACAAATTGTCATTAAACGGATGGAGGCATCTATTCTCACCTAAGCTTGTTCCGGAGATGAGCATTGTTGCCGACTCTGTAGGTAGAGCAGGAGGTTCCATAAAAATAAATTTCTGTTAACATCTTACCTTAAGTTTCCGATACCATAAAATAGGTCACAGGTTTACAATTAATTGAAATCAACTCTCAATAATGATAACATTTCATATTTAAAACATGTAGCATTGAATAAAGTTTAAAAGAACAACTCATGAATATTCTTTCACTTCTCTCTCACATACCTTCCAAACCTCTCAATAGAAGGACATTTCTTTCCATATCTTGCCTGGCAGCGGCAAGCTCACTATTCATGGAATCGAAAGATTGTTTCGGACAAGCAGCACATGATCAACGAGCTACTATCTATAAAAAAATGTTATCCGGTTTAAAAGAAATCAAAGATCCAGACAAAAATTATCCGGGTGATATCTGGGCAACTCCAGAACAGATAATTCTTATCTATTCTTGTTACAATAAATTAACCAAAATCCAGAGTCAGGTTGGCTACTCTAATTTCAATTTTATTAATTTGCCAAGAGTCACTTATTCGGCACGACAGCAGCGAAAGACCGGAAAACGTTTAGGGGGAAAACCAGAACGGACTCTACCATTTACAAAACTTGAAGAACAATTCATGGGGCAGATATTTGCTATCGATGCTAAAGCATATGGTTTCTATGGAGAGCGGATCATTTACGATAAAAACTACCGGATAAATCCAAAAAAATTAATCTCTATAGATGGTCATTTTCTTCGACAAGGAGAGGCCTATGAAAAATATATCAAGATAAAAAAACAAATCAGCGGCAAGTTTAATGATACCAATAGCTCAAACTCCAAGTTAGACATGCAGGTCACTTCCGGGATTCGAAATATACCGAAACAGATGCGCCTCTTTTTGAGAAAGGCGGTCCGTTTAACTCAGGTTCCAAGACAAAGTGAAGTAAATATCCTTGACCTCAAAAGTGGTACAACCTACCTTGCCCAGACATATGACTTAAAAAAAGACTGGAAAAGGATTGAGGCCGATGTTGTCAGGCTCAAGAATCAAAATTTCCACGAGATTTTAAATAGAAATGAACGCAAGGAATTCGTTCTGGATAAGGGTTTTCATCTGATCAACCTCTCTGCCGCATCCAGATCACTTGCCCCACCGGGTTATTCCTGGCATGCTCAACATGATTTTGATATTGGCTTAAAAAGCGGTAAACTCAAGCCCTACAATTTTCGCAAGGAGTTTATCACCACGCCCCTTTTTGTTACCCTCTTTTCCAACGGCTTCATCCATCTTCGAGATCTTCGCTATCGACAGGAAAATGAACTGGGAGTTCGTTTCGAACCTTGGCATATTCGCGTCGGTACTCCTGGCAAACTTATAAGCGATATAAAAACCGACCCCAGTCGACTGTGGATTCCTAACCGTGAGTCATAAAGCACCTACTTTACTACCTGATATTGCCGAAAAAAACGGAATTACAGTAGTTCCTAATCCTGCTCAACTTTTACTATACGGATTTTGAAAGCTGATTGACACAGCAGCTCATCAAGCCACTCAAGCTGGATATGTTTAGGAATTCGCTGGAACGTCGCGAAACGAGAACTCAAAATAGAACAAGCAAAATCATGAGGTCGAGACCGTTTCCAAACCCCATGGGATTGTTTTTCGGTGACGAGGTGGGACTCGAACCAATGCCGTAACATGCTGTTATTACAATCTGTAAAAAATCCAGGTCCCATTACATACCGTTTATTGTACCATTTTTTGAAATTACTGCTTATTTTTCAGAAGATACACTCCTCCCCCAAAAAGGAAACCAATATCCTCAGAAATTCTCTCCCCTACTGGTTCCTCTTTTCACATAAAATATCTTCGGAAATATTTTTCTCCTGGATCACGGATCAAATTCCAAAGCCTCAAACGTATACTATATAGTTCTTTATAAGTCACACGGCCACAAATACACTTAACATACTGAAATAAATAGTGACTTTGGCTATGACCTCAAGTGTGACCTTAGTTGCCGCAGGATAAAAAAATCATAGCCGGCCGAATGGTGCCGTGCCCCGAACCGTATTAGATGTGTTCCCCAGAAGGACCCGTACCCTCGTTGAGACTGAATGCTTCCTAATGAGATTTTGCTTGGGATTGTGAGACATATAATCTTACGAGGCAAGAGGTTGACAAGGGGGAGAGGGGAAGGGAAACAGGTGCAGATCATTCTACGGCGTCCCTGAGCGCATCTGGACAGTTACGAAAAATGAAAATTAATTATTCCGGAAACACCACAAATTCTCCCTAACGAAAAATAAGAAAGCAGAGCCAGACAATAATGCTCGGCGGCACACTTGCCTTGAGAAGACCCAAGGCGGAACCCCCGTTACGGAAATAATTTTTCAGGATCGATTGGCCGGCAGGGTTGGGGGCATTGGCAATAACGGTCAGGCCGCCACCAGCCACGGCCCCGGATACCACTGCGTATTTCAGTTCATCAGTAAAACCCGGCACCAGGGTACTGAGGAAGGTAATGGCCGCGTTATCGTTAAATGCGGTGAGAATGGTTGCCCCGAGCATCAGCGAAATTTCCTTCAAGCTGCCCAGCACCGGGGCAATCCACCATCCCTGCACGCCGCCATGCACCACCAGACCGCCAAGAAAGAAACCGACAAGCATGGGTGGAATGAGATCAATACGGTTCTGATAGGGGGAGGTTATCACGGAAAAACCTAGAAAAAAGAGCAGGCCGGGGACGAAGAGTTCCGGATGATGGGCGTTAAAGATAATCCAAGCCATGAAGAGAACATGGACAGCAGTGACCCAGGCAGGAACTTTATCATCACGGTTGTCCCACTTGGGGTCAATAAAGGGCGCACGTTTTTCCGGGGGCAGAAGACCCGGCAGCACCTCCTGCATTTTCAGTAATTTCACTTCTTCAAAACGTTGGTCAAATGCCTCCTTTGCCAATGCCGGATCCGCGCCGTTTTCAACGATCCGAGATAAATACTGTTTCTCCAGACGGTTTTTGATTTCCGCCATAACCTTTTCCGCATGTTGCTTAAAAGTTTTTTCGAAATTCATCTCCCGGATGATAAGGGGGCCTATTTTTTCTAACTCAACCATCATGTCGGTGCGGCGCATGAAGGTGCGCTGAATTTTGTCTTTCAGGCTTCGCAGCGAGTGCTCTGCTTCAAGTTCTTTCAGGTCACTGCGGAAAATGAAGAAATAGAGGCCGTTCGAGATGATTATTCCCAAAACCGCCTTCCAACCGAATTGAGTCAACATATGGAGCAGTCCCCAGTCCCAGGGGCCTGCCACCATGAGAACCGGAGGCGCAGCAAAATGAGTCAAGGTGCCGCCCACTGAGATATTGACAAAGAACAAGCCAATGGTCGCGTACTTGAATTTTTCAGAGGGGTGCAGATCGTATAATTTTGTTGCAAGCAGTAGGGCGGAAATTGTCATGGCGGCAGGTTCAGTGATAAAGGAACCAAGTATGGGGCCCAAGGTCAAAATAGTCAGCCACCAAGCAGCCAGACTGCCACCGAGCATACCGGCAATAAAATGCATGATGGATTCAGTCAGTTTCAAAATCGGCCTGCTCGCCGCAAGGATCATCACCGTCACCACAAACAAGGCCTCGGTGAAATTTACATCATGGCTGATGTAATTAACCCATGTTGCCCTGTCATAAAAAAAACCAATGGCCACGGACAGGGCTATAACCCACAGACCGAAAACTACCTCCACTTCACCAAGAAAATGAAAAAGCTTGGCGCCATGATGGACAAAATGTTTCGGCACCTCTTTTTGATCAATTTTGTCCTGGATTTCTTTTTCCCATTTATGGGCAATGGCCAGGAATTTACTGGTCATGAAGGTGTGAATGATGGCGCAGAGAAAAATGATGGTGGCAACCAGATTAAACGGTTCCTGGCTGATGCGATTTTGCAGGATGGCAAAGATATCAGTGATCCCGGCATCGTTATCGCTGTCAAGGGTGCGGGGAAAGAGCTGGGCCGCATGATCGACTGATGCGCCAAAGGCGAAAGAGCCGACTGTCAGAGTGGCAAAAAGGAAAATGAGAGTGAACAGGGTAATGCAAAAGAAGTGAAACAATATATTGATTACTTGCTGGAAAAGAAAATGTCTCCATTAAGTATCAATGCTCATCTCTCAACTCTTCGTGGTTTCTATGATTTTCTTATTGTTGAGGAAGAAATTCCTTTAGACAATCCAGTTGCCAGAGGGCAGATGCTTCGTGAACCACATCCTTTGCCAAGGTACCTCCATGATAACGATATTGAGTCGTTCCTAAGGAGCGTTTCATGCATTCGAGACCTTGCCGTATTCATGCTTATGCTGCGCTGTGGCTTACGTGTCCAAGAAGTAGTGAATCTGACCCTTGATGTTATTGATTACAGACGCAGTCAGATCCTGGTTAAAGCCGGAAAAGGGGCTAGGGATAGGATTGTGTACATCAGCAATGATGCGGCAATAGCCCTGGCAAGATACCTGCAGGAACGCCCACCAACAAACGAACGACAAATATTTCTTGCCGTGAAGGGACGTTGCCGGGGGAAACTGATTTCTGTTCGTGCGATACAAAAGAGAGTAGAACATTACGCTCGAGAAAGTTGTGTTTCTGTAACATGCCACAGACTACGCCATACGATGGCCACACAATTACTCAACGCAGATGCTGATATAGTCAGTATTCAGCAGATACTTGGTCACTCGAAAATCAAAACAACTCAGCGCTACAGCAAGTTATTGAATCTAAAAATACAGCGAGATTATTTCAATGCTATGGAAGTGGTGATGGGGAAAACATCAACACCTCAACTGGAATGAAAAACTGAGGTGAAATCCCGCTCCGTTAAGGGCCGATTCTTCCGACGAGCGTTTGTTAGGCCCGTTCTCGGAATCGGCCCTTAACAGAGCTACCATCGGAGGAAAAACTTGACATCAGAGGATCAAATGACAAAAATTAGACAAAGGTAACAACACAATTTAAAAGAAAAAATAGGATCTATTACGTATATAGGCTGACAAGGTCAGATTGGACAGTTTCGGTTGAGTAGGAAGGCCAATCCGAGGACAGTAGGATGTGATCAGATCTTCGACGTGGCAATATTAAGCTGAACAACAATGGCTTATCCGGTGTATTGTTCTGCTGACAAGGTGCCCCCCGTATTTACCCACCTGCCTTGCCAGGAGGTGCGGTACTCCTTATTTTATACCCAACAAAAATAACGTGACTCGCCTCTCCCGAATTGAGTCGATTTTTTCCTGGAATAAACAGAGGATATGTTGCAACCATGAGTACATGCATCTACCAAATAATCTATTCCATTTATATCTTCAGAGAGTCCATTGATGAGTGTTGAGAAAGAACCCCCTAAAGCTGCCGCCCAAGTAAACAGAACTGACCTCCATACTGTTTTCCAGGAAATTGTCGATCAGGTCGGTCAGGTTATTTTTGGCAAGCAGGAGCAGATACAGCTTGCGCTATGTGCCCTGTTTGCCCAGGGACATTTGCTCATAGAGGACATACCCGGTATCGGCAAGACAACTTTGGCAAAGGTTCTGGCCGATATCCTGGGGCTTGATTTCCGCAGGGTTCAGTGTACCAGTGATATGTTACCTGGAGACATACTAGGGGTCTCTATTTTTGAACAAAAAACCGGCAAATTCAACTTTCATCAGGGACCAATTTTCACCCAGGTTTTGCTCTCCGATGAAATCAACCGCACCACCCCCAAAACCCAGAGTGCCCTGCTCGAAGCAATGGAAGAATTACAGGTTACCATCGAAGGAAAGACTCGGCCTCTGGAATCACCTTTTTTTGTGATTGCAACCTTGAACCCCATGGAACAGGCCGGTACCTTTCCCCTGCCGGAGTCACAACTTGACCGTTTTCTTTTCCGTATCACGCTGGGATATCCGGATCGTTCATCAGAAATCAAATTGCTCCGCAGCGGCGGGACACAAAAAAATAGAGAGAAGATACGCCCCCTTCTCTCTCCAGAAAAAGTTATCCAATATCAGCAGATGGTTGCCGAGACGCATATTTCCGATACCTTGGTGGAGTACGTCCAGGATCTCCTGGATTACACTCGGACGTCCCCGGACTTTCACACTGGCTTGTCCCCCCGTGCCGGCCTCTCGCTAGTGAGGGCATCTCAGGCCTGGGCATTTATCCAGGGCAGGGACTATTGTCTTCCCGAAGATGTACAGAAGGTGCTTCCCTTTGTCGCAGCCCACCGCCTCCATCGGATCGACAGCATGGCGGAAATGGACACAAATAAGCTCATGGCCCTGCTCCTCACTGTCCCTGTCCCTGCATGAAGAATCCTGTCGCACTCATAGTGAACTCTATCCAAAAGTGGATGCGGCCAAAAGAGCGGATGCCTTTTCCCATCACTCTTCAACATCGTCGTCTCTATATCTTTCCTACCCGCCATGGAATCGTTTTTTTTGCCATCCTTCTTGCCATACTGCTTGGGGCGATCAACCAGAACAACAACCTTGGTTTCATCCTCGCCTTTCTTCTGGGAGGAATGTCTTTTATTTCTGTTTTCCATACCTTCCGCAACCTGTTCGGCCTCACTTTGGTCTCGGCACGGGCAATCCCGGTTTTTACTGGTCAAACTGCTTCATTTGGACTCTGCCTGGAAAATCATGGGCGAGCCCGCTGGTCCCTTGTATTTAATTTTGACAACCAAAAACAGACCGTTATTGATCTGGCGTCTGGCGACAAACAAACCATCAGCGTCTCCCATGCTGCAGATAAACGCGGAATACTCAGGCCGGATATCCTTACGATTTCCACAAACTACCCCCTCGGACTGTTCCGCTGCTGGTCACACCATTTTCTTGACGCCCAATGCCTTGTTTACCCACTGCCAATAAAAGGACCAAGAGTTACCGACCACGGGCTGGCCGAAAATGACAATGAAGGAGAAAGTGGCGGGCCAGGTGTCGACGATTTTGCAGGACTAAAGAGTTACCAACCCGGAGACCCTATGCAGCACCTCTCCTGGAAATCATTTTCCCGCGGCCAGGGACTGCAAAAAAAAATGTTTGAAGGGCAACTGGGCAAAAATGTCTATTTCGATCCTGATGTTCTCCCCGGACAAGATCTGGAGTGGAAACTCTCCAGGATCTGCCACATGATCCTTCAAGCAGAAGCCCTTCGCACTCCTTATGGTCTTCGATTTGGCAGTGACTTAATCGAACCATCCCTGGGCAGCAACCACAAAAGGTCTTGTTTACAGAGACTTGCTCTTGTCGGTCAGGGAAATAGCTGATGTTTCCTGACCGGCACACCCTCCCCATACTTGCAGCTATCATCATATGCACCCTCCCCCATTTCCTTAATGTTGCCCCATGGGTAGTAGTGATTTGCTTGCTTCTCTGGACCTATACAGCAGCTGCCGTCCACAAGAACTGGACCCTGCCGGGAAAAGTCAGCAGAGTAACAGTAACAGTAGCTCTCTCCATTCTTACCATGACTACCCATGAGGGTCTCACTGTTGAGGCCTTTGTGGCCCTCCTGGCCCTCATGATTTCCTTGAAGCTTCTGGAAAGCAGCGTTACCCGTGATCGGATGCTCACTGTTATCCTCTGTTATTTCCTGATTGTGGGCGGACTGTTTTTTGACGATTCTATTATTGCCACATTCTATATGTTGTTTGCAGTTCTCTGCACAACGGCGGTCTTGATTTACATCAATCAGCCAACACGCGGCCTCTTTCTGTCTATCAAGCTGTCTGCAACACTCATGATCCAGGCAATGCCTCTTATGCTCATCATGTTTTTGCTTTTCCCTCGTATCCAGGGAGGGTTATGGGGACGCAACACCATCAATTCTGCTCAAACCGGCTTTTCCGATGAACTCCGCTTTGGTTCTATCGCTCAGCTAGCCAAAAATCCAGCGGTGGCGTTTCGGGTAGAATTCAACGAGGAGGTGCCGGCCAGAAACCAACTCTACTGGCGGGGAACCGTTCTTTGGGAGTTTGACGGCAGCACCTGGCGTCGCAAAAAAACACGACGGGGAATTCCACCACAACTGCAGGAAACCATAAACCCGGTTACGTACACCCTCACTCTGGAACCACACAATCAGCACTGGCTGATAACACTTGATCTGCCCACCAACGTTTCCCTCAAGCGCGCACGGCTCTTCAGTGATCACACCAGTTTTAGCTGGAGGAGAATCTCTCAACGAGTTTCCTATGTCGGAGAATCGTATCTGAATGCCAGAACATTCGGGGAGTTAGGGGATCAAAAAACAGCCCTCCAACTTCCCAAAGAGATAAATCCACAAACCCGGAAGCTGGCGGCATCCTGGGCAAAACAAGCCCTGGAGCCTGGGGAAATAGTACAACTTGCACTGAACTATTTCCGGGAACAACCCTTTTCCTATAGCCTGACCCCTGGTGCTTTGACCGATAATACCGATACCAAGGATGAGGAAAAAGACCTGGTGGACAGGTTCCTGTTTGACAGCCGCAAGGGGTTTTGCGAGCATTATGCCAGTTCCTTTGCCTATCTGATGCGTGCTGCCGGAGTACCTGCCAGGATAGTGGTAGGATACCTGGGAGGGGATGTTAATCCTTACGGAGGATACCTGATTGTACGGCAGTCCGACGCCCATGCCTGGTGCGAAGTATGGTTACCGGACCAGGGCTGGGCGCGTATTGATCCAACAGCAGTAGTAGCACCTGAACGCCTGCAAAGCGATGTGGCCGATACCCTTTCACTCGGAGAAACAACTCGGACATGGTTTTCTTTTCGTACAGGCCCTCTGGGTAAATGGTTAAAACCTATACAAAGCGCATGGGATTTGGCAAACAGCCGTTGGAATCAATGGGTCATGGGCTATTCTGCGTCTGAACAAATTGGCCTCTTTTCACGACTGGGAGTCTATTTGGATGGAAAAAAAGATTTAGCCAAACGAATGAGCATTTTTCTACTGATTGTACTTCCCCTGCTGTTTCTGACAGCTTTTATCACCTCCCGCCCGAAAAAAAAGGCAGAGGACAAGGTTGCCGAGTACTGGAAGCAATACTGCGAAAAACTAGCCAATATTGGTGTAACCAAACCGCCAGGACAAGGGCCAATGGACTACATGCACGCTGTTCTGAGACAACGCCCTGACCTTGATATACCGATTAGTGAAATAACAGCACTCTACATCGCTTTACGTTATAAAAAGAATATTAAACAGGGAGATGTAAAGCAACTTGGAACCCTTGTCAAAGATTTTGTCCCGCAAAAGCAGCCCTTACCGTAATTTTGAGTTACTGCTGTGATGTATATTTTTCGGGAATGGCATCGATTAATTCCACTTCTTGATCACATAAATAGTCGTCGTGATCTGGTCCTACAGGAATGAATGAAAAAGGGTCTGCTTTTAACCTTTATGATGAATGTGAATATAGTAAGACATGTCCAGACTACTACGTATGGACCGTAGAAGTCTAAACTTGGAGCGTTAGTAGAATATTTAGCCCTTCAAGATGTCAATATTAACGCTAGGCTAACCCGCCACACCCGGAGTGACGAAGGAGCGATGGGTGTTGGGCGGTGTTCACCTACATGTTGGACGGAGCCGCTGCGCGGAAGCAAAACCACAGCACAACAAATAAATTATT
>CAZIDU010000013.1:0-53278 GCA_964538055.1 uncultured Desulfocapsa sp. | reverse complement strand
AAAATTAGGAATTGCCGCTATTGGTGCAATTCAGGCTGGTTCGGGAACCGCTGTATATTATCACAATTGAGTGTTTTTTTATATCTAATATCTTATAGGTAAAAAAATGTTTAAACGGTGATTGGGAGAAGTTTTAAAGTAGAAGTGTTGTTGTAAGTGGTGTGATAAATAGGGGTAGGCCAAGTTTTTTTTGGTCTGAATGGCCAGTAGCAATCTATGCAATTCTGTATAATTCAAAACAATTATACTTCTACTGTGGATGTCAGATTTGATTGAACCTTCTTGGGCAAGTTGTCAGATCGAGTATGAACAACTACAATTTAACTAAAGCAGTGACGACCTTTTTCTCCGTGATCCTCTGGCAAGACCTCCGATAAACATCCCCAAAAGGAGGACGCCACCACCGGCAAGAAACCACTTGAGAGTGTAGTTCTTCCTCAGGGTTTCGTTGGCCTGTTCAAGAACAGCAAGTTTTTGGGTGAGTACGGTATTTTCCTGGGAGATTTTCTGCATATTAGAATTGATCTGGACGACGTCTGCGGTTTCCTGTTGCAGTTTTTCATAACTGGATTGGATTAACCCTCGTTCACTTTGGGCTGAGTCACGTTCCTGTTCCGTATGGCTGAGGGCTGCCGAGAGTGTATCCAGCTGCTGGCTGCTTTCAAGTTCTCTCTGTAACATTTCTTCTTTCTGAGCACGTAGCGAAGCAACAAGTTCATCCAGAGGCGGCTCGATATTCAGGAACCTTTTCAGTATCCAGCCTTCTTTGCCGTTTGCAAGGAGGATCTTTGCAAAATCTCCACTTTCTTCGATGAATTCCACCGCCGTACCATCTTTTACCATGGCTATGATTTTATAGTCAGTCCCCTGTCCTCTCCTGACAACAGCGTCTGAGCTTGGTTTTACGTAACGGGTTTCTGCCTGTGCCGAAATTCCAGAGAACAGTATTATGCTGAACTGGAGGCAGAGAATAAAAGCTACGAAGAGTATAGGTAGTGTGGGCGCCAGGGGTTTTGTGTGTTTTAAGAGCATATGTGTTCCTTGGTTGTAAAAAAATATGCAGCAATGAAGCATATGGAGCTTTTCGGAGTCTACACTTGCCTACTTAGCCATCTCCAAAATGACCCTTTTACGAGCTTATCAAAGTATGGCTGCTGCTTATTTTATTTGTGCGAAGAATCATACAAGTATTATAAATATTTTCTGTTATAACTCAATAAGCTGAAAAAGGGTAGGTGCTGCTGTTTGTGAAACTGAAAAAATGATGGATTCGTAAAAACTCTTCATCTTCTTCGTTGCTGAAAAAATATTATTATTCCAACGTACCTTAGTACGCCGGAATAATGATATTTTTACGCGCCTCGAATATGAAGTTTTTTACAAATCCATCTTAGATTTTAATATCTTACGAATCGATCAATAAATGAAAAGAGAACGATGAGAAAAATTGCTTTCGGATATTCAACACGTTGTAATATTAAGTGTGAGCATTGTGTTGCTGCGGATGATATTCGTAAAAGCGAAAAGGTGGAGTTGCACCGGGCAAAAGAGATTATTATTGAACTTGCTGCCGCCGGGGTTCGCGGCATTAGTTTTACAGCGGGGGAACCACTCCTGTATCTTGATGATATTGCAGAACTGGTGGAGCTATGCAGCAGATATGAAATATATACCCGGGTTGTCACCAATTCCTTCTGGGCTAAAACTCCTGATCTTGCAGAGAGCTACATTGCAAAGCTTAATGACAGCGGATTGTCACAGCTCCGTTTGAGCTACAGCCGCTGGCATCAAAAAAATGTTCCTCGGCAGAATATCATCAATGCTGCAGCGAGCTGTAACAAAAATGGGCTGAATTATTTTGTTTCATTTGTGACGGATTTTTCAGAAGAGGATGATGTGTATGAAAGCTCTCTGCGAGAGAATGGGCTACGGTTTTTTCCGGAACCAGTGATTTTTTCAGGTAGAGCGCAGTCCTTCGAGCGCCCGGCGCTGCGTACCGATTACCAAGGAAATTGCTGTGCCATGAATCCCTATCTTGCTCCGAGTCTTGATATGTATGCCTGTTGTGATGCCGGCAGTCATTTTACAGGGACAAATTTTTTTCATCTTGGTAACTTGAAGAGTAGCAGCATTGAGCAGATGTTCAGGAAAAGTGAAGAAAACAGCCTCTATAATCATATTCGGAACATGGGGATAACAGGAATTGCATCCTTTGCCGGTTTTCGGGCACGGGACATCATTGGCTATAGAAAATGTGAATTGTGTGAAAAACTGTTTAACTCGCCAGAGATACTTGCAAGGCTTGAAAAAGAAGCAGAGTCAGGATTGAACTCCTGGTACAGATAATTGTTTGTCCGGCATCGCAGGGTCGTGTGTTGCGTAATAACTATAGGGTGAAGTAATGGCAGAGATTGGCAAGATGAATACACTTACAGTGCTTAGTACCCAGGGGCACCAGGTCCGGTTCGATGGTGAAGAACTCGGGGATATTCTTCTCGATGAAAAATTTGTTTATGGGAGGTATCACCCCGGAGATAAAGTGGAAGTTTTTATTTATATTGATCGGGATGATCAACTGCTTGCCATCACCGGTAAACCCTATGTAGCGGTGGGAGAATTTGCCACACTACGGGTAGCTGCAACGTCAGCATCGGGCGCCTTTCTCTCCTGGGGAATGAAGAGTGATCTGCTTGTTCCAAAAAGTGAACAGCTTGTGCCCATGAATGAGGGACAATCGTATGTTGTCTATGTGTTTTTGAGTGAAAAAACGAATCGCATTACAGCATCGTCAAAACTCGATAGATTTCTTGGGGCTCACCCTCCTGAGTACGTTGAAAATGAGGAGGTGGATCTTATCATTTTTGATAAATCAGAACTTGGCTATCAGGCAGTTATTAATCAGTCCCATGTAGGAATGCTCTATGAAAATGAAGTGTTCCAGAAACTTTTTATTGGTCAGAAACTGAAAGGCTATATTTATAATATCCGGGAAGATGCAAAAATTGATCTGAGATTGCAGTTACCAGGGTATGAAAAGGTGGATGGCGTATCCCAGGCGCTTATAGATGTCCTGAAAGAGAATGGTGGTGAGAGTTCTCTGTCGGATAAGAGTCCGCCCGAGGAAATTTATGCTCTCTTTGGAGTGAGTAAAAAAGTTTTTAAACAGGCCATTGGGGCACTGTATAAAAAACGAATGATTACCATAGATCGTAGCAGTGGTATTAAGCTGGTGACGAAGAAATGAAAATCCGTAAAGTGTCTCCAGAACTGCAAGCTAAGGCTTCTGCACTGTTAAGCAGGGCATTTCCGCGAAGCGACTACGAAGTGCGCCTGGTGGAAAACTTCCACAGAAAGGGAAGGGACGTCCATGAATGGGTGTGCATCCATACCAATAAGGTTATTGCCTATATTGCTTTTTCCAATGCCTACCATAGTACCAAGGTGTGCGGTCTGCATCTGGCCCCTCTGGCAGTTAATCCTGAGTTTCAAAAGCAGGGAGTTGGCACGGAATTGCTGCGCTTTGCTTTGCGCCAGGAGGCTATAAAAAAAGAGACACTCTTTGTTCTGGGGAATCCCGTTTTTTATAAGAAGTTTGGCTTTGAACCCTGCGCCAATCCGATTTGCCCCTTTGATAAAAAGAATAGACATTTCTTAAGTCTTCGTAACCCTGCAGGCGCACAATTCACAGTGGGATACGAACCAGAGTTCAACATCGGGGTATAAGATGACAGAAGATACTGCCGTCCTGATTATTCACCATGAGCAGGATAGATATTTTGACACTCTCAGGAGACGGTTTCCCAAGCTCCATTTTCACAGTGCGTGTAATGACGCAGAAGTTGCCCAACAGATGACTGATTTGCAACCGCAGATTCTGCTGAGTTTTCGGTGTGATCCCATCTCCACCAAAATGCAGAGTATGGCTGTACGGAATCCATGTGTGAAATGGGTGCAGGTGGCGGGGTCCGGATATGACCATCTTGGCGATCTGGGTGAAATAGGGTGTCCGGTGACAACCTGTGCTGGCGTGTTAAGCAGATTTCAGGCGGAAACGGTTATCGGGGCAATGATCAATCTCAATTTTGGTTTTTTTCGCTATCAGCAGCAGCAACGGCAAAAACTGTATCGTAAACTGCCATGGCGTTCACTCGAAGGCCAAAAGCTCCTGCTGATCGGTCTGGGACATATTGGACGGGGTGTGGCTGTAAATGCCCGTCACTTTGGAATGCATGTAACGGCCATCCGATCCAGAATACAGGAGTCTCCGGAGGTGGATGTTGTCTCTACTCCGGACCAACTTCCTGAGTTACTGCCTGAAGCTGATTTTGTTTCGCTGCATATACCCTATAGTGAGGCAACGCATCATTTTTTTGATGCGAAGATGTTTGCCGCCATGAAAGAGAACGCCTATTTTATAAACACTGCCCGTGGTAATATTGTGGATGAGGATGCTCTTGTTACTGCCTTACAGGATAAAACAATTGGTGGTGCCTACCTGGATGTCTTTCGGAAAGAGCCAATACCTCAATCGAGTCAATTGTGGCAATTGAGTAATGCCTTGCTGTCGCCTCATTACTGTGATGCCGTGGACGACTGGCATGAACGGTTTGCCGGATTTTTTGCAGCCAACCTTCAGAGCTGGTTGGCTGGGGAAAAGTTACATAATCGCATAAAATAATAGGGATAGAGAGTGTTTTTGTTTGAAATGTAATTACTGACCTTGAAGATCGGGAAATGCTAGTCTAGGGTAGGACGTGTAGACACTTTTTTTTGATTATACTCTTTTGAGGTTGTGGCGGTATGCGGTTCTTATTATTTCTTTTTGTTATTCTTTTTTTGATATCCGGATGTGCCCAGGTTGAAGATTTCGGCCGACAGGTAGAAAGTGCCGGTCGGTTCGTGAAATATACTGTTCAGGGTGAACATTATCTATCGACTAAAAATTATCAGCGTGGCTCTGATGTTTTTATGGAGGAGGTTAAGGCTACACCGGAGGATGGCCAAGCGTATTATTTCCTGGGCCGTTTTCAGCTTGCTTTGGGAAAAAACAAAAATGCGCTGCAAACTATGAAGAAGGCAGTCGCCCTGGATCCCGACAATGCGGATTACTTCTTTTGGCTCGGAGTTGCGCATGCTGAGAATGGCCACTTTAAGTCAGAGCGGAAGAGTTATCAAAAGGTACTTGCTCTGAAAAAAAACCACTTGCAGGCGCTTATCTATCTTGGGCACAATCAACTGAAAAGCAAACAGTATAAAACTTCTCTTGCGACATATCAAAAGGCGCTGAAAATTTGGCCGCAAAGTCCTTCGTCATTATATAACCGGCCCTTACTTTTAAACATTCTCAAACGTACTCCAGAAGAAAAACAGGCCTGGATTGAATACCTGGACCTTTATCCAGCCGGTTCCCTGGCCCGTAAAGCAACCAACCATCTCAATCGTCTATCGGATTTTTCCTATCGTAATCACTCTTTAGCATCGCGGACTGTGACTCTAGGAAAAATACGATTTGAACCATTTACCGACAAACTTTTGAAATCATCCTATCTTTCACTTGATGTTGTTGGGGCAACGGTTTCCAATATGGAGAAGGGAACCTTGCAAATCATAGCCTATCAGAAAAACAACAAGGCTCTGGCTCGAAAGAGGGCTATCAGTATCAAGAAGTATATGAAGAAGCATTTCCCGCAGTTAGAAAAACAAAACCGTATTCAGATCAGCTGGTTCGATATGTCAGAGAAGTATCTGGTAGGAAAAAAGATGGTTCGAGCTGATGAATCCATTCGGTTCTTTTTAACTGATCTAAAAAAGTAGTTTTCCTTTTTTTTAGTAACTATTCACCATGCTATTGAACGGCACAATATTTATCCGGAATCGGGGGACACCGGAAACTGGGGACATGACCCTATTCGTCTTTATCTTTTGAATTGGGATCGTGTCCCCCGATTCCTAAACTCAATTTCGGTGAATAGTTACTTTTTTCCTTAAAATAATGTGACCATCACAGAACTCAAACGTATATATCAGTAAAAGGATAAAACAGTAGATATACGTTTGGCACATGTTTGTTAGGGTACAGCTATGGCGATGAGATGGAGCAATCAGACAGAGAAATTGTCAAGCAGGTGCTTGGTGGTGAAGTTGAGTCATATGGAGTGCTGGTTGAACGTTATCATCGTCAGATCTTTAATCTGATGTATCGTTTCAGTCACAAGGATCAGGATGCTGCTGACTTGACACAGGACGCTTTTTTACGGGCCTATGAAAGACTTGAGTCCTATCGGATGGAGCACAGTTTTTTTTCATGGCTCTATTCCCTGGCCAGCAACCTTGCCACTGACTGGTCCAGGCGTTGGACGGTTCGTAGCAATAAACAGCACTTGCTGGCATCAGAAAAACGGGATGGACCTGTTCCTGTCGAACAAGAAAAGCTTTTTGAAAGTCGTGAAGAGTTGGATCTATTGCAGAAAGCTCTTTGCCATCTGTCGGATGCAACGCGAGAGATACTCTTACTCAGGTATAAAGAGGAACTTTCCATCAGGGAGGTAGCTCAGGCATTTAGCCTCAGTGAGAGTGGAGCAAAGATGCGGATCTCCAGGGGCTTGAAGGATCTGCGGAAAATTTTGGAAAACAATGATGGCAGACAATAATTTACATAAAGAGCAGCTAGCCAGGTTGATGCAACAGCTTCCGGATCGAACGCCACCTGCCGGACTTGTCGGTAAGATCCTGGAGACTGTCGGTGAATCAAAGAAACAGTATTGTCTGCCTGAAAAACGTAAGTGGCTTTCCTTTCCGCTGTGGGAGGCTCTATGGCCGAGACAGTTTGCGGCGGTATTTTGCTCCGTCGCACTTGCGTTTTGGATTGGCCTGTATGTTGGCGGAAACAAAAAAGAGATCATCATTCAAGCTTCCACATTCCAGATTCCTGAATATGTTTATCAGAATGCCCAGGCTGGTTTTCTGGTTGGCAGGGGGCTCCTTGCCGCTGGTAAGGAAGCTGAAGCCCTGGCAATAATTCAACACGCATCTCAGTTATCACCTGAAAATCCTGAGTATCTCTTCTGGCTGGGTACCACCCATTGGCGCATGGGGAATACCGAAATGGAACAACAGAGTTATCGCAGGGCGGTTCAGGCTGATCCTGATTACCTGCCAGCCCTTGTGAGCCTTGGTCATAATCTGCTTGAAAATAAAGAGTCAGGAGAGGCGCTGCAGACCTATAACAGGGTGCTTGACATTGCACCTGATCATAAGGTGGCACTTTATAATAGTGCCCTTGCAATCCATATAACAGGGGACTCCACTCAGGCAATAGGCGCATGGAAGAGATATCTGAGTGTGTATAGATCTGGAAAATGGGCGCAGCGGGCAGTGAAACATCTGAACGGGCTTGGTGATTTTAGTTACCGTGCATATCAGATTGGTGTTCGTCAGATTATCCTTAATCAGGCAGTTTTGCTTGGAGCACAGACGGTTGAGCAAAGACAGGAAGTGGAGTACCTCGTAGAAATCTTCAGGCAGGCTCCTGTGTCTGAACTCAATTTGACATCTTTTTACGCAGGTGATCAAGAAAAGGCCAGGATGCAGGCGATTAGACTAAAATCTTTATTGAGCGATTCTTTGCAGAATCGTAATAAGCGTATACAAATCAGCTGGTTTGCTGAATCAGAAACTGTACAGACTGCATCCGGAATAATGAGTCTTTCCAATGGGCTTCTTATTTTCGGTCAGCTCCAGTTTTCACAAGTACAAGGGGAATCTATATGAAACAACGTGGCCTTCTTTTTCGATTAATTGCTGTTGCAATTTTCTGTTTTAGTTTTGCATTTTTTCAGGCTAGTTCAGTCTTTGCCCTAGATGAAGCCGATGATGATGCGGCATCTCCTACTGCAGATGCCGCTGAATCAGCGGAAGGTGAAGATGATGAAGACCTGACGTCAAATTTTCTGAACCCTGCTCAGGCGGCACATGCTTCACAGCTGGCAGATGCGGTGGCCAGCGTTGGAAGTCCTGAAACTGTAGAGGCATCAGATGCCGTTGCAGAAGCTGAGAAGGGGCTTGCAGAGGCAGAGGCCACCGAAGATGAGGAGGCTATAGCAGCGGCAAAGGAAGCACTTGCAGAAGCAGAAGAAGCCTATGCCGATGTTGTATCGGCACTGACTGGTGTTGTTTCCCAGGATATTACTGATATGCGTGCTGCTGGAATGGGCTGGGGAAACATTGCCAAGGAACTTGGTGTCCATCCGGGTCTTCTTGGGCTTGGGCATACCAAAGGGAAACAGAAGAGTAAGACCGAAGCCTATGCAGGGTCCATAGCGGCCGGTGCCATTGAGGCAAGTGAAGTTGCGGAAGCGACGGCACGAAATACTCGCTCTGGATATGCCAAGGGACATGGACTTGGTATGAATACTGGGGTGGAAAGTCAGACAAGTGCGGTGGGCTTTGGCTCAAAGTCAAAAAGTAAAGGTACCGGACTTGCCGGGGCTTCCGGACTTGGCAGCGGTCAGGGTCAGACTGGTAATAGTGGAAACCGTGGCGGCGGTGATAACAGTAGTTCGTCGGGTCCTGGAAACAGTGGTAATAGTAGTAATAGTAGTAGTAAAGGCGGAGCAGGAGTTGCTGGTGTAGATGGTAATCCAGGTGGTGCCAGTAACGGAAACTCTGATAGCAGTAGCAGTGGAAAGGATAAGAGTAGTAAATCGAACAACGGTAAGAGTGACGGTAAGGGGAATAGTCAAAAGTAATATGTCTTCAACAGTTCGTTAAAAGTGTTTTTCAAAGGCGACATCTATATGTCGCCTTTTTTTATTTTATAAAATCTGGTATTCTCTGCAACTTAGTTGCGAATAAGTACTGTTCTTCGCGGTAAGTAGTTGATACAAAAGAACAGTTTTCGAGGATTTTGAGACTATTACACACTATATTATAAAGGAGAATAATCATGCAACGAATTGTACTTTCACTTGTAATACTGCTATTTAGCATGTCCAGTGCCTGGGCGGCGGAACCAGTCAAGATTGGAATGATCACCACCCTGTCCACTAAGGCCGGCTATCTCGGTGAGGATATCCGTGATGGATTTAAACTGGCAATTGAGCAGGGACAGGGAACTCTGGGAACTATTCCAGTGGAACTTCTCGTTGAAGATGATGGGCGTAAACCTGAAAAAGGCAGGCAGATTGCCGAGCGTTTTATGAAACGTGACAAGGTACAGATACTCACTGGTATTGTGTTTTCAAATGTGGCCATGGCCGTGGTTCCCAAAATTGTCCGCTCCGGGGCATTTTATATCAGTCCCAATGCCGGCCCATCCAAACTGGCCGGTAAAGGATGTGATAAAAATTACTTTAACGTTGCATGGCAGAACGACAACCTTCACGAGGCTGTAGGCCAGTATGTGACCGAGAAGAAGTTTAACAATGTGTATCTGCTGGCTCCAAATTATCCAGCAGGCAAGGATGCACTGGCCGGATTTAAACGTTTTTACAAGGGGGGGATCGCCGGTGAAGTCTACACCACTCTGGGACAAGCTGATTATGCCGCCGAACTTGCAACCCTGCGGGCATCAAAACCGGATGCCGTCTATTTCTTCCTTCCAGGCGGAATGGGTATCAATTTTATCAAGCAGTATGCCCAAGCGGGCTTGAACAAAAGCACACCGCTCTTTGGACCTGCTTTTTCCTTTGACGAGCGTATCCTGAAAGCTGTGGGTGATGCTGCGGTCGGTGTTGTTAACGGATCACAGTGGAGTGCAGATCTTGATACTCCTGAAAATAGGGCCTTTGTTGCCGCTTTTCGCACGGCCTATGGAAGAACCCCAACTCTTTATGCCAGTCAAGGATATGATGCCGCTCTGCTGATCGGTAGTGCCCTCAAGGCAGTTCAGGGTGATATGGACAAGGCTGATGCTTTTCGGACAGCCCTTGAAAAGGCGGATTTTCCAACGGTACGTGGCAGCTTCAGCTTTGGCAAGAACCACCATCCTGTACAGGATATCTATGTACGTGAAGTGATTAAAGATGAACAGGGCAATTACACCAATCGTATCCTGAATAAGGTCTTCAGTAATCATAGTGATGCTTACGGTGGAGAATGCAGTATGTAGGAGGAAGCTATAATTCCTCTGTCTCACTATGCTTCTTTTTATCGAACAACTTCTGAACGGCCTACAGCTCGGCGTTATGCTTTTTCTTATGTCCGCCGGGCTGACTCTCGTTTTTGGGATTATGCAGGTCATCAATCTTGCCCATGGCAGTTTTTACATGATCGGTGCCTTTGTTGCGGCCACGGTTGCTGTCCGCAGTGGGAGTTTCCTGCTTGGGATGGCTGTGGCCCTGCCGGTCGCTGCGGCCGTGGGCATGATTGTGGAGTTTACTATACTGCGTCGCTTATACGATCGTGATCACCTTGATCAGGTTCTGGCAACCTTTGGTCTGATCTTCTTTTTCAACGAACTCACCCGCATAATCTGGGGCAGGCAGCCCCTGTTTATGGATGTCCCGCCATGGCTTGGCGGAGCAGTGGAACTTCTTCCCGGAGTCCATTATCCGGTGTACCGATTGGCAATCATTCTGGTCGGTACCTTCGTTGCCCTGTTTTTGTATCTGCTCTTTTCCCGTACCAGGTTGGGGATGCAGATCCGCGCCGGGGCCAGTAACAGAGAAATGGTGGCGGCCCTTGGGGTAAATATTCGTCTCTTATATACGCTTGTGTTTGGACTCGGTACCATGCTGGCGGCCTTGGCCGGGATTATGGCCGGGCCTATCCTTGCCGTGGAAGTGGGTATGGGGGAGTCCATTCTTATCCTGACCTTTGTGGTGATTGTTATAGGCGGCATTGGCTCTGTGCGCGGTGCCCTGGTTGGCGCTTTACTGGTTGGTATGGTTGATACTCTGGGACGTGTCTATCTGCCGGATCTCCTCTCTGTTCTTTTCAGCTCAGCCACAGCAGACACCCTGGGAGCTTCCCTTTCCTCCATGTCCGTCTATATCCTTATGGCCATTGTACTAACCTGTAAACCTGCCGGACTTTTTCCGGCGCAGAATTGAATGCCATGAGATCCGGTGAGAACGATGTTTAATCGAAAAACTGTTCTTAATGGCATTGGGCTCCTCTTTTTTCTGTTGTTGCCGCCCTTTACCCAGATCTTTGGTCATGAGTACCTGCTTTCACTGTTCAGTCGGATCCTGATCTATGGCCTTGCTGCAGCGAGCCTGGACCTCATTCTGGGCTATGGTGGTATGGTCAGTCTCGGGCATGCGGTGTTTATGGGAATCGGGGGCTACAGCGTTGGTATCCTCGCCTTCCATAGCTACGAATCCTCGGCGCTGCTCAGTTGGCCCGTTGTTCTTGGCGGTACGGAAAACGCGCTCCTGGCCTGGCCCTTTGCCGTACTGACAGCTGGGCTCTTTGGACTTATCACCGGAGCTATCTGTCTCCGTACCAAAGGGATGCATTTTATTATGATTACCCTGGCCTTTGCTCAGATGGCCTACTATTTCTTTGTTTCTCTCGGTAAATTTGGCGGTAGTGATGGACTCAGTCTTAATGGTCGAAACAGCTTGCCGGGTTTGGATCTGGGAAGTGATGTGAGTTTCTATTATCTCTGTCTGGCCATCTTGGTTATCTTTCTTGTTGTGGCCCACAGACTAGTACGATCTCATTTCGGCCGGGTTATCTCGGCCTGCCGTGAGAATGAACAGCGGGTGCAGGTGCTTGGCTTTGCCAGTTACCGTTATAAACTCGCCTGTTATAGCTTTTCCGCTGCTGCCGCAGGTTTGGCCGGAGCGCTGCTGACAAACCAGAGTGAATTTATCAGTCCCGGATTGATGCACTGGACAAAATCCGGTGAGCTTATGGTTATGGTACTGCTTGGCGGGATGGGGACTCTGACCGGTCCAGTGCTTGGGGCAGCAACTCTGTTGCTTATGGAAGATGTTCTTGCCATGTATACCGAGCACTGGATGATTATTCTGGGACCCTTTTTGATCATTGTGGTCCTCTTTGCTAAAAGAGGTCTCTATGGAATATTGGTTGGGAGCAAGGATAATCATGACTGAAGTTCTCCTCCAGGCAAAGGGTCTGTGCAAACGATTTGGCGCACTGCAGGTGTGCAAGGATTTTGATCTGAGCATTGAAAATGGAGAACTCCATGCTCTGATTGGTCCCAATGGGGCAGGGAAAACAACGGCCTTGAATTTACTCACTGGCCTGCTTAGCCCGGACAGTGGTACACTTTTCATGAATGGTCGTGATATAACAAAAACACCGGTACATAGACGCGCCAGAATGGGACTTGCCCGTGCCTTTCAGGTGACCTCATTGTTTAACAGTGTCAGCGTTCGGGAAAATCTGATGCTGGCGGTGCAGGCACAGCAGGGAACAGGAATGCGCTTTTGGACCAATGCAGCACGGGATAAGAAGCTTGTGGCATCTGCCGATGAGTTTGTGGAACGAATGGGGCTCACCGAGAGGGCAGGAGTCCCAGCAGGAAGTCTTTCCCATGGTGAACGGCGCCAGCTGGAGATGGGAATGGCCCTTGCTACAAGACCCGCCATACTGCTTCTTGATGAACCCATGGCAGGCCTTGGGCCCGGTGGTAGCTTGAAACTCTGCGAATTAATTGACGGACTCAAAGGTCAAGTTACCATTTTAATGGTTGAGCATGATACTCAGGCAGTGTTTGCTCTGGCGGATAGGATATCGGTGCTGGTTCAGGGGCAGGTGATAGCTACTGATTCGCCACAGCAGATTAAAGAGAACGCGCTTGTTCAGGAAGCCTATCTTGGAGGAGCATAATGCTGCGGATCGAAAATATCGAAACCGGCTACGACGCCGGCCTGGCATTGTTTGGGGTGAGTCTTGAGGTGAGAGAGGCTGAGGTCGTGGCACTCCTTGGTCGTAACGGCATGGGCAAAACCACAACTATTCGCTCCATTATCGGACTTACACCGCCACGATCCGGGAAAATCACCTTTAATGGCCAGGAAATTCAAAACCTGGCCAGTTATAAAATTGCCCGTCTTGGTATTGGCCTGGTGCCGGAGGGCAGGCAGATCTTCCCCACCCTGAGTGTACGGGAAAACCTCCTTGCCGTTGCTGCAAACCACAGCAAGAATAGTGATCCCTATAGTGTGGAACGAGTGTTCTCTATATTTCCAAGGCTTGAGGAACGTCAGAAACAATCAGGCGGCAGTCTTTCCGGTGGTGAGCAGCAGATGCTCGCCATTGCCCGTGCCCTGATGATCAATCCCTCCCTGTTGTTGCTTGACGAAGCCACCGAAGGGCTAGCACCGCTGATCTGTAAGGAGATATGGCAGGGGCTTGATATCTTAAAAAAACGCGGGTTGTCAATTCTGGTGATAGACAAGGATGTAGAAACATTGACCTCTATCAGTGATCGAACCTATATTATGGAAAAGGGTGCGGTTGTCTGGACCGGGGAAAGCCATGCTGATAATCTGACCACAGAGCTTAAGATGCGTTATCTTGGCATTTAGATAAGGGCCAGATCGTTGAAGCAAAGAGATTTCGTACTTGCCTTGCTGGTGGTCACCATCTGGGGAGCCAATTTTACCGTTGTTAAATTAGGTTTGGATGGCGTGCCCCCGATGTTGCTGGTGGCATTGCGGTTTGTTTTTGTGATTCTTCCGGCAATATTATTTGTACGTCGCCCGGCGGTGAGTGCGCGTTACTGGATGACTTACGGGGCAGCGGTGGGGATTGGGCAGTTTGGTTGTTTGTTTTATGCCATGCATATCGGGATGCCGGCAGGAGTGGCATCCGTCGTTCTTCAGTCACAGGCATTTTTTACCCTGATATTTGCCGTAATACTTTTGCGGGAGAGGATATCAACAGCCCAGTTGATTGGTCTTGCTCTATCGTCTCTGGGGCTCTACCTCGTCTGGTCTGGCAGTGGTAGTGCCAATGTCCTAAGTATTCCTCCGTTTGCCTTTTTACTATTCATAGCCGGGGCCGCTTTTTGGGGAATATCCAATATCGTGGTTCGAAGTGCTGCGGCATCTGCTGCAAGGGAAGGAAAACAGCTCGATATCCTGAGCCTGATTGTCTGGTCAAGTCTCATCCCTCCCATTCCTCTATTTTTATTTGCCATTCTCCTGGACACACCTCAGGGTGTCATTGGAGTGGTTGTAAATTTAGATGGAATGTCGTTGTTCACAATAGTGTATCTCGCCTATGGGGCAACCATATTTGGTTTTGGTATATGGAGTAAGCTTCTGTCAAAATATCCCGCAAGTCAGGTCGCGCCCCTTTCTTTTCTGGTACCGGTTACCGGGCTTCTTACCGCAGGGTTTGTCCTCGGTGAGCAACTCTTACTGTTGCAATGGGGAGGATGTTTTTTAGTCATTATTGGCCTGCTTATATCCACATTTGGTTTTCCAGGATTTCTTCGCTCTCACAGGTAATCAGAGTTTCCGGTATAATACCCTTTAGAAAACTGTAAAAATAATGTTTAATGAAAATGGAATAGAATCTTATTTCAATCCTAACGTATAGATTTTATAGTACTCTTTGTTTGTATGTGGATGTAGTTTTTTTGCAGATTTCCTGCGCCTATAACTTTGGAGAAAGACAATGAAAAAAGTCACGTTAATCACGGCTGCATGCTGTTTCTTTATGGCAACAGCAGTTCAGGCAGAAACTTTGAAAATTCTCACCTGGAAGGGCTACGCCCCAAAGGTGCTGATTGAAAAATTTGAGAAGGATAGCGGAATCAAGGTAGAGGCCACCTTCTCCAACAATGAGGAGATGATTGCCAAGCTCCGTGCAACCCGCGGTGCAGGTTTTGATCTGGCTCAGCCGAGTCAGGATCGTATCTCTTCTGTTCAGGAAAAATACAAAATTTAACAGGCAGTGGACTACTCGAAGGTTGATGAGAAATTGTTTATACCATCCATGCTCGATGCTGTGAAGAAAAACACCAAGGTTGGTGAAAACTCCTACGCCATTCCTTTCTGCTGGGGAACCTCAGGGTTGATAGTGAACAGCGACAAGGCGGCCAAGGCCGATGACTGGAATGCCTTAATGGATCCCGAATTTAAGGGGCGTATCAGTTATCGTTTAAAACGGCCAACCCTTATTGCCATAGGTTTTGCTCTGGGATATGACCCCTTTGCACTCTACGGTGATGCTGCAGGATACCAGGTGATGCTTGACAAGGTTGCTGAAGCACTGATCAATACCAAACCACTGGTTAAAAATTATTGGGCCAACGGTGATGCTCTGCTGGAATCCATGCGTTCAAATGAAGTTTTTGTCGCCATGGCATGGGATAACGGTGGCTGGAAACTGCACGATGAAAATAAGGCCATTGATTTTAAAGCTCCTAAAAATGGTGCCCTTGGTTGGATTGATACCTTTGCCATCCCTGCCAAAGCAAAAAATGTTGATGCTGCCTATAAGTGGATTAATTTTATAATGGCTCCTGAAAATGCAGCCTATTTCACCAGCCAGGAGAAGGTGCCCACCGCTTCACAGGGTGCTAATGCCTTTGTCTCTGCAGAAGTTCGCGCTAACTTTGAACGTTCTTTCCCTCAGGAGACTATTGATAATATCAAGTGGTATCCACCGGTACCTGCTAAGCTTGAAATTATGGAAGGGAAGATTCTAGATAAGATCAAAGCTGCGAAGTAGGTAGGCGCATTCCCAGGATGGCCCAGCTGCACACGCTCGCGTTCCGCAATATACCGGAAAGTATTATTGCGGAACACGATCACGCACATCTGAACCATCCTGAGAACGCTTGCCGTAGGCGTACCTCCGGGGGCGTTAAAAAATACTTTTTATACTGAAATATTTTCTCTTCTTTGTGCCATGGTAAACGACCTCTCTGTTCGTAATATTGTAAGAAAATTTGGGGACTTCAGTGCAGTGGACGATGTCTCTTTTGATGTCCCGCAGGGGTCTTTCTTTTCTATTCTAGGGCCATCCGGGTGTGGGAAAACCACACTGCTGCGGATGATTGCCGGATTTGATGAGCCGACCTCGGGAAGCCTAAGCATTCGTGATAAGGATATGCGCGGCGTGCCGCCCAATAAACGTCCCGTCAATCTGGTATTTCAGCATCTGGCCCTGTTCCCCATGATGAATGTGGAGGAAAATATCGGTTTTGGTCTGAAGCGGCGTGGCATGAAAACTGCCGAGATAGCCAAACGAACTGAGGCAATTCTTGAGCGAGTTGAGCTGCCCGGATATGGCAGCAAGCGGGTTAATCAGCTTTCCGGTGGTCAGAAGCAGCGTGTGGCTATTGCCCGTGCCCTGGTTATGGAACCGTCGGTGCTTCTTCTCGACGAGCCCCTCGGGGCACTCGATCTTAAGCTCCGGGAACAGATGAAAGTGGAATTGAAGAAATTGCAGGCCAAGGTGGGAACCACCTTTATTTATATTACCCATGATCAATCCGAGGCCCTTGTGATGTCCGACCGCATTGCGGTGATGAACGAAGGCCGTTTTGAACAGATGGGGGCTCCACGGGAGTTGTATAATGATCCGCGGACACCCTTTGTCGCCAAGTTTGTGGGCGATAATAACATCTGGTCGGGTGAGGTGCAGGAAACGGGCAAATATGTGACAATCCGTACCAGTGAGGGATTGTCGCTTCGGGCAAGGAGCCATGAATCCTACAGCATGGGTAGCAGTGTGGATCTCTTTCTGCGTCCTGAGGCACTGCGCATCGAGCCAAAGGACCTGACTGATCTCAACACCTTTCAGGTAAGCGTCAAGAGCATTCTTTTTGATGGCGCCAACAGCCGACTGTTAACTGTGATGCCTGGTGGCCACGAACTTCTGGTGAATCTTCCCCAGAATCGTCAGTTTGATCATATTGAGCCTGGTGTCACCATCACTCTTGGCTGGCACCCCGATTCGGGACTCTGCTTTAAGGTGTAAGTATGAAAAATGGATTTCGTCTTACATTCTGGCTCTTCCTGTCGCCGGTTTTGCTCTGGCTGTTTTTGCTTATTGTTATACCCCATATGGATCTCCTCCTCCTCAGTTTGAGAGGAGAGAGTGATATGGGTGATCCTATCTGGACATTCCAGAATTACAAAAATTTCTTTATTGAACCCATCTACTGGAATACCTTCGTCCGCACGGCACTCTACGCCCTGATTACCACCTTCTGCACCTTTGTCCTGGCACTACCCGTCTCTTTTTATATTGTGAAACTGGCCCGGCCACGTACACGTGGTTTTCTTACGGTTCTGTTGCTGCTGCCCTTCTGGGTCAGTGAACTGGTGCGGGTCTATGGCTGGATGATTTTGCTCAGGGAATCCGGGGTCTTTAACTATTTTCTCCTTAAATTTGGGATCATTCATCAGCCGATAGAGATGCTCTACAACGATATCACCATGATCATGGGACTTGTCTATACATCCATGCTCTTTATGGTGGTGCCTCTTATCTCAGTGATGGAGAGCCTGGATGATTCACTGATTGAGGCCGCCCATGATCTTGAGGCCACACGGTTTGATATCCTGCGCACTATTATTATTCCACACTGTAAACCGGGGATCACTTCCGGTGCCATCGTGGTTTTTATGCTGGCACTTGGCAACTACCTGACTCCAAACTTGCTGGGTGGTAAAAATTCCCTCTGGTTTACGGAGCAGATCTACAATCAGTTTATCGCAAGTTTTAACTGGAATCAGGGTGCCGCCTTTGGCTTCTTGCTGCTGGTGTTGAGTTCAGCGATTATCTGGATTGGTCTGAAGGTTACCAGGCAAAAACTTGGGGAGGTGGCCTCGTGATTCGCTCCTTACCCAATTCGAGATGCTACACCTGGTCCTTCAATCTCTTTATTCTGGCCTATTTTGTTTTTCTTTTTGCACCACTTGCAGTGACCTGTGTCTTTGCCTTAAATGACTCTAACTTTCCTTCCCTTCCCTGGAATGGATTTTCCCTGGACTGGTTTATTTCACCTGGTCCTGAACGCGTCGGAATTTTTCACGATGAACAGAATTTGCGCTCGATCTGGACCAGTTTTCAAACCGCATTTTTTGTTGCTATTTTAAGTACTGTTGTCGGTACCTGCTCTGCGTTTCTTTTTGAACAGGAAGAGTTTCCCTTTAAGAACGCGCTCTATTTTCTGATGCTGGCACCACTTGTTATTCCAGGTGTTATTCTCGGTATCTCACTGCTCCTTGCTGCGAATACGGCGGGTACCTTTTTTGAAGATACTTTTGGCATTGATGTCGGCCTATTTCGGCCCAGTTTCTGGCTGGTGGTCTTTGGCCAGTTTTCCTTTATCACCACCTTTGTTACCCTGGTGGTCTCGGCACGTCTGCGGAAATTTGATCACAGTCTTGAAGAGGCGGCCATGATCCTTGGAGCCACGCGGCTTGAAGCAATCTGGCTTATTACTCTCAGATATCTACGTCCAGCCGTTATTGGTGCAGCGGCTGTTGCCTTTCTTATGAGTTTTGAGAATTTTAATACGACCCTGTTTCTTGTGGGATCGGAACCGACTCTACCCATTAATTTGTATCTTCAGGTGCGGGATGGCTCCACTCCAGTAATTAACTCAATATCTCTGTTGTTGATTACCGGCACCTCCTGTCTTGCTTTGTTTAACCTCTATTTCAGTAGAAAAGAGGATTGAAATATTCTTATGTTTTTTGATCATGTACCGCAACAGGGGCTGATTTGTGCCCATCGTGGTGCCAGCTCCATTGTTCCTGAAGACACCCTTCTGGCTATGACAAAGGCCAGGGAATGTGGGGCACACTGCTGGGAAGCTGATGTTCGGATGAGCAAAGACGGTGAGCTGATTATCTTCCATGATGATACCCTGGAACGTACCACGGATATTGCTGTAAACCGCCTGTTTCAGAAGTGTTCTGATCTTCATGTGAACCAGTTTACGTTAGCTGAACTGCGTGAACTGGATGGTGGCTCCTGGTTTCTTATCGATGATCCCTTTGGAACGGTTGCCAGTGGTGAAGTCGGGGCCGTTGAGTATGGGACGATTCAGGGGCAGCACATCCCACTGCTTCGTGAAGTTTTGGATTTTAGCAGGCGACACTCGTTTCCTGTTAATCTGGAACTTAAGGATCTTAAAACTCCCTGCGGCGATGTCACTGTAGTGGACAGGGTTATGGCATTGCTCAGAGAAACAGAAACCATGGATCTTGTGCTCCTCTCTTCCTTTCGCCATGAATATCTGCACCGGGCCCGAATAATACATAGGGAGATTGCTCTTGCAGTCCTTGCAAGAGAACAGCATCCCACAGAACTTGTCGCTTATCTTGAGAAATTTTCAGCTGTTGCGTACCACCCGGAGGTGGACATATGTGATGATGAATTAATTGCTCAGGTACAACAAAACGGTTTCCGTGTGAATTGCTGGACGGTTAACGATATGGAACGGGCACAGGAGATACTCCGAATAGGGGCCGGGGTGATAACCGATTGGCCACAACGTTTGCTTTGATTGATGCTCCCTGCAACTAAATTGAAAGGAAAATGAAAGCGATAAAAAGAGTATTCTGTGTATTCCTTGCCGGTGCCCTCGGCGGTCTTACGAATAGTATCGTGGTGTGGTTGTTGGGTGCTCTTGGCATAACGCCGGCCCTGGGCTTTGCCATGACCTCGAATTGGACCTTGGAATGGGTGTCCGGACGGGTTTTTGCAAGCGCCCTGTGGGGCATCATTTTCCTTATTCCTGTTTATAAAAGTGCTCCTCTCAGAAAAGGCGCGGTTCTCAGTATAGTCCCATGGCTCTCAAGCGTTTTGTACGTGTTTCCAATCAAGATGGATGCCGGTTTTTTTGGCCTGGGATTTGGTGTTGCGACACCCATATGGACTCTTTTGTTCGCGGTTGTATGGGGAGTGACAGGAACACTCTTTTTATCCCGGTTTTGCTCGGGATCTGATTAAGTTTATGAAGGGGTAGTACAAAAAAATGAAAACAATAGGAATGCTTGGGGGAATGAGCTGGGAATCAACAGCCAGCTATTATAAAGCTCTTAACGAAGGTGTCAGGGATGTTCTTGGTGGCCTGCATTCTGCCAAACTCTGTATGTACAGTGTGGATTTCGCCGAGATTGAAAAGCTGCAGCATCAGGGAGACTGGCAGGCCACTGCTGAAATTCTTTCTCAAGCCGCGCGCAGAGTTGAGGCGGGAGGGGCAGATTTCCTGCTCATCTGTACCAATACCATGCATAAGGTGGCACCGGAAATTGAAGCATCAATTTCGATTCCTCTGCTTCATATCGCCGATGCAACTGCAGAAAGGCTTATGGCCAACAAGGTGCAACGGGTCGGACTGCTTGGAACAAGATTTACCATGGAGGAAGATTTTTATAAGGGTCGTTTGACGGATAAATACAATATTGACGTCCTTGTCCCTGAGAGTGACGATATGGATATTGTCCATAAGGTGATCTATTCTGAACTTTGTCTGGGAAAAGTTTCTAAGCATTCGCGGCAGGAGTATATTCGTATTATAAACTCCTTACACGACAACGGTGCTGAGGCGGTAATTTTGGGATGCACTGAAATTGCCCTGCTTGTTCAGCAAAAGCATACATCCGTGCCACTTTATGATACAACAGAAATACATACGACCCACGCAGTACAGTGGGCCGTAACAGGATAGCGGCAGTTTTTTTAGTAGAGTGGAGATAGGATTGATGAAGAAACACTTTTTGCGAAAATTCACTTGATGCCTTCTCGTTTGGGAAACAACCTGGGAACCCTCTTGAAGAGGATTTTTTCCAGTAGCAAATCAACTAGCCATCATTGGGACAGGGTTTTCTCAGGCACAGAGGACTCAACCCTGGGATGGTATGAGAAAGATGCCTCAAAAACCTTTCAATTGCTGGACCATGTTTCCGGTTGGGAGGATTCTGCAATACTCCTTCCAGGAGCAGGAACCTCCGTGTTGATAGATGAGCTTCTTGCCAGAGGAACACGGTTAGTGTTGAACGATATCAGTGTCGAAGCCCTGGATCGGGTCAGAACGCGGCTTGGGAAAGAACAGCAGAGCATTCAGTGGGTGTGCCAGGATATTTCACAGCCGATTCAGATTGAAAGAGAAGCGGTTGATATCTGGATTGATCGGGCTGTGTTACATTTTCTTCTCCGGGAAGAAGAGATAGCCGGATATTTTAAGAACGTGGAGGCAACGCTTAAAGTAGGCGGTCATGCACTCTTTATTGAATTTTCCCAAAAAGGTACCTCCAAATGTGCAGGCTTGAAGGTACAGCGCTACTCTGTTGAAGAACTTTCGGAACGACTGGGAAATTCATTTGTCCTTAAAGAGTTTTTTGATCACACCTATTTTAATCCCCATGGCGATCCCAGACCCTATGTGTATGCGCTGTACCAGCGGCAAAGCTGACAGGATGAATAGAGGAGAAATGTTGCTTTGGATCTGATAATCAACAATGTTCAGATTCCCATCGAAAAAGACGGGATGGAAGAATACATATGCATTGCCGCCGAGAAAATGGGGCTGGTTTCCGGGGAAATATCTGTTACGAAAATCCTCAGTAAGGCACTTGATCTGCGGGGTCAGGAACAATTTTATTATAAAATGGCACTGGTTGTTACCACCGCTGACAGCTATCCAAACAGGCAGAAATTCAGTCTCTACACACCATTTGAAGCTGTAAAGAAAAAATCAATAGAGATGCAGGACAGGCCAATCATTGTAGGCTTTGGGCCCGCCGGCATGTTTGCAGCTCTTGAACTGATCGCTCATGGGCTCAAACCCCTGATCTTTGAACGGGCCAAAAAAATAGAAGAGCGCTCCGTTGATGTTGAAAAATTCATCAAAGAGCGGAAACTTAACTCCGAATCAAATATTCAATTTGGTGAAGGGGGGGCGGGCTCCTATTCGGACGGGAAACTGTTTTCAAGAAGACACAATAATACATCCACTGTCAATCGGGTTTTGAGGACCTTTGCCAAGTTTGGGGCACCACCAGAAATTGAATACATCAGTAAGCCCCATCTGGGGACGGATGTGTTGTGTGAGATAGTACGCAATATCCGTCTCTATGTCCTTGAGCGAGGCGGTGAGATATTTTACAGCTCCAGGATGACCGATATCCTGATCACGGAAGGCAGGGCAAGAGGGATTGTCATAAATGGCGAGAAGGAATTTCTTTCTTCACATATCTTTATTGCGCTCGGCCACTCTGCACGTGATACCGTAGCAATGATGCATAAAAGAGGCATTGCCATTGAACAGCGGCAGATCTCCGTGGGGGTAAGAATCGAGCATCCTGTCCAGACCATCAATCAAATGCGTTACGGCCAGAAATATGTAGGCTTTCCGGGTCTTGGCGCTGCCACCTATTCTCTGAACCACACCAATCGGGCCATTCGTCGTGGCGTCTATACCTTTTGCATGTGTCCGGGTGGTGAAGTGGTGAATGCTGCCTCAAGTGAGGGGATGCTGGTGCTCAACGGGATGAGCTATTCGGACAGGTCTTCAGCTTTTTCCAATGGTGCTCTGGTTGTAAGTTGTCATCCTAGTGATTACAAGTCAGACAGTCCTCTGGCAGGATTTACTTTTCAGGAGGACATTGAGAAGAAGGCCTTTGAGGCAGGTGGTGGAAACTGGTCTGTTCCTGCTCAAAATTTGATGGATTTTTTGGGTGAAAAAGGTTCAACGGGTATAAATGACAACTCCTATAAGATGGGCGCGGTTGCTGCTGATATGCGGGATCTCTTTCCGGAGTTTGTGATTACGGAGCTCCTTGTTGCCTTTCAAAAATGGAGAGCGGAGGTGCCACTCTTTGTTTCTCATCAGGCAATACTGCTGGGTGCCGAAACACGGACATCTTCACCTGTCCGGATATGCCGCAATGAACACTTTGAATCAGTAAATACGAAAAACCTGTATCCAATAGGTGAAGGGGCGGGCTATACCGGTGGAATCACCAGCTCTGCTGCCGATGCAATAAAGGCTGTGGAAGCACAGCTGTTATAAAAAAAAGGTAAATATTAACCGACATTGAGTTTGAGCCGGAATTGAATAATGAATAAGCCGGTAGGAAACTAGGGACATGATCCAATTCGTTTTTGTCTTTTGAATTGGAATCGTGTCCCCAGATTCCGGGTAAACATTGCGCCGTTTCATAGCATGGTGAATAGTTACAAAATAAGAGAATAATATGGCAAGAAAATCATCAAACAGTAATTCCGACCTCGTCTATTCAACCGAATCCGGCACAATGTACCCCGGGTGTAACAAGCCTGCGCAGCAATGCGCGTCTAAGAAACAGCAGTCCATTCCCAGGGATGGTATCGTCAGGTTGATGCGAGAGACCAAGGGGCGTAAAGGAAAAGGGGTTACCCTGATAAATGGTTTGCCACTCGATCCCGAGGCACTGAAAAAACTCGCAAAATCGCTCAAACAAAAATGCGGCGGTGGTGGCAGTGTAAAAAATGGGATCATTGAAATTCAGGGTGACCACAGGGATGTATTGGAAAAAGAATTAACCACGCTTGGCTATACAGTAAAACGGGCAGGTGGCTGAAGACATGGCTCATACACATCGCATAGTTCAACCCAGCAGAATAGAGGGAAACGTCCTTTCAGAATCAGGAGAACGACTCACTCCGCCCGATGGCTGGGCATTTCTTAAGGCGGGAGATGCTGCCGTGACCAGAAGTGTCAAGGCAAAGGGTCCAACTTGGGTGGTGCAGATCAGAAAGGGACGGCGGATGATGACCAGGGGCATCTGGGCCAGAGAACAAGATATCCATGAATCACTTCAAGAGGTCGAAGCCAAAAGAGCAACTCCTGAGTATGCCAAAAAAACGTGTCGCAGATCTTGCCCGGCGTTCATTGAAACAGGAAAAATATTGTGTGGACCTTTGTGGTGAAGTTGTCCAATTCCTGAGATTTCATCCACGTTATCAGATTGAAGCAGATATCCTCGGCAAAAAAATAACCGAGCATGCAGCTCCCGTTGGCAGTGGCACAGTGGCCCGGACTGAGCGGATTCCCATAGCTGCACGAGCTGAGGCCGCCGTCATCGCCTGGCTGCGTCATCAAACCACGGCCTATGATTCCATGAGGATTGCCAGGGTCAAAGGTAAAAGAAGAGAGATCCGCAGACAACTTGCAGCACAATCTGTTAAAGTATTGGAGGCGTATCGTCGGGGAAATGAACCGGGCGAAAATTGTCCTCTTAAGAAGGCCCTATCATCTTTGGTTGCTTCAAAAACGCAGATTTTTCTGGAACCAGTTAAATAAAGTATCCATGTTTCAGGTATTATCCGTCAGATGTCCGTACTCATTCTTCGCTTGCGGATCCGAGTCTGCGCTTACCTGATTTGTCGGAAAAGACCTGAACCACTTTTTTCTCAATCAATTCTACATAATTCCAATAAATAAATATATGAAATTTGAACTCTTAGGCCTATCCGCCCCTATTTTAAAAGCTGTTGCTGAAAAAGGCTACGAAACGCCTACACCTATCCAGATTCAGGCAATCCCTGCAGTGCTTGAAGGCAAGGATGTAATGGCCGCAGCTCAGACAGGAACAGGTAAGACTGCAGGATTTGTCCTGCCCATACTGGAGTTGCTGGCAACAGGGAACCGGGCCCGGGCAAATCAGGCTCGAGTTCTTGTCTTGACTCCCACACGTGAACTTGCCGCCCAGATTGAGGAGAGTGTCCAAGCCTATGGCAAGCATCTGGCATTACGTTCCACGGTGGTTTTTGGCGGAGTAAAGATTAATCCCCAGATGATAAAATTACGCAAAGGTGTTGATGTCCTGGTGGCAACTCCGGGGCGTTTGCTGGACCTTCATCGCCAGAATGCGGTGAATTTCAAGAAGCTGGAAGTGCTGGTTCTCGATGAGGCGGATCGGATGCTGGATATGGGATTTATCCATGATATTCGTAAGATATTAGCAGTCTTGCCAAGAAATAGACAAACGCTGATGTTCTCTGCAACCTTTTCCTCGGATATTCGGAGTCTTGCCAAAACACTGGTTCGGAATCCCGTTGAAATATCGGTGACTCCACGGAATACCGCGGTGAAAGCTATTGAGCATTGGATTGCACCCGTGGATAAAAAACAGAAATCGGCGCTCCTTGCCCACCTGATCGAGGAAAATAAGTGGGAGAGAGTGCTGGTGTTCAGCAGGACCAAACACGGGGCAAATCGACTCACCGGGTATCTGGAGGGGAATAAGATTACGGCGGCGACTATTCATGGTAATAAGAGTCAGAATGCCCGTACCAAGGCCTTGGCTGCCTTTAAGGAAGGCCAGATTCGGGTTCTGGTGGCAACGGATATCGCAGCGCGTGGCATTGATATTGACCAGTTGCCCCAGGTAGTGAATTTTGACTTACCCAATGTGCCGGAGGATTATATCCATCGTATTGGTCGTACCGGTCGGGCTGGTTCTACAGGACAGGCAATCTCCCTGGTCAGCGCCGATGAGTTTCCGCTGCTTGCTGATATAGAACGTCTTCTCAAGAAGTTACTTGATCGCAGGATGATTGAAGGCTTTGAACCGGTGCATGAGCTTCCTGAGTCCCGTTTGGATACCCGTCCCTTTAAACAGAAACGGCCCAAGAAAATTAAAATAGGACATCAGGATGGGCAACGCTCAGGGGAGAATTCCCAGGGGAATCGCCCGGCGTGCAGCAGGTCGAAATCAAAAACCAGATTCAAGTCGTAGTAAGCAGCTATAATGAGAAAACGGATACAAATAGACATTGATTATCGTAAGGATTGTTGATGGGGTTTTAAAGACGTGCGGGCACGTCTTAAGAGTATGGATCCCGGAATGGAATTTCATTTTTTCTGTGTGCCCCATATGGCCGACCGGATGAAGGAGTTGGTGCCTCAGAGTGGTGGGGAAATTACTAACAGAGATGACCGATCCTATGGAGTTGTGTTAACCGTTCGCAAGTGTGTTTGAAATAAGGCTGCACTTTCAACAAGGAGAATATCAGTATGAATAGTTTTGGCCGCATGTTTAGAATTTCAATTTTTGGTGAGAGTCATGGTATCCAGATTGGTGTGGTAATAGATGGCTGTCCCCCCGGAATAGCACTGACAGAAAATGACCTGAAAGATGATTTTGCAAGAAGGAGGGCTGGAGGGCGCGGCACAACTCCACGGGTGGAGCCGGATATCCCCTCCATTGTTTCCGGTGTTTTTCAGGGGAAAACGACGGGGGCACCACTCACCATTGTTTTCGAAAACACCAATATTAAGTCCGGAGATTATTCCAACCTTTGGGATCAGCCACGGCCCGGCCATGCCGATTATACCGCTCAACAGAAGTATGGCGGTTTCAATGACCCACGAGGTGGCGGTCATTTTTCAGGAAGGATTACTCTGGGAATTGTTGCAGCAGGCGTTGTTGCCAAAAAGATCCTTGGAGCAGTTTCAGTTACTGCCACATTGATCGAAGCAGGTGGCAGTGAAGATATAGCCGCTGCCGTGGAAGCTGCTATAGAGGCCAAGGATTCTATCGGTGGACTTATCGAATGCCGTTGTACCAATATGCCCGTGGGTCTGGGAGAGCCGTTTTTTGATTCTGCAGAAGCCATGATTGCCCATATGGTCTTTGCCGTACCGGCAACCCGTGGTATTGAGTTTGGCTCAGGATTCGCCTCGGCCTCCATGAAAGGCAGTGAACATAACGACTGCATCGTCGATGAACATGGGAAAACTACGACAAACTATGCCAGCGGCATAAATGGCGGCATTACCAATGGTAATGATATCGTGTTTCGGGTGCCCATAAAACCCACATCAAGCATTGGCATCCCCCAAGACACCTATAATTTTAAAGAAAAATCTGTTTCCACTCTCCTTATTGAGGGACGTCATGATGTGTGTATTGCAATCAGGATTCCTGTGGTTATTGAGTGTGCCACTGCCATTGTCCTGGCTGATCTGATGCTGCAGGAACGAAGAGCGTAGTTGTGGAATTGCTGAAATAGGGAAAACACATGTATCTGTTTTCGGATTACCACTGAAACTCGGCTTTTTCCGGAACCAGTTGTCAGAAAATACCTGAATCACTCTCTTTCAGGTAGGGAAAAGCTCTGTTGCAGCTTAGCTTTTTGGGTCATCGGGCTGGACAGTTTTAACCTTCGCAAGTTTATTGCGCAAAATCCATGTCGCAATAGCCAGGAACAAAAACAGGCCACTGATTCGCAATTGTGAACGGCCAAGTTCAGCAGGTGCCATGATGGGGGGAACCATTAACTTTCCCCATCTTTTGTGGACCCAGAGTGAATATTCTTCCCCTAATTGAAAGGGCTGATTCTGTTGTTTGTCCTGATTGAATGCAAAATCAGGTGCCTCCAAGGTGGTCTCCTTATCCTCATACAAAAAAGAAAAGACAGGGAGCATCCGAGAAGATTCTTTATTGTTCTCCCCAGGATCAGGCTTGAATGCAATCACCGTAGCCTCAATCGGAGTGTAATCTCCGCTGATATCTTCGGTGAAATACATAGTGTTGATACTGGTACGAAAGAGGTGTCCCCCATTAAAGAGGAAAAAAAGAAAGATGAGAAAGAGGATCGTTGATTTCTGAGGTTTTTGTTTACTTTGTGTATTTTCCATCCGTTGACTATTCCACAAATTGAGCACTATTGCTATAGATGATAGTTAAATGCTATGCTTAATTTGAGTCGTGAAAATCTGAAATCCTAAAAACTACGGCTTGGGTTATCCCGTCCATTTTACAAAGTCTTGCAATGATCACTACATCCATTATTGATCTTTAGAAATCTGCTTTTTATTGCAGTCAACAAGGGCGGAATTGAGAGGGCCAGCAGGATCAGGACTGCTGTTATGGAAATGGATTCAGGAAGGATGTCACCGGTTTTACCAACAATGGCTACCGCTGAGATTCCCAAAGAAACATAGATCATATCGAGAGCCAGGCCACAGAGGACTGCAATGGTTGCCATAGCTCCAAGGTACAGCGCTGTTGATTTTTTTCCTAGGATTCCAAAGAGTACCGACAGGGATGTGATATTTGTTGCAGGGCCCACCAGCAGAAAGACCAATGCAGTACCAGGACTTACCCCTTTTAAGATAAATGCAGCAGCCACTGGTGTCGATGCAGTGGCACAGATGTAAAGCGGGATTCCAAGACAGAGCATAAGAAGCATGGATTGTAATCCTCCACCCAGGTAGCTGCTTATTAACTCGTCTGGAATCAGTACGGTAATAATACCTGCCGCAAGCAGCCCTACAAAAAACCAACCCGCCAGATCTCCCCAGATATCAGTGGCCGCATAGCGTAGCCCTGTTCCCAGCCTGTTGAATAGACCTTTTTGGGTCTCCGTTGCTGCGGAGGTGGAACATTCTCCGGAACAACCACAACCAGTATGAATAATTGGCAATTCTGTTGCTTTTTTCTCATTGTCTTGAGGCTGCAGCACATTAATACCGATACCAGCGACCATTGCGGAAATAAAGGCTGAAACAGGCCGTGCTATTGTCATAATCGGATCGAGTAGGGCGTAGGTGATGGATATGGAGTCCACACCGGATTCTGGAGTGGAAATAAGAAATGCTGCAGTTGCCCCCTTGTTGGCACCCTGCTTTTTGAGTGCAGCAGCTGCAGGTAATACCCCACAGGAGCAGAGTGGGATAGGAATTCCTAATAATGCTGCCTTGAAAACTGAACTGAAACGTCCATGGCCCAGATGTTTTGCAACATAGTCAGCCGAAAGAAAGACTTTCAGCATCCCGCCTATAAGGAGACCAAAGAGCATATAGGGTGCCGATTGTACGAGTAAATCCCAACTTGCCTGCAGTACCTGGGTGATAAAGAGTGGAAAATTCATGATTATTCCCTACTGTGCTTCAACGCTGTCTGCATAAGCTCGTTGATATGGTGATCATTGAGCCGGTAGTAGAGAACCGGCCCTTCCCGTCTGTTACTGACCAGTTGCAGTTGTCGCAGCATGCGCAGCTGATGGCTCACGGCCGACTCTGATATTTTGAGAAAAGCTGCGATATCACAGACGCACATCTCTCCTTGTTCAAGAGCCCAAAGGAGTTTTAATCGATTGGGGTCACCCATGGCTTTGAAAAGCTGTGCCATATGGAGATTGTCCTGTTCCGGTAGGGCATGTGTTGTTGCATCTGCAACACGGTCTTCGTGTATACATCTGCAACTGCAAAGGTCTTTTGTGTTATCGTCTGGGTTCATTTTCTTGCTATTTAATGGTTTGTGTATATGATCATTTGTTCATATGGTAAAGCGTATTGACAAAAAAGCAAGGGAAATCTATGAGCTTATCCGAGAACAGGCACTCTTAGACAGTCGCTTAGCGGCGGGGTTTGCAGCGGGCAGTAGCCTGGGCTACTAAGGGGTCGTCTGGCCAGTAATGTTTGGGATAGCGGCCGGCGAGTTCCTTTTTTACTTCCGGGTAAGTGTTTTTCCAGAAAGAGGCAAGATCTCCCGTTACCTGAACGGGGCGTCTTGCAGGAGACAGGAGATGGATAATAATAGATATCTTCCCATCACAAATTGTCGGGCTTTCCGTGGCTCCAAACATTTCCTGGATACGTACGGCAAGAACGGGTTCCTCTCCGGGCGGATATTGCAATTTGATTCGGGAGCCGCTGGGAGCTTGAAAGTGGCTTGGAAAGAGGCGCTCAAGGTTCTGTTGTCTTTTCCAGGAGAACTGGGACAACAGTATACTATAGAGATCGAGTTTTTTAAGCTGTTTCACGCTTGTGATGGAGTCAAGATACGGTTCCAGCCAGGAGAGGTCTTCGATAAGTGGTTTGTTTGAAAAGTCGGGCCACTCCTTGGGGGCAAAGGTATGGGCAGTTTGAACCTTGTCCTGGAGGTCACGGCTTTTCTTTTCCCAGTTTAAACACTTCAGGCCGGTTTCACGGATCCCTTCTATAAGGCATTGCAGCATCTGTTCAGGTGGGATATTCAGCAGAGGGCTCTTTTTGATTATAAGGCTGCCAAGTGAAAGAATGGTAAGGCCTTCAACCTTAACTCCTGTCCACTCCACGCTCTCTTGCTGTGTTAACAGGTGGTTATGGGAAGAGGTGATTTCTTCAAGAGAAAGCGTGGCGGCAAGGAAAATACGACCCTGTTTTTTTCCGCCATCGACGTGGGCTGCCACAATGAAATCAGTACGATGGAGATGATCTCCTTCAGGAAGAATCACTCCACGGCCAGAGGCAAGCAAATGCTGATTGGAACCGCATTTTTTCATGGCGATGCGGTCGGGATAGGCAATTGCCAGAAGATTACCGGATTCATGGACGTCTCTTGGACTGTTTTTTTTGCCAGCAATCTTCAGGATACGTTGGTATTGCAGGGCTTCCTGAAGAATGCGGCGGCACAGTGATGGATCTGCGCCCCGTGCACTCACCACGGTTGCCCCATCGTCTTCATAGAGTCTCAGGATATCGAGACGGTCTCCGATATCGGCATTTTGCTGCGTTCTGCCACCGCGAAAGAGATCACGATTCTGTAAAAGAGCAGCGAGACGGCAGGCAAGGATGCCAAGGCCCTGTTTATGCCCATAAAGGAGCATAAGGGCCAGGCGCGGATGTAGGGGAAGAGTACTAATCTGTCTGCCAAGATCTGTGAGTTTTCCCTTGTTGTCAATGGCTCCAAGTTGGGTGAGAAGGGTACGGGCTTGTGCTATGGCGCCAGTTCGAGGAGGGTCAAGCCAGCTGAGTTCTTTTGGATCCAATACCCCCCATCGTAATAGCTCAAGCAGTAAGGGGGACAAGTCCGCACCAATAATTTCAGGAGCCAGAAAATCCGGTTTTGAGTGCTGCTCACTTTCGAGCCACAGGCGATAACAAATTCCAGGGCCAAGGCGTCCGGCACGACCTGCACGTTGTTCAGCAGAGGCCTTGGAGATGGGTACAGTGTGCAGAGTTGTGAGGCTGGTCGCAGGTGAAAATTGGGGAACCTTCATTAGGCCAGAATCAATTACAATGGCGACACCCTCAATGGTAAGGCTGGTTTCAGCAATGGGGGTGGCCAGGATCACCTTTCGTTTGCTGCTTGCTGCAAAGACCATGTCTTGCTTATTCTGTGGTAGATTGCCATAAAGGGGCAGACAGAGAGCATCTCCATTGATCTGTCGTTGAACGGCTTTTATTTCACCGGCACCCGGTAAAAAGACCAGAATATCCCCAGTATCCTGAGCAAGAGAACGATGAATGGCTTTCACTGCACGTTGAACAGGGTAATCGGAAGAGGCTCTGGCAAGATAATGGGTGGTCACCGGAAAGCATCGTCCTTTCCCTGAGATTACCGGTGCTCCGCCAAGGAGCGCTGCCACCCGGGCACTATCCATGGTTGCCGACATGATCATGATTTTCAGATCTTCCCGGAGTTCCAGGATATCCAGACACAGAGCGAGTGCTAGATCAGATTGAATGGAACGCAGATGAAACTCATCAAAGATCACCAGCCCCACATTGGCAAGCTCAGGGGCATTCTGAATCATTCGTACGAAAATTCCCTCGGTTACCACCTCAATTCTGGTGTTCGTAGTGATCTTTTTATCAAAGCGAATGCGATAGCCTACTTTTCCGCCAATAGTATCACCAGCAAGATCACTCATTCGTCTGGCCGCCATACGGGCGGCAAGACGTCTGGGCTCCAGCATGATGATTTTTTTTCCCTTGAGCCATGGTTCATCAAGCAGGACCAGAGGGACTATGGTTGTTTTTCCGGAACCAGGTTCTGCGGCAAGAACGACGGATAAGTGTTTCTTCAGGGTGGCCAGCAGGTCTGGCAGTATGCTGTGGATAGGAAGCTGGGGGAGGTCAGTTGTCATCACCTATGTATACCATCCCTTTTGTCTTGTCTCAATACGTCTTGAAACAAAAGGATATAATAATAAAAGTTATTAAAAAGGAAGAAATTTACTGCAACTTCCTGATAAAGTTGTATAAAGTATTATCAAGAAAAATATACTGATACTTACCCACACTACCATAACGATATTTCTAATAGAGATGTTCCCATACCGGAGGAAAGAGAGTGCAGATACCAAAACCTTTTACAGGATTTCGACCGATTCTTTTGCAGATGACTATTCTGCTGAGTGCAGCCCTGCTGTTCAGTGCTTGCGGCAAAGAGGAGGTTGTAGAGGCAATCGAGGTCGTCCGGCCGGTCAAGCTTATGGCTGTCCAGGCAGGGGAGACACCCTTTAACCTGAGTTTACCCGGCACAGTTCGGGCAGCAATACGGGCTGAACTCTCATTTAAGGTTTCTGGTCCCCTGGTTGCATTGCCAGTAGAAGAAGGACAGCAGGTCAAAAAAGGTGATCTCATTGCCCAGATCCAGAAAAGGGATTTCCAGACCTCACTGGATGAAGCAGAGGCCAAAAATCTCCAAGCTGAAAAGCAGTTCCGCCGCTACAAGGAACTCTATGCCAAGCAGCAGGTGTCCCGTGCAGATTATGATAGCTACCGGGCTTCCCGCGATGTGGCAAGAGCCCAGCTCGAAGACGCACGAAACAGGCTTATAGATACCTCCCTCAAGGCTCCCTTTGATGGTGTCGTCTCGAAACGATTTGTTGAGAATTTTCAGAAAGTGCAGGCCAAGGAAACCATTGTCAATCTCCAGGATATAACCCAGATTGAAATTCTCGTGGATATCCCGGAACTGCTTATGGCAGGCCTGAAGAAGAGACAGGATACGCTTAAAATTACCAGCCGTTTTGAATCAATCCTCGGTAAAGAGTATGACCTTACTGTTAAGGAGTACTCGACTCAAGCCGACCCTGCCACCCAGACCTATCGCGTCGTTTTGATTATGGACCAGCCGGAAGAGGCAGGTATCCTCCCCGGTATGACAGCCATGGTCACCTACACAACTGGATCAGAATCTGACAATACTCCACGGAGCATTTTTATCCCTGCCATTGCAGTGATGGAGGCACCGGGGAATGAACCCTTTATCTGGCTTTTTGATAAGGAAAGCTCAACCGTTCGTCAGAACAAAGTACGCGTCGGTCGTATGCAGGGGGCTGACTCCATCTTAATTGAAGAGGGACTTACGGGGGGGGAAACTATCGTTATTGCCGGAATCACGAAGCTTGAAGAGGGCATGAAGGTTCGTCCCTGGGAAAAACAGCGAGAGGGCAAATAAGGCATTCCTATGAATATTGCTGAAATTTCCATAAAAAAATCTGTTATTACCTGGACCGTGACCGTGGTCATGCTAGTTCTTGGTTATCAATCCTATCAGTCTCTGCCTCGGCTTGAAGACCCTGAATTCGCCATTAAAGATGCCGTTGTGGTGACTTTTTATCCGGGTGCCTCGGCGAAAGAGGTGGAGGAAGAAGTTACAGAGAAGATTGAAAAGGCGTGTCAGGAGCTGGGACAGCTCCGCCGTGTTGAATCCTATTCGGCTCGCGGAGTTTCCACTGTTAAGGTTAAAATCAAAGACAAGTATGACCGTGCTGCCCTGCCCGCTGTCTGGGATGAGCTACGCCGTAAAATCCTTGATGTTACTCCCCAGTTGCCACCGGGCGCCGGGCCACCCATTGTGAATGATGATTTTGGTGACGTCTTTGGTGTTTATTTCGGACTCACCGGAGAGGGCTACACCTATGCCGAGATGAAGGATGTCGCTGAGCTTCTAAAACGAGAGTTGCTCACCGTAGTCGATGTGAAAAAGGTCACCTTTTTTGGCGAACAGACCGAGGCCGTCTACGTGGAAATGTCACGTGCCAAAATGGCTGCACTTGGTATTACCCAGCAGGAAATTTTTGATGCACTGCAGGCCAAAAATATTCCCGTGGACTCGGGTTCCATAAAAATCGGCACGGAGTACATGTCCATTAATCCCACGGGTGAATTCAAGTCGGAAAAGGATTTTGGAAACCTCTTTATTGCCTCTAAAAATGGACGTTTGGTCTATCTAAGAGATGTGGCCACCATTGTTCGTGACTATATGGATCCTCCGAAAAAGATCCTTCGGGTGAACGGTAGACATGCTATTGGTATTGCAGTGTCAACGATCTCAGGTGGCAATGCTGTAACCATGGGTGAGGGAGTCATCGTACGCATAGGTGAGTTGATGAACCAGATTCCCCTTGGTATGGAACTCGAAGAGATTTCCATGCAGTCAAAGTCTGTAACCAAGGCAGTTGACGGCTTTATCATGAATCTGCTGGCCGCAGTAGTCATTGTTATCGCTATTTTACTGATCTTTATGGGGCTGCGATCGGCTGTTATTATTGGATTTATTTTGCTGCTCACCATTGCCGCAACCTTTGTTGTGATGGGCTATTTCCAGATAACTCTTGAACGTATTTCTCTTGGTGCCCTGATTATTGCGCTCGGTATGCTCGTGGATAACGCCATTGTGGTGGTGGATTCCATGAAACATCGTATGCAGAAAGGAATGGACGGGATGACTGCTGCAAAGGAAGTAATAGGGCAGAATGCGACGCCACTTTTTGGGGCAACCGCCGTTGCGATACTCGCCTTTGCTGCCATTGGAGGAATGAGTAATTCCACCGGGGAATATACCCGATCGCTCTACTATGTAATCCTTATTTCCCTGTCTCTTTCCTGGCTTACGGCGGTTACTATTACGCCCCTGATGACCAAACAGTTTATTCTCAGTAAGAAGGATAAAGAACCTAAAGAAGGCCCGGTAAAAGATCCCTATGATAATAAATTTTATAAGGTATATCGGACTGTGCTCGTCGGGGCTATTAAAGCACGTTGGCTGACCATCGGAATCGTTGTGGCAATGTTTGCGGCGTCTTTGTACGGATTCACCTTTGTGGAACAATTGTTTTTTCCATCCTCCACCAGTCCCATGTTCCAGGTGGAAGCCCAGTTTCGTGAGGGAAATCATATTCTGGAAACAGAAAAAGAAGTTCTCAAAATCGAAGAGTATCTGCTCCAGATTGATGGTGTGGAACAGGTTGCAGCTGCCATTGGTGGTGGTCATCCCCGTTTTATCCTCACCTATGATACCCCCGTGGAGGCAGCAAGTCAGTTCGCTAATCTCCTAGTGACCGTTAATGATTATACCCTGATTAATGAGTTACAGCAGAGCATCCAGCGTGATCTTGACGAACTGCTGCCGGATGCAGTTGTCAATGTGAAAAAATTCAATCTGGGCCCTGCGCTCGGTGGTAAAATCCAGCTTCGTATCAATGGTCCGGATCCGGAAGTTATTCGTGCACTGTCCGAACAGGCCATGGCAATCATGAATGCAGAAGGGGCTAAAGCCATTCGTACAGAGTGGGGTGCCAAGGTGAAAACTCCACAGCCTGTACTGGCTGAAGAGCGCGCCATGACCCTTGGTATCACACGACCCATGTTGGCAAACGCCCTCCAGGCCAACTTTTCTGGAACCACCACCGGTATCTATCGGGAGGGTATTGACCTGATCCCGATTATCGCCAGGGCACCGCTTGCAGAACGGCAGACCATAGAAGATATGGAGGAGTTGCAGATTTACAGTCCTTCAGCAGGGAAAAACGTTCCGGTTCTTCAGGTTATGAATGGCGTTAATACCGAATGGGAAAATGCCAGGGTTTCACGTTGGCACCGGCGTCCCATGATTAAGGTTCATGCCGATCCTAGGACCGAACTTCCGGCCCAGCTTTTTAGTCGGGTCAAGCCTCAGATTGAACAGGCCTTTGGTGTTGATCTTGCGGCCTACCGGGGGACTCCTCTTCAGGATGGCGAGCTCTATACTGCCTCCACCGTGCCTTTGAAATATGATGACGTCATTCCAATCAAGGATATGCCCGGCTATTTTCTTGCCTGGGGCGGGGAGCTTGAGGATTCTGCCGATTCTACCAGGCAGCTTGCTGCCAATATTCCGCTCTATTTTGGGATGATGGTTCTTGTGGTTATCTTTTTGTTTAACGCCTTCCGGCAGCCGCTTATTATCTGGTTGACCGTGCCCCTTTCGTTGATTGGGGTAACCTGTGGTCTGTTGCTGCTTAAACAGCCATTTGGCTTTATGGCATTACTCGGTCTGATGAGCCTGGCTGGAATGTTGATTAAAAATGCCATCGTCCTTATAGACCAGATTGATCTCAATATCAAAGATGGCATGCAGGGACTTGAGGCGGTTGTGGAATCCGGTGTGTCGAGGATGCAACCGGTTATGATGGCGGCACTAACCACCATGATGGGGATGATTCCACTGTTTTCCGATGCATTTTTTGTTTCCATGGCCGTAACCATTGTTTTTGGACTTGGCTTTGCCTCGGTTCTTACCCTGGTTTTTGTACCGGTTTTGTATGCTGTCTTCTTCAAAATCAAATAACTTTTGACCTGTTTCAGGGAGATATTACTCATGTCGCATCGTCTGCTGCAACTCTGTTTAGCTTTTTGTCTGTTCTTCTTCCTGTTCCCGGCCTTTTCCTCTGCAGAACAAGGGGGACAGCCTGTTTATAATGTGGGAACTGTTACGGATGGAACTACTGTAACGGATCTTGCGACTCTTGCTCTCTTTCAAAAAGAACTGCAACTGCTTGCCGAGGGAGAGTTTTTACTCAATTTTCCAAAAGCAATGACCCTTTCCGGAAAGGATACGGCTGAAGGTGCCGGAAAAGCACTTAAACAGCTGTTTGCAAACTCTGATGTTGACCTTGTTCTCACTCTTGGACCTATCGGCTCCAGTATGGTCTTTCGCCTGGGTGATATTCCCAAACCGGTGGTGGCCCCATTTGTCGCTGGCAGCGTTTCCCGTGACAGGTCTTCAGGAGTAGAGGGACGCAGTGGCGTGAAGAATCTTGCCTACATTGAAGCAAAAATATTTGCTGACCGGGAAGTGATTAATTTTAAAAAAATAGTTCCTTTTGAAAATCTAGCCATATTGCTCGATCAACGTATTATCAGGGAGCTTCCAGAAGTAGAAATGTATGCAAAGCGGCTTGCCAATGAACATTCCATCAGTGTCACTCTTGTGTCCGGCAACAGTTCCGTACAGGAAGTACTTGCTGCGGTTCCTGCGGGTACCGACGCAGTTATGGTCGGTCCACTGTACAGTTATTCGGGTGCTGATTATGAAGAACTCAGCCAGGGACTTATCGTTCGGGGGCTGCCGAGTTATTCCACCTGGAGTCGCAAGCAGGTAGAAAGGGGACTTCTTGCCGGAGAAGTGTCAAAAGATATGGAGGCTAATCTTGCCAGAAGGGCAGCCGTTGCCGCACAAAGCATCCTCCTTGGTGAAAAAGCTGATTCACTTACGGTGAACTTTTCCAGAGGCCGTGAACTTACCCTTAATATGGCAACCGCCAGGGCCCTTGATATCTATCCGGGGCTGGTGACTCTGGTTGGGGCAAATCTGCTTAACGAACAGCGTACAGATATCAAACGACACCTGAATCTGCAGCAGGCGGTAAAGGATGCACTCAAGGCAAATCTTGACCTGTCCTCTTCACAATTTACGGTGAAGGCCGGAGAGTATTCTGTGTCCGAGGCTCGTTCTCCTCTGCTTCCTCAGATTGGTATCGGTACCGGTTACCGGGCTATTGATCAGGACAGGGCAGATCTCAGCATGGGTAGCTCACCGGAAAATGCCTGGACTGGAACCGTAACGGGCTCTCAGCAAATCTATTCGGAGCGCAGCTGGGCGGCGTATACGGTTGAAAAACATAATCAAACCGGTAGGGTCATGGATTATGAGACTGTTCGTCTGGATGTTATGTATCAGGCTTCCGTCGCCTATCTACAAGTTTTACAGGCAAAGATCATTGAACAGTTGGTTAAAGATAACCTGAAACTTACCCAGGCCAATCTTAATCGTGCCAGCATCAGGCTCACAACCGGTGCTGCAGGGCCAGATGAGGTGTATCGCTGGGAAACCCAGCTTGCCACAGATAAGATCGATGTTTTAAGACGAGAATCTGTAACGCTTGATGCCATAACAGTAGTGAACAGAATATTAAACCGTCCTCTGCAGGAGCTTTTTATTGCAGAAGAAACGGATCTGGGTGATCCCCTGCATATGGTCGGTGGGAAGTTCTTCTACCATTTGACAACGAATCCCAAATATTTCTCTGCATTTCGTGGTTTTGCTGTTGAAGAGGCACTGGCCAGCCGCCCCGAGCTTAAGTTTTTTGATGCAGCCATTGAGGCCAAGCGAAGAATCAAAACCGCTGCGGGACGTGAACGATGGCTGCCAGATTTCAGTGTGGAAGGCAGTGCTGACCAGTACTTCTCAGAAAGTGGTGCCGGACAGCGTGGAGACTACCAGGACGGATTGGATGATACCGACTGGCAGGTCGGGGTCTTTGCCAGACTGCCACTTATAGAAGGTGGTCGTAAAAGTGCCGCATTAAATCGAAACCGGGAAGAACTGGCAGGCTTACTGATCGACCGACAGGCCGCTGCGGATCGAATAAGCCAGGATACCCTGGCTTCCCTGAACAGAACGCGAGCGTCCTATCCGGGAATCAACCTGTCACGTGATGCCGCGGATTCTGCAAGGCGCAATTTGAATTTGATTACCGATTCTTACGTTGAGGGGATTAAATCAATTATCGAACTACTTGATGCTCAGAATCAGGCCCTGTCCGCAGATCAGGTGGCGGCAAACGCAGTCTATAGCTTTCTTATCGATCTGATGGGAGTGCAGCGATCCATGGGTGGATTTATCACTTTTCAGCCACAGCAGCAGCGTGACACCTGGTTGGAACGTGTGCAGGAATATTTCACCCAGTCTTCTGAGCCAGTGGCTGCAGGTAGACAATAAGGTAAAGTGGGTTACTGCCAGTAACCTAGGTTTTGAGGCTGAAGGTACAGACTGGCTGAAGGCCGTGTAAAATGCTGTATTTTCTTCAGCCTGAATACTTGGTCGTAATAACGGAAGAATGTCTAAGGTATCAATTGTATGAAAAGAGCTGTTCTGATAACTGTTTTGGTACTGGTATCGATTGGGGTGATAAGCTGCGGCGATAAAGATCAGGTGTATAAGGGGATGTATGGTGGTTTTCAGATGTCTGATCAGAATCGTCGCACCGAAGATCCATCCTCTGATCCGGCACAAGAACCGGGACAGGGGCAGCCTAGTTATGAGGAGTACAAAAGGGAGAGGGCATTACTGCTGCGTAGCAATGATAGTTCTGATAGTGATGTCTTAAGTGAGTGAGCCTGATATCCCTTTCGTTGTCTTGAAAGACAGCGCATCCCAATGTTCAAATAGGTAGCACTCTCATGGTGATTCCTGAAAATTTGTCGGGAATTTGCGTTTATAGGTGTGCAGGGTAAACATATCTGTCTTTCCCATCCTTTCTTCGGAGACGTGTTGAAAGTGTTTCGTGGGAATATGTGGAAAAAAGATATCTCCTTCATACTCTTTATCAAGAACCGAGAGCAGAACCGTATCGGCCATATTCATGGCTTCCAGATAAATACTTCTTCCTCCAATAATAAATATTTTCTCATGGTCCTTGCAGCATTCAAATCCGGCTTTAAGGTCGCTTGCAATCAGGCATCCTTGAATCTTGAGAGTCCTGTCTCTGCTGAGCACAACATTGAGGCGCCCGGGGAGGGCCATGGCTATGGAGTCAAAGGTTTTCCTGCCCATAATCACAGCATGGCCCATGGTACTTTTTTTGAAAAAATGCATCTCTGCGGGAATATGCCAGGGGATACTGTTATTGCGTCCGATTACCCTGTTGTGCGCCATGGCTGCGATGAGAATAAGTTCCATTATAAAAGAAAGGATGAATTTTAAGAAAAAAAATGAATAAAATCAGGGGAAGTGCCGTTTTTCCTGTATTTTATCTATGGTTTTGTACTACACTTTGCCATTATACTTGTTTTATTTTCCTCTTACCGTAATTTTATCCAGGTTAGAGTCCAAGAACGTGGAGGCTGTACATGAAGATAGATTGTCCCCATTGCGGGGTGCATGGATCTGTAAATGATTCTCTTGCAGGAAGAAAACTGCGCTGCCCGAAATGTAGCAAAGTTTTTTTGATCACCGAGGATATTCCTCCCGAAGTTGATGATGTCGGCATTGTACACCAGGAAATACTGTATGATGATAAACCTCAGATTTCGGGAATTGTCGAGCAGGAGACTCTGGAAACTGAGGAGGCAGCAGATCCTGAAGGAGTTGCAGAACCGGAAGAGGAAAAAATTGCAGTAGAGATTGAAGAACCAGAAGAAACCATAGAGGAACTTGAGGAGCCTGACGTAATTGAGGATCCTGAAGAAGTTCCTCTTGAGGATGATTCAACCCTGGAAGAGTGTTCGGTTTGTAATCAATCATTTGTACCTGAATTTATGGTGGAGATCGACTCGAAACTCTACTGTGCTTTATGTCAGCCCGATTCTGAAGAAGGGCTGGAGCTTCTTGATGAAACAGAGAGTGAAGAAGAGCCCGACGATGAGGAAATAGAAGAAATCCCCGTTGCTACAGAGGATGAAGGCCTCAATGCTTTGATGGGTGATGAAAGTGAGGACGATTCTCGGGAAGACGACGACAAGCTCCTTGCTCTCATGGCCGATGAAGATGATGCTTGGTCCGATGAAGAAACTCTTAAACTTCAAGTCTGTTCGGGCTGTGGCGAGTCGCTTCATCCTGATTTCCTGGAACAGGTAGGATCTAAACACTACTGTGCCCTGTGTACTCCCGAGGAAGCTGATGGTGTTGATGAAGCTCCTGAGGAGAATGAAGAGGAAGGTGTGGAAATTGAAGAGGCTGAAGAACTCGCCTTGACAGAGGATGGAGAGTTGCTGGAGGAGAAAACAAATTCTTCAGAGCAGAATCTCATGGAAGCCACTGAAGATGGGGATGAGGAAGAGTCTCCCAAAGAGCCATGTTCTGTTTGTGGTGAAAGGTTTCATCGAGATTTTATGCAGGAAGTTGATGCCAAATTATATTGCGGAGTGTGTCAGCCGGAAGTAATTGAAATGCTCAGTGATGACGAAATAGCCGAAGAGAGCGATACCGAAACTGTTGTTGTCGAAACCGATGAAGAACATTTCGGCGGTGGAGTAGATTTTACCATTGCTGAGCTCATAAAAGAGGCATGGCAAAAAAACAAGGGGGCCAAGGCGTCTCTTTGGGGGGGCATAATTGTCATGTATCTGATTGCCTTCACCGTGAGTTTTGGTGGGATGGCTGCCTCTCAGGCCTTTTATAAGGGGAGTGACCCGACACTGTTAGTCGGTGTAAACAGTGCTTTGCAGATCGTTTCAAGCTGGCTTTCCATGCTTATGACCGGTGGCCTTATGCTAATTGGTGTCCGACGTGCCCTTGAACAGAGGGTGAGCTGGAAGATGGTCTTTGCCGGTTTTTCTAAAGCAGCATCCATGACCATGGCTATTATCCTTCAGAGCGTTCTTGTTGTTATCGGCTTTATCCTTCTTGTTCTCCCTGGGATCTATCTTTCCGTTGGCTATGCATTGACCCTACCGCTTATCCTTGATAAAGGCATGGGGCCTTGGGAAGCGCTTGAAGCGTCACGGAAGGCGATCCATAAGAAATGGTGGTCTGTTTTTGGCCTGTATCTGGTTATGCTGCTTATCTTCATCCTTGCAGCCATCCCCCTTGGACTGGGGTTGATATGGGTTGTCCCGATGTACTTTGTGCTTATTGGTGTTCTTTATGCACGTCTTTTCTGTTTTTGTGAAGGTGATGCGGAAGATCTTGAAGAGGATTTGACAGAGGAGTACGAAGAGGATTACGAAGAGGATTCTGAAGAAGGATTTGATGATGAAGAAGAGCAGGAAGAGCTCTTGGAGGATCCTGAAAAGCTTAAGTAGTGTGTTTGTCATATTGCCCTGAAGCAGCATGGCGCAGGTTTGTGAGAGCATCGGGAGATGGAAAATGCGTTTTTTGAAAATCCATCTTCTGATGTTCCTCTGTGCTACCATTGTTTCCGGTTCTTTCCCGGTGGTGGCAGCCATCAGTCATGATCTTGATCCCGTTGTACTCACCCTGATTCGTTTTGCTCTGGCCACCCTGGTTTTTGCCCCCCTTGTCTGGTTTCGTTATAGTTTTGTTATCTCCTTCGGGGCTCTTGCCCGTTATTCGCTGATTTCTGCCACCCTGGTATTTTTCTTCTGGTGCATGTTTCTCTCCCTTCGCTATACAACTGCCTTAAATAGCAGCGCAATCTATACAATTGTTCCCGGTGTTGCTGGTATATATGCCATGCTTATAAATAAGGAAAGGCTGGGGCGGGCTCGCCTTATAGCCATGGCTTTAGGAATAGTCGGAGCCTTATGGGTAATTTTTAGAGGTGATGCTGCTCTTTTTGCTGAATTCTCCTGGAACAGGGGCGACTTAATTTTTCTTGCCGGTTGCTTTTTTGTTGGCTTGTATGGCCCCTTGGTTCGTTCATTTCATCGGGGTGAGCCAATGCTGCAAATGTCCTTCTGGATCATGTTCACCGGAACCATCTGGTTGCTGCTGCTTGCAGGACCCAAGCTGTTTGAGGTCTCCTGGGCTGAAGTTTCTCCGAGGGTCTGGGGTGGTATTGTGTATCTGGCAATTTTTTCCACAAGTATTACTTTTTTCCTTACTCAGTATTCTATTCTTTTCCTTGGGCCCACCAGGGTTATGGCATATTCCTATCTCAACCCTGGGCTAGTTATTATTCTTGAGCTGCTTTTTTACGGTAGATGGCCGGGAGTTCAGGTCCTCCCCGGGATTCTCATTGTTTTGGTTGCCATGGTTGTCATTCAACGGAGGAAAGCGTGCGATAAATAACAGGTTCCTGCTCTTATAAAAAAAAATTCCATTTTTTTCCCGAAACACATATACTCAATATGTATTTATAAAAAGCATGTTTGAATAGTATCCTCAACAGGAGAACAGTATGTTACGTAGATTTCTACCACAAAGTGTGAAGGCAAGATTGCTAAGTGTTATCGGTTTGTCGTTCTGTTTGTTGATTTCCGCCACCGTCTATTTGACGGCAATGGAGGGAAAAAAGACTTTTCTGCAGGCAGAGGAGTTACGACTAGAGGCCAGGTTTAATGGAGTGCAAAAGGCCTTCGAGGATGAAGCGCGTTCAGCAACAGCTATGGCTCTGGTGGTTGCTGCTATGCCGGATGTACAAAAGGCATTTGGCTTGCGTAATCGACAGCAGTTAACTGATATGACCCTTCCCTTTTTCAAAGCTGAGAAACAACGGCTTTCTTTGGCGCAGTTTCAGTTTCACCTTCCCCCCGCCACCTCTTTTCTGAGACTCCATAAACCGGAAAAATTTGGTGACGACCTTTCCTCCATTCGTCAAACTGTCATTGAGGTAAACAAAACAAAAAGATCTATTTCCTGAATTGAAAAAGGTGTCGCTGGTCTCGGTATCAGGGGTGTTGTTCCCGTGTCCATGGAAGGGAATCATATAGGCTCCGTGGAATTTGGTATTAAACTCAATGATAAGTTACTTATGCCTCTGAAGGAAACTCTGGGAGTTGATATTTCCGTGGTTATTCCAGATGGTGACGGATTTAAGTATCTGGCTAAGACTCATTCTCTGAGTATTCCCCAAAAAAGTTTTCCATGGCTCAGGAAGATGATGACGAGCGATGGGGTCACGTTTAAGCAGGTTCATAAAAATGGTATAGATCTGCTGACCGTTTATGGTTCCCTGAAGGACTACAGTGGTAAAAACATAGGGGTGCTGGCCATTCCTACAGATATTTCCGGGACCATGGCTACAATCAGGAATAATATGTATAAAATGGTAGCCGGTGGTGTAGCTGTTCTTCTAGTTACCATGGTTGTTATACTTTTTTTAATGAACACTCTTATTAACAATCCGCTAAAGGAGCTTGTAAATAAGTTTCAACAGGCAGGACAGGGGGATCTTACCGTCGATGTTGAGAGTAACAGGCTCTGTGCTGTGAATTGTTCAGAAGAAATGGAATGTGGAAACCAGGAGTGCTCCAGTTATGGTAAAGTCACCCATTGCTGGGAACAGAGTGGTTCTTTTTCAACGAACGTGGAGTGTCCGAAGATCTTGAAAGGAGAGTTTGAAAGTTGCCGGGAATGTCATCTGTACAAAGATAATGTACTGGATGAATTTGCAGAACTTGCTACTACCTTCAACGCATTTCTGCATAATGTCCGTCGTATGGTCATTGATATTCAGGGCAGTGTCGAGGCTACAAATTCTGCTTCATCAGAATTGTCAGAACTTTCAACAGGTATGCAGAAAGGAGCCGCATCGGCATCGGAACGAACCAATACGGTTGCAGCAGCTGCTGAAGAGATGAGCACAAATATGAATTCGGTGGCTGCCGCTAGTGAAGAGGCTTCCACCAATGTTAATATGGTGGCCACGGCTACTGAAGAGATGACCGCTACCATATCTGAAATTGCGGCGAATACCGACGAAGCGAGCATCGTAGCAACAAAGGCGGTGGATCAGGCTTCTTCTGCCAGTGAGAAAGTAGATGTCCTTGGTGAAGCAGCTGTCGAGATCAGTAAAGTGACGGAGGTGATTTCTGAAATTTCTGCACAGACGAATCTGCTGGCATTGAATGCCACCATTGAGGCAGCAAGAGCAGGAGAGGCGGGGAAAGGCTTTGCCGTTGTTGCCAATGAGATTAAAGAGCTTGCTCGTCAGACTTCAGATGCCACTCAGAAAATTAAGCAGCAAATTGAAGGGATACAGAATTCCACCAATGAAACTGTTACAGAAATTCGGGACATCACAGACGTTATTCATCAGGTCAATGCAATCGTCGGCACTATTGCCACTGCGATCGATGAGCAGGCTGCAACCACTGCTGAGATAGGCTCGAATGTGCAGCAGGCGGCTCTGGGAATTTCCGAGGTCAATGAAAACGTGGCCCATACATCCACAGTGGCAGGAGAAATTGCTGGTGATATTAATCAGATCAGCGCTGTTGCAGAAGAGATTATTTCCAGCTCCGAGAAAGTAAGCGGCAGTGCTGATTCCTTATCCGGGCTTGCAGGAAAACTTGGTGAGATGATTCGACGCTTTAAGGTGTAAGTACTGGCAAGAGTGATATGACTCTTGATGTGAAGATACAGCCGTTACGGATGGCATTCAGTTGCAATTGTCTGTTGTTTATCCATGGTATCGTGATGGGCAGCTTGTAATGTTCAATGCGGATTCTCAGGATTCTTAGAATCCTGGTGCTTATTTTTAATTCGGACAATAAGACTGACACTTATGAAAAAAAAACACATTGTACTGGCTGGTGCCGGTCATGCTCATATGGTGACAATCGCAGGAATAGCTGATATCAAAAGTCTTGGTCACGAGGTAACGGTGGTTGGTCCCTCGGACTATCATTATTATTCAGGGATGGGGCCGGGAATGCTTGGTAGCGGATATGAACCGGAGGATATTCGTTTTGGAGTGAGGCGTACTGTTGAGGATCAGGGGGGGACTTTTATCCGAGATACGGTAACTGGAGTCGATCCTGGCAGGCGTGAGTTGCGTCTGGAATCCGGTCGGGTTGTATCCTATGATGTGCTCTCTTTTAATACCGGTAGTCATGTGGATATACCAAAGATTTATGGAGATTCTAGTCGGATATACACAGTTAAACCAATAGAACGTTTGTATCAGGCCCGGACAGAAATAATGTCTCTGTCTCAAAGGCAAGATGTGACTGTTGCCGTCGTTGGTGGTGGTCCTGCAGGTGCTGAGGCAGCAGGGAATGTGGCGGAACTTCTGAAGGGAACTCGTCACTCAGCAAAAGTACTTTTATTTGCCGGGCGAGGCTTGCTGGCAAAATTTCCGGAGTCTGTACGAAACAAAAGCCGTGATATTTTATTGAAAAACGGGGTGATTATCAGGGAAGAAGGCTACATCCAGTCCATCAACGAGAATTGTCTCCAATTTGATTCAGGAACCTCTGAATTTGCTGATTTTATCATTCTTGCCACGGGTGTGCATCCTTCTCCGTTTTTCAGGGAGGCTGGCCTGCGGGTCGGAGATGACGGTGGGCTGCTGGTGAATAAATATCTGCAATGTTCGGAGTATCCTGAAATTTTTGGCGGTGGTGATTGTATCTGGTTTGAGAGTCAGCCTCTTGCCAAGGTGGGTGTCTATGCGGTACGGGAAAATCCGGTGCTTTTTCACAATCTGAAGGCTTTTCTTCAAGAAGAGCCTCTCCAGACCTTTGAGCCCGGTGGGGATTATCTTCTTATCTTTAATCTTGGTCATGGTCAGGGTGTTTTACGTAAAAACTGGTTTCAGACGTCGGGGAAGGTTGCTTTTTGGATTAAAGATTGGATAGATAGAAGATTTATGCGTACATTTCAATAGTAAAAAGTTTTATGTAACTATTCACCGAAATTGAGTTTGAGTCGGAATTGCATAACGAATACGCTGGTAGGAAACTGGGGACATGACCCAATTCGTTTTTGTCTTTTGAATTGGGATCGTGTCCCCTGATTCCGATAAATATTGTGCCGTTCAATAGCATGGTGAATAGGTATAAGTTTTTTTTATTTATTTTGAATGATTAGAAAATAACAGGAGAAGTTTAATGAATGTTGATTGGCTGTATTTTCGTAAAGGGTGAACCTCGTGCACTAAAGCTCAGGGGGCACTTGAGCAGGCAGATGTTAAGGTTGAAGAGATCGTCGATGCCAGAAAAAACGTGATTAAGGCTGATGATGCCTGGGAAATATTTCAGAATATTAAGACGTTGCATGTTGGAAGAGGCAAAAAAACAGTAAAATATACCCCGGATGCAGATTCAAAAGACGAGATACTGAAAGTAAGTCTTGGCCGCACCGGAAATCTTCGGGCGCCGGCATTGCGTATCGGAACCGTTATGTATGTTGGCTATAACGATGTAATGTATGAGGAGTTGATTGGATGAATTGGAAAAGTCTATTTTCATCGGGCGTGAATATGAGCCCTGAAGAGGTGAAAAGCTTCATGGCTGAGCATAAGCCCGGAGATTATCAACTCCTCGATGTGCGACAACCCAAAGAGTATGCAAAAGAGCATCTTCCCGGAGCCATCCTGATCCCCGTTAGAGAATTGACAGAGCGAATGGATGAGCTGGATCCTACTAAGCCGACGTTTGTCTACTGACATTCCGGAGTACGCAGCAAGGCTGCTGCGCAGTTGTTACTGGCCGAGAATCTTCCCAATATTTATAATATGAGTGGTGGTATAATTGCATATGATGGTGGAAAGGCAGTTGGAGACGAGGCCTTCGGCATGGAGTTTTTCGTTAATGGAGATTTTAGTGATGTCTTCCGGATGAGCTATGCCATGGAGGAGGGCTTGCAGCAACTCTATCTGATGCTGGAAGGTCTCTGTGAGGATACAGCCGTCAAAGCTCTTCTCTTACGTCTCGCAAAGTTTGAAGAAAGCCATAAGGCCAGGTTAAAGGCGCTCTTCCCACATATTGAAAAGGATGACGAAACTGATAGAGATATTTTGGAAGGAGGATTTGATAAACAGAAATTTCTTGATCATTTCCAGTCGCGGCTGGTCGTTGAGGATGATGTGATTCAACTCGGTATGATGCTTGAGACTCAGGCCTATGATTTGTACAGTCGTCTATCAAAAAATGCCAAAGATCCTCAGTCAAAGGAATTTTTCCAGTTCATGCGCGGTGAGGAAAAGCAGCATCTTGTTTTTCTTAGTAATGAGTATGACAGGATACTGCAATAAAGTCCATCATGCCCGACAGTTCTGTCGGGCATCCTGAGTAGCAGCTTTCGGTATTACCATATTCCTCCCCTGTAATATCAATCTAACCCCTTAAATTACAAAGATTATTTTAAGTTATACTAATCCTTCTGGCAATAACTTCTTTGAAGTTATACCCGCGCTCGGAAGTACTTGGAATGTTCATCACTGGAGTGTGATACTTGTAAAATAACTGATTAAAAAAGCCTTGACTTGCGAAGGGTTATTACTTACAGTTGAAAATTATTATCGCAAGGAGGCAGTATGCAATTACGAATGACAAATCAGCGTGAGATGATCCTTCGGGAGCTTAAGAAAAGTAAAAAACATCTGACTGCTGATGAACTATATGAGCGTGTTAAAAAATTTATGCCGCGTATTAGCTTAGCGACGGTGTACAGAAATCTTGAGATCCTGTCCGATGCTGCTATGATCCGTAAGTTGGAAATCAGTGGGCGGCAGAAACGTTTTGACAGCGAACTTGTAGACCATGATCACATCTACTGTGTCCAGTGTCATCGGATTGAAAATCTGGATATTGGAGACAATGAAGTGAGACTGGGCTCTGTTGACACGAAGGGCTATAAGATCACCGGTCGTCGCTTGGAAGTGACGGGCCTGTGTCCTAAGTGCCTTGGGAAAAATTCGAAAATAAAACAAAAAGTTAAGAAAGGAGGGAGTTCCATGGGTTGTGGGTGTAAGAAAGATACATTGAGTGATGAGCAGAAACAGGTTCTTGAAGCGATGGATAAGTGTGACGGTCCCTGTGCATCAAAAGATATTGCTGCAGCAACCGGACTTGAGGCCAAACAGGTAAGTTGCAGGATTACGGCACTGAAGAAAAAAGGCTATGTGGACAGTCCGGTGCGCTGTAAGTATGGAATAACAAGTGAGGGCAAAACGGCCCTCAAAGCTTAACTCTCGATCCAAGGTGTCCCATGGGAAGTATAAAAGGAAGTAAGACTGAGAAAAATATTCTTATCGCTTTTGCGGGAGAATCTCAGGCACGAAACAGGTACTCCTATTATGCCAAGGTGGCAAAAAAGGAAGGGTACATACAAATATCCGGTATTTTTGATCGTACCGCAGAGCAGGAACGTGCACATGCGAAAACGCTTCTGAAATTTTTTGAAGGGGGGAAGTTGAAATTACAGCATCCTATCCGGTGACACCTCCAGGCAGTACCGTGGAGAATCTTCAAAATGCAGCAGCCGGGGAAGAGCATGAGTACGAATCCATGTATCCTGATTTTGCAGCGGTTGCAGATGAAGAAGGCTTTCCCCTTGTGGCTGTTGCCATGCGTTCCATTGCAGTTGCTGAACAGCAGCATGCCAAAGTGTATCGAGGTCTGATTGCAAACATTGAAGCAGGCAGGGTGTTTGAAAAGAATGAAGAGGTGATATGGTACTGCGCTAAATGCGGGTTTGTCCATAAAGGGGCAAAGGCACCGAAGAAATGTCCGGCTTGTGCTCACCCTCAGGCGTATTTTGAGCTTCTGGCCGAGAATATATAAAGACGATAACAATTGAAAAAGCAGTGGAGATACAAGATGAAACCTTTAGTAACTAATGAAGCTCCTGATTTTACGGCAATAGCAGTTATGCCTGATAATACTTTCAATGAGCAGTTTAAACTCTCTGATATGCGTGGCAAGTATGTCTTGTTGTTTTTTTATCCTCTGGACTTTACCTTTGTTTGCCCTTCTGAAATCCTGGCCTTTAACTCTGCTGTTGAGCAGTTCAAAGAGAAAAATTGTGAGGTCGTCGGTATTTCAATTGATTCGCATTTCAGTCATCTGGCCTGGAAGAATACCGCAATCAATGATGGTGGTATCGGTCAGGTTCAGTTTCCTCTGGTTGCCGATCTGAGTAAGTCCATATCCCAAAAATACGGAGTTCTTTTAGATATGGGAATTGCCCTTCGTGGGTTGTTCCTGATTGATAAAGAAGGTATTGTTCGTCATCAGGTGGTGAATGATCTGCCCCTTGGTAGAAGTGTTTCTGAAGCCATGCGTATGCTTGATGCAATTCAGTTCACCGAAGAGCATGGTGAAGTTTGTCCCGCCAACTGGATTAAGGGAGATGATGCTATGGTTCCCACAGCTGAGGGCGTGGCGAAATATCTGACCGATCATATGGCCTGAGAGGGCTATGGCAGGTAGGTTTTTTAGAAGCTGTTCAGGAGTTTCAAAAATAAAATACTCTTGAATAGTTAACCGAATTCTATTGAGATGGAGGAAGTATAATGGCCGAAAAATTGGGTATTTATAAATGTGGTATTTGTGGTAACGTTGCAGAGATTGTACACGCTGGCGCCGGCGACATGAGCTGTTGCGGGGCACCGATGGATCTGCTTAAGGAAAACAGTGTTGATGCAGCTCAGGAAAAGCATGTACCCGTGGTTGAAAAGGTTGATGGTGGGTTTAAGGTAAACGTCGGAAGTGTTGCCCATCCCATGGTCGATGACCATTATATTGAGTGGATTGAACTTATTGCCGGGGATTCCAGCTACAGGCAGTTTTTGAATCCAGGTGACGCTCCAGAAGCTACTTTTAAGGTAGCGGCCGATAGTGCTGTTGCACGGGCTCATTGTAATTTGCATGGTCTCTGGAAGGCTTAATATTCCTTATAATATACAATAAAATGTGAGGAATATGCCAATGTCGTCCCCGGAAGAGATGTATCAGTGCCAGACAATGAATTGCGGCTATATTTATGATCCGGATAGAGGAGATCGTAAGGCCAAAATAAAAAAAGGTGTCCAATTTAAGGATCTTCCCGAGGGCTGGAAATGTCCTGTGTGTGGTGCAACGGTAAAAGCATTTAGACCTCTGGCAGGCCCTGGGTCAGTGCATGCTGAAAATACGGCAGGCGGTCCCGCGGAAGCTGAAACTAAAGGAACGGAAAACGGTATGAAAAAGTATAGATGTGATGTTTGCGGATATGTGTATGACCCGGAAGTTGGAGATGATGCTGCAGAAATTGCTGCAGGGACATCCTTTGATGATCTCCCGGAAGATTGGGAATGTCCTGTCTGCGGTGCAGGCAAGGATGAATTCAGCGAAGTATAAAAAATTGATTACGACGGGGCTGCCATCATGGCGGCCCCTCTCTTTATGGCACTTTCAGCCTTGCTGCACCATTGAAGGCAGCACTTGCTATGGTGTCAGCTCCTTGATTATTCTTGAAAAAAAGGTATAACGATGAAGAAGATTCTGCTTGTGGCCTTTCAGGGTCAGGCCATGTGTTTTATTCATGTTTTGCTCAATGGACTTGAGTTGCATGGTGCCGGACATGAATGCAAAATTATAGTGGAAGGTGAGGCAACCACCTTAATTCCTGAAATAATTAAACAGGAACATTTCCTTCACGGTCTTTTTAATCAGGTAAAGGAAGCAGGCTTGATCGAGGGTGTTTGCAAGGCGTGTTCCATGAAAATGCAGGTTCTTGAACAAATAGAAAAAACAGGCCTTCCTCTGCTGGCAGATATGTCTGGGCATCCGGGGATGGTGAAATATATTGAAAACGGGTTTGAAGTATTAAATTTCTAACTATTCAGCAAATACCTGTTAATTGGCATAACACTGCACTGTAACTGTTGAGCAGTGCTACAAATTCGTTTATTTTGACATTCGAAGCATACTATTGTTATGTGAGAATGTCCAAATGGACGAAGTTGGGGTGCTGCTGAACAGTTACTTAAATTTTTGATTTTTAAATTTTGAAGGAGGACAGAGTCATGAATCCAGTTAAACTTACCGAGAATGTCTATTGGGTTGGCGCTGTGGATTGGGATGTTCGTGATTTTCATGGATATTCCACTAACAGAGGTACCACCTATAACGCATTTCTCATCATGGATGAGAAGATCACCCTTATTGATACAGTAAAAAAATCATGTAAGAGTGACATGTTAGCCAGAATTAGAGAGATCGTTGATCCTGAAAAGATAGATTATATCGTAGTGAACCATGTTGAGATGGATCATTCAGGAAGTCTACCGGACATGGTTGAACTGATCAAACCTGAAAAAATTATCTGTTCCAAGATGGGTGAGAAGGCTCTGATCCAACATTTTCATCGGGAGGACTGGCCCTATCAGATTGCCAAGCTCGGAGAAGATGTCAGCCTCGGTGCAAAGACTCTTTCTTTCCTTGAAACGCGGATGCTGCACTGGCCTGATTCCATGTTTACCTATCTTGTCGAAGACCAGATACTCTTTTCCTCCGATGCCTTTGGTGAGCATCTTGGGACCAGTGAACGGTTTGATGACGAAGTTGATCAGGCAATTCTTCTCGAAGAACTTACCAAATATTATGCCAATATCCTGACTCTCTACTCACCGGTCGTAAAGAAGCTGATTGCCAAGGTCAAAGAGATGAACCTGCAGATCAAGATGATTGCTCCAGACCATGGTGTTATTTGGCGTACCAATCCCGGTATGGCAATTGAGGCCTATGATAAATGGAGTCAGGGGGAAGGAGATGGTAAAGCTCTGGTCATCTATGACACAATGTGGCACTCCACGGAAAAGATGGCTAAACGGGTTGGGGCTGGATTACAGAACGAAGGTATCTCCTATCAGTTACTGAATCTTCGCTATAATCATCGCAGCGACGTTATGCGTGAGGTGCTGAATGCCAGTGCCATTATTCTTGGCTGTCCCACATTGAACAATGGTTTGCTGCCTCGAATGGCAGGGTTCCTTATGTATATGCGTGGACTGCGTCCTCTTAATAAGGTCGGTGCTGCATTTGGCTCTTATGGCTGGTCTGGAGAGTCTGTAAAGCTCCTTAATACTGCGATGACTGAAATGAAATTTGATGTTGTTGATGATGGCCTGCGGGTGAAGTATGTGCCTGAGGATACTGATTATGCTCAGTGTGTTGAGCTTGGTGAGAAAGTCGGACAGGCAATAAAAGCAAAGCAATCAGAATAGGAGACACTATGAAAATACAGATAGATAAGAATATTGTCGAATTCATTCCCGAGAATGAGCAGGAAACTGCTTCCATGGAAACGCTGTGGAGAGTTGTGGTTGACTGCGCCGCTGATAATAAGCGCATGACTGCCATTGGTGAGTATATTCCTTCGAAACAGAATCTTGCCAGATTTCATATCGAAGGGGTCTCGGCAACCACTCAGTATACAGAGGATAAGGCTGTGGAAGAGTGTACTGTTATCTGTACAACCTGTAATAAGTATATGGCGCTGAAGGGCGGTGATGCGGTGCCGGTCTGTTGTGGCAGACCCATGGAAACCGCCGACTGATTATCAGTCCAACAGGACCCAGGTTCTCTCGTTCACTTCTTGCCGCATAACTTTACTATGACGACAAGAAGTGAATGTAATAAGTTGAACAAGTAAGCTCTCGGAAGCGGGACTTCAGTCCCGTCGGTTACGCTTTTGGGCGGGGATAAAGTCCTACTACCGGGGGAGTTATGAATCAGGTGCTGTCCGAAACAATATTCAAGTTTTTGTATCTATTCACCGAAATTGAGTTTGAGTCGGAATTGCATAACGAATACGCTGGTTGGAAACTGGGGACATGACCCAATTCGTCTTTGTCTTTTGAATTGGGATCGTGTCCCCCGATTCCGGATAAATATTGTGCCGTTCAATAGCATGCTGAAGTTTCCTGAAAATTTAATTGGCGAACAACGGCAACGGTTAGCAGGTGG
>CAZIDU010000012.1:0-56137 GCA_964538055.1 uncultured Desulfocapsa sp. | reverse complement strand
ACTCAATAGTATGGTGAATAATTACAAATCGATTAGTATTTATTCTCTTAGATTAAACAAACAATAAATTCTTCTTTTTTGATTTTTTTTATAAGGAACCAATATGTTATGAAAAACTTTCCACTGCTTCTCTCCTGTCTTATTATTAGCTGTTTATCAGCATCAAACAGCTTTGCCACTGAAACATTCGTTGTTTCCGGTAACCCAAAAGCTCCACCAGTCCTATGGGAGCAATATAACAAGCTCACCGGTATCGGACCAGACATTGCCGAGGCGATATTGACAGAATTGAAACTTGACTATGATCTTAGAGTTGAGGGTGACTGGCAGCAGGTTCAGGATAAATGCAAAAGTGGCGAAATCGACATGATTGTCTCCGCATACAAAAACGATGAACGTGCATCGTATATGGAATATTCATTGCCATACCTTCCTCAGCCCACAGTTATTGTGGTTGAAAAAGGAAAAGAATTTCCTTTTGGCCGCTGGGAGTCCCTTATCGGAAAAAAAGGAGTCTCTAATATTGGTGAAAGCTATGGCCAGGAATTTGACACCTTTATCAAGGACAAACTAACAGTCCAATTTATTGCCTTTGAACGCGCACTAGAGCTCCTTAACCGTGGTGAGGCTGATTATTTGATTGTTGACCTCTATACTGCCCTTATATATGCAAGACTCCTGCAGGGTGAAGATGCCATTACTGTCCTTGAACCTCCGGTAACAACCCAGACCTTCCATCTGACCATTGCTAAAGACTCCCCCATGGTTGTGCAGATGCCTGCCGTCAACAAAAAGCTTTACCGTCTAGTGAAGGACGGAACCGTCGAGAAACTTTTCTACAAACATTTTGAAGACTGGAAAATACTTATTGAAAAACGATCCAGATTTTTCAACAAAGATTCCAACCTTCGCGGTCAGGAGCATGGTGAGTATCTGAAGGCTCAGGATGCATATGAGAAGGAAAAGATTGGCAGCCTGCTGATGGGAAGTAGAGAGGGATTGCCGGCATCCGCTGAGTGATTTATCAGTAAAAATTCAGCCGCACCCATCGGGAAACAATCAGGCCATCCCATAGAGTTATTATGGAATGGCCTGATTGTTTCCTGGTAAGGAACTGTTAAGCCGTCGTAAATAAATTGGACTTTATTGCTTCAAAAACGGCATAAGGGGCCGTAAAAAGATGGATAAAAAGTACAAGTTATCTCTTAACGGCCTCTAAGCTTTTACATCCTGTGCTCTCAAGGCTAGAAAAAACATGCAATTTGCAGACATCCTTCCCCAACTCTGGCCAAGCCTTATCTGGCCCCTTATTCGCCTGATCTTTTTTATCTCAGTTGGCCTGCTCGTTGCCAATTTCATCGAGTCTCTCAACTGGACCAGCAAAATTGCAACGCTGGCACGTCCTCTTATCAGGATCGGGAATCTCTCGGAAACAGCAGGGGCATCATTCTCCATGGCTTTATTTTCCGGAATTTCAGCCAACACCATGCTCTCAGAGGCATATGCTAAAAAAACCATCTCAAAAAAAGAACTTATTCTTTCCAATTTGTTCAACAGCCTGCCGACCTATTTCCTTCATCTGCCAACTGTCTTTTTTATAACAGCACCTCTTATCAAAGGAGCTGCAATTATATATGTGGGAATCACCTTTGGAGCTGCTATTTTCCGAACTGTTTCCATTGTTATTCTAAGTCGATTTCTTCTTCCCACCGTTGAAAAAACGACCACACAACAGTCAGGAACCGCTACCCCCGGAGATAAAAAGATTGATTGGCGTGGAGCGTTAGACAAAAGCTGGAAGCGATTCAAAAAACGAATCCGTAAAATCATCCGCTTTACTGTACCCATCTATATTCTTATTTTTCTTATGCACCGCGTTGGTCTGTTTGAAGTCCTTGAAGCAGGAATGGCTGATTATCTCTCTTTTCTACCCTGGTTAACGCCACAGTCCATGAGCATAATAACCCTCCATATTGCAGCAGAATTCACTGCAGGGTTGGCTGTGGCCGGTGCCCTGCTTCAGGAGGGAAGTATGGATTATCGCGAAGTTGTACTTGCCTTGCTGGTGGGAAATGTACTGTCATCTCCAGTACGGGCAATTCGACATCAATTCCCCTACTATGCAGGAATTTTTCAACCTAAAATGGCCGTAGAACTCATTGTCTACAATCAGGTATTTCGTATTGGAAGTTTAATTCTTATGGGCTGTATCTATTTCGTAATTACTCTATAGCAATTTCAATCGTAACTATTTAGTGGGGCACGACATTACCCTGACTTTCGAGCTGTAACTGTTCTGAAGCGTTACTTTCAATCAACGAATAATCAGATTATGTAGTTCATTCATATCACCATCCTGTATGGGAAATTCCTTTTCCAGAATATCCCCAATCATTGCAATAGCCTTGCACAGAGCCTGACACTGCTCATTTTTACGAATCCCTTCTGTTATCACAGCAATAGCATCCTGCCACTGTTCCTGCGGGATACGTTCACTAATACCGCTATCGGCAATAATCCAGGCACGGTGTTCAAAAAGTGAAATGTAAATCAGGATACCATTTGCATCCTTTGTTTTGTAAAGCTTCTCTGTAAAGAAAGCAGTAAATGCCGAATTCTGCACTTCTTCATCCTTCTCACTGCTGAAAAGGAACCAACGTTTAAAACTGGGAAATATTTTTATTATGAGATGACTCAAGAGAAAGATCGGTATAAACAGTGCCAGAAATATCCATAAATTACTTGATTCCAGCCAGAACTGTCCAGCAATGAGAGGCGTTCCGACAAGAGCAGCAAGGGAGGCAATAAGTGTTCCGCCTCGCACAGCAGCCAGCGGATAGGAGTGACTCTCACACACCAGCATGGGAACAAGTTCTCCAGACGTTTTTAACTCGGCCAGATGCACTGCATCACAGATCTGTTTTTGTTCGTCGGCACTGAAGAAATCCTGAGCCGTTGATTGAGTTTTCATGTCTACCATCCCCCCGAGGCACCACCGCCACCGAAGCCACCACCACCGCCACTGAAGCCGCCACCAAAACCACCGGATGAACGACCAAAACCACCGCTTCCCCCCGAATAGAAACCGCCACCACTACTTGCAGAAAGGGAACTGACAAATAAACCGCCAAGGGCACCGAGTGGAATCAGAGCCAGTAGCCAGAACCCAAGTTGGGGAAGGAACATCAGTCCCATGACAGGCGATGCAAGAGCTCCAACACCAGCGGCCACTTTTTGTTTATTGTGCAGAACCCGGCCAATAAATGAAAAGGCAAATATCGCTATAAATATCAAACCTGCAGGATCGCTGTCATTACCGGTTTTTGTGTTTGCTGCGCTCGCAACAAATTCTCCTCGCACAGCGTCCACCATGGCTATAACCCCGTCATGTATGCCCTGATCAAATTTCCCTTCTTTAAAACGCGGAACAATAACACCACCGACTATGCGGCCTGCAACAAGATCGGTCAGGCTTCCTTCCAGGCCATAGCCGACCTCAATACGCAATTTTCGTTCATCCCGCGCAACAAGGAGTAATGCTCCGTTATCAGATCCTTTCTGCCCTATTCCCAAGGCCTCAACGACCCGCATGGAATATTCTTCCAGAACCTCTCCTTCAAGAGATGGGATAGTCAAGACAACAATTTGAGTTGAATCTGTGGATTCAAATCCTGCGAGTAAAGTCTCAAGACCTGTCTTGGTCTGCCCAGAAAGCATTTTGGCGGTATCATTGATCCGACTGTCAAGACGTGGAATTTCAAGGGCTGCAAGGGGAGCCACCTGAAAAAACAAGACCGTCACGGACAAGACAACAGTGAGTAGTTCCATTTTAAGGTTTTTCAAGACTGACTTCATAACTTAAAATGTAACCTTTGGGGCGACCTTAGCGCCTTCTTCTGCTTTAAAATACTCTTTGCGATCCAGATGAAGTAAAAACTTATTGGTCAAGCTGGCCGGAAACTGACGGATAGCCCCATTAAAGCTAGAAACAGCAGTGTTAAAACGCTGTCGCGCTACATTTATGCGATTTTCAGTTCCCTCCAGCTGGTTCTGAAGATCAAGAAAATTTTGATTGGCCTTAAGATCGGGGTAGCGTTCAACCACCACCATCAATTTGGAAAGAGCCGCACTCAGGCCTCCCTGTGCTGCTTGAAACTGCTGCATCATAGCCGGGTTATTCAAGTCCTTTGCTGAAACCTGAACTGAAGTGGCCTTTGATCTGGCTTCAATTACAGCCTGTAGTGTTTCCTGCTCATGCTTTGCGTAGCCTTTGACCGTTTCCACAAGATTTGGAATAAGGTCTGCACGCCTCTGCAGGGTAGATTCCACATCAGCCCAGGCTTTAAAAACACCTTCCTCCTGCACCTGCAGACTGTTATAGCCGCACCCGGACAGCACAACCGAAAGAAGGGCAACTAGAAATAACAAAGTAATTCGTTTCATAACAGCTCCATTTCAAACAAAGTTTTCACAATAGCAGTAGAGACAGAATTTACAAATACAACTTGTTTATTCGTAACTTCACCATGCTATTGAACAGAACAATATTTATCCGGAATCGGGGGACACGATCCCAATTCAAAAGACAAAAACGAATTGGGTCATGTCCCCAGTTTCCTACCAGCGTATTCGTTATACAATTCCGATTCAAACTCAATATCGGTGAATAATTACGTTTATCCTAACAGGTCATCTGGGCCTTTTCCAGTGTAATCCCCTGCCTGTATATGGAGATTGACAAAAACTGCCATCTTAACTATTACTTTTCATCTATATTTTCTTAGCCTAGCCTCTATTTTACAAAATGACCGGTACAAAACAACTTCTTATAATTGCACTTTTATTTTTCACCCTCTGTGCAGCAATTATTGCCGCCACCGGGATGGGATTTTTACAAATTGCACCACAGGAAGTTGTGGAAATCCTCTGGAACAGAATCCTCGGTAGAGAATCATCCACCATCAACCCGACCTTTCCCTTTGTTGTCATGGAGGTACGTTTGCCCCGTATCCTGACATCAGCTCTTGTTGGTGGAGGACTTGCCGTGGCAGGAGCGGTCTTTCAGGCCATCCTTCTTAATCCCCTGGCTGACCCCTACACGCTCGGTATCTCTTCCGGTGCAGCATTTGGCGCATCTCTTGCCATTATTTTAACCCTCTTTGGTATTGTTATTCCAGCATGGTTTTCCATCCCTGTTTTTGCCTTTATTGGTGCAATGGCCACTCTTATCGGGGTATTTTCTCTTGCCTCAACGGATAACAAGCTCTCCTCCAATACGCTTATATTATCCGGCGTGATCATTGCATCAATTCTTTCAGCTGGAATAGGATTTATAAAATATCTGGCAGATGAGCAGGTAAGCATCATTATTTTCTGGCTGATGGGCAGTTTTGTTGGCAGAACTTGGAGCGACGTCTTTACCACCCTGCTTATTGTCATTCCTGGTCTTCTATTTACTCTCTACTTTGCTCGTGACCTTAACATTATGGCACTTGGCGAACGCACCGCAAATACCCTGGGAGTTGAAAGCGGCAGGGTAAAAAAGATGCTTCTGGTGTGTGCCTCACTGATTACCGCTATCTGTGTTTCAGTGTCCGGTATCATAGGTTTTGTCGGTTTAATCATTCCCCATCTCCTGCGCATGATCCTTGGCCCCGATAATCGAATTTTACTGCCTGCCTGTTTTTTAGGTGGTGCCACCCTTCTTCTCGGGGCTGACACCATCACCCGCGCCTGGCTGCCATCGGAAATCCCCATAGGAGTCCTGACCTCCCTGATTGGCGGCCCGTTCTTCTGTTACATCTTTCGTAAAAAACAGCTGGCCAAAGCCTCATGACGCATAATAATCTTCTTTTTCACATCGATAAGCTTTCTTTTGCATACCGTAACAATACAGTACTTAAGGATATTGATTTACAGCTTCAACCTGGAAAGTTCTATGGCCTGATTGGTGCCAACGGCAGTGGAAAATCCACCCTTCTGGAACTGCTTATGGCAACTCTTTCTCCCGCTTCAGGATCTATCAGATACAGAGAAAAAGACTTAAACAACTATTCACGCAAGGAACTAGCTACAAAACTGGCTCTTGTACCACAGCACTTTTCCATGGACTTTGAATACAGTGTTCGAGATGTTGTTCTTATGGGGCGCCATCCCCATATTCCAAGGTTTGCGTCACCAGCACACCACGACCTTGAAGCTGTGGAACAGGCCATGGAAACCATGGATATTCACCATCTCCAGGATCGCCCTGTTATTGCCCTTTCCGGGGGGGAATTACAGCGGGTGGTTATGGCAAGAGCCCTTGCCCAGGAAACCGAAGTACTGATACTTGATGAAGCGACATCCAACCTTGATATCCAGCATACCATTGCCATTATGCGTGTGATACGCAAGCGGGTTGATGAAAACGGGCTCACCGTTATTGCGGCCATCCATGACCTTAATTTAGCAGCGGCGTTTTGTGACAACTGCCTGGTACTCAAAGATGGAGCTCTTTTTGCCAATGCCCCGGTGAACAAAATTTTCACCACAAACATTCTGCAGAGTGTTTTTTCGGTAAATGCCAATGTTGACCAGACTTCCGGAAACGGACATCCTCATATTCAATTCCAGTATCAATAAAATGCTCACTCTTCTACGTCTTTTCCTCCTTGTAACACTTATCCATAGCGGAATTTTCTGTTCCCTGCTCTATGGCAGCGAAACAGAAACAGTTTTCAAACGGATTATTTCACTGTATCCTGCACATACAGAAAACCTCACAGCCCTTGGATTAACAGAGGAACTGATCGGTATTGCCACAAGTGATACCTACCCACCTGCCGTGCTCAGCAAACAGCGTTTCAGCCATCGCGACAATGCTGAGAAATTCATTTCCGCACGTCCGGACCTGGTTTTGATCAGACCTATGATCGCCCACGCCGTCCCGCAACTCCTTGACCAATTGAGAGGCGCCGGAATCACGGTTATTTCACTGCAACCACGCAGCATTGATGAAATGTTTGACTATTGGATGGAACTTGGCAGACTCAGCGGAAAGGATACAGCAGGGGCACAAATGGTTTTAGCCTTCAAACTGGAGCTTCAAAAAATTCAAGAACTCACAGAGATGATTCCTCCTCAGGATCGCCCCAGAGTCTATTTTGAATCCATTCATTCTAAAATGAAGACCTTTTCTCCCACATCCATAGCGATATTTGTTTTAGAGCAGGCTGGTGGAAGAAATATTGCGATGAATGCAAAACCCAGAAGAGATACCAATATTGCAGCGTATGGAAAAGAACGTATTTTATCCCATGCAGGTGAAATAGAAATTTTCCTGGCTCAGCAGGGACGAATGAACCGTGTCAGTACACAGCAAATTATCCAGGAACCTGGATTCCAGGCCATTAAAGCAGTACAGAAGGGAAAAGTATTCCTGGTCGATGAACAACTTGTTTCCCGCCCGACCCAGCGAATCCTTGAGGGGATCAGACAGATAAGAGCAATTCTTTACCAATAATTGTTGTAACTACTCAGAAGATGATGCTCTTATGGGGGAATTACAACAGACTTTTACAATGAGTACTCTTTTATTGCTTTCCTAAGCTTTGCAATATCATCATCGAGACCAGAGCCACTGAGAGACAAAGAGTAAATTTCCTGGTTTTTCCGTTTCTCTATACCACGATTATAATAATGATCGTAATATTCCAAAAGGTACCCACAGGCACTTCTTAAATCATCATTTTCTATAAGATCAATTACTTTCAACAATTTCGGCTGAGTTAATTTCTGCGCGATACGATGACAGGCATCAATCAACTCCTGCCGGTTTGTAGTATTATACTCTTTCACCAGACGATCAATTCTCGCCTCGACGGGTACATCGATAATCAGCAGAGGGGCCGCACGCATTTGCAGAAGTAAAGGTGGTGGGAGATGGACTGAGCCAATAACATAACTCTCATTTTCAAGAAGCAGGGTTTGTTCAGAATCCAGCCATTGCAGTTCTTCGTAAAATTCGTTTTCAAACTGTTCCGTGGTGGGTTGCGGCCCTTCATTAATGTGACCAAAAACCGAGCCTTTATGATTGGCCAGGCCTTCCAGATCGATAACCTGCAGCCCCTGTGCTCGAAGCCCCAGCAAAAGAGCAGTCTTACCGCTTCCTGTTTTTCCACCAAGAATAAGTAATTTTCGTGGTTGTTCGATACACGCTCTGATACCACGACGGTAAGCCCTGTATCCGCCATAAATCCGCCTGGCCGTTATCCCGGCTTCATTTACCAGACGACAAATTTCACCACTGCGCTTCCCGCCTCTCCAGCAATAAATAACAAGATCAGCTGGCAATACTGTTCTCATCTGCCGTAGAATTTCCTCTACTTTAGGCCTGGCAATTTTCTCACCCAGTGCCAGGGCCTTTTCCTTATCCACCCGTTTATAGATAGTACCGATTTCTGCCCTCTCATCATCTGAAAAAAGAGGGATATTAATAGCACCCGGAATATGTCCCTGGGAAAATTCCACAGGAGAACGGACATCAACAAATTGAACCGTGGGACAGGGATACAGCTCCTCAAAAGTTAACGATTCCGACACAGAATTTCCTTTCCCGGTAATTTCAATTTTCCTCGGTAAGCTGTGCCTTTTTTTCAAGAGCCTGCTCCACAGCTACACAAAGGCTGCTCAAATCACCGATTGGTTTAAGGAGACAACTCCAAGCTCCTGCTTTCATGGCCTCCTCAGCATCGCCAATAATGCCTGTACCTGAGATCACAATAATGGGGAGATCGGGATGATCTTTGTGAACTTCTTTTAATACGGTGAAACCATCAATTTCTGGCATCCTCAAATCAACCAGCACAAGATCGGGCCGATGCTTATGAATCATCTCAAGGCCAACACGGCCATTTTCAGCCTCCAGCACCTGATATCCATTATCTTCCAGGTAAAACCGATAAGACTCCCGAATCAGGCTCTCATCATCTATGGTCAGAATAGTTGCTTTTTCAGGATTCATACTTGGGGTCAGGGCAAAGAATTTTTTAAGAAGATCTATCAATACATCATTTTTGAGTATTTTGTAAGAAAATGTCAAGAATTACACAAAAAACAGCTATTTCCAAGCTGTCTATTTGACAAAGCTTTTCGTTCATCGCTATACTGATTGAATAGATCCCAGCAAATTATTCCCTTCACTCTGGACCCCGACAATGCGAAGCTCCCACCGCTCCTTATTTAAGAATTCAATTCTGCTTCTCCGGTTTTTTACGTTCTTTGCAATGATGACTCTCCCGTCACTTTCACCTGCAGAAAGCAGAATCCCAACCGAACTGCAACAATGGATTCCCTGGGTTCTCTATGATCAGGAAGATAAATTATGCACTATCAATACAACAGAAAGCAATACGCGTTACTGCACATGGCCCTCGAAACTTGAACTGAATGTACAACAGGATGGAGCAACTTTCAGCCAGAAATGGCTGATTGAAACCAGAAGCCTGATTCCACTTCCAGGAAACAGCCCCCACTGGCCTTTGAATGTACAATCAGATGGAAAGAATATACTTGTCAGTAAACATCAGAATCGTCCAGCCATTTGGCTTGATCCAGGTATTCATGTCATCACAGGAAACTTTTCATGGAACACCCTTCCTGAAAACATATTGGTGCCACCGGAAACCGGCCTTGTCCACCTTACCCTTTTGAATAAGAAAGTAACCCGCCTGCAACTCGACCAACAGGGCAGACTTTGGTTCAAACATAAAAAAGAAGCACAAAAAGACAGTGAAGAAAGTCTCGATCTCCAGGTTTTTCGAAAAATCACAGATGGTGTTCCTCTGACCCAGCAACTGCATGTCCAGCTTATTGTTTCTGGTAAGCCGCGTCAGGTGACCCTCGGCCTGAAAAGTGGTGATCAGTTCATACCATTGCTGTTGCGCTCCCCTCTACCAGCACGCTTTGATAATCATGGCCGCCTCCAGATCCAGCTACGCCCAGGCCAATGGCAAATTCAAATGACTCTTAGAAACAGTGAACCGCTCTCCCCGGAGACATTGACCACGGGGGATATTGACGGTCCCTGGCCCAGGGAAGAAATCTGGGTTTTTGAAGCAGATCCGAAATTACGTCAGGTTGAAATCGACAGTCTGCCACCGGTGGATCCATCCCGTACCTCGCTCCCGGAAAATTGGAAGAATTTTCCAGCGTATCTGATCACAGTAGATGGCACAATGACCCTCACCCAAAAGAACCGAGGCAATCCAACCCCTGTTCCAAACCGTCTCAAGATTCATCGTAAAATCTGGCTTGATGAACTGGGAAGTGGACTCAGTGTCTACGACTCTATCAGTGGAACCATGACGCGTGGCTGGCGACTCAATGTCGCCCCATCTCTCATCTTAGGCAAAGTAGATATTGAAGGGAATTCAAGACTTATCACCCAGCTTAACAACTCTGACAAAACAGGTGTTGAAGTGAGACAGGGCAGCCTTGCCCTCCATGCAGAATCACGCATCAAGAGGAGCGTCTTAAACGGACGCCTTGAAATCCCTGCTCTTGGCTGGGACCACAACTTTCAACAACTCTCCATGGAACTGAACCTGCCACCTGGTTGGAAGCTGCTCACCACATCGGGAGTCGACAGAGTTTCAACATGGCTTAACCGTTGGACACTACTAGATATCTTCATGGTGTTGATTATTGGGCTGGCCACATCGAGAATCCTTGGACTGGGATGGGGCAGCATAGCAATTCTTCTCCTCGTTCTCTCGTTTCACCAGCATGGCTCACCACGCTATCTCTGGTTGCCACTCCTTGCCCTGCTTGCAATGCAACAAGTCATCACCGCAAAAACAGGGCAACGCCTCTGTCGCATCACAGGCCTCGCAATACTCGTCACTATCATCATAGGCTCTGTCCCCTATATGATACATGAAATACGTGTAGGGATTTACCCACAGCTCGAATATGGGGATCATTTCAGGATAACAAACGATTACCAGATGGGTGGAGCCCAACGACTGGAGCAGCCAGCTGCAATGGAAGATAAAGCTGTACTCATGGAGTCCACTGCCATCTCGCAATCTCCAAGAAAATCAGTTCGCAAACAGGCCCATTACAGCCTGGGAACAAACCAGGCACCTGCCAGCCCCAAGAGTATACAAATTGACCCACAGGATATGATTCAGACAGGGCCGGGCCTCCCAGACTGGAAATGGAAGCAGATACGCCTGAGCTGGAATGGGCCGGTAAGTCCGGAACAAAATATTTCATTTTTCTTTCTCACCCCCTTCAGCAACACGATTCTGGCCTTTATCCGGGTTTTTCTGCTTACCCTACTTATTGGCGGGTTTCTTAGGAAATTCCTGATATCAGGCAATACAAATGGGCAATCTCACAACAGCAAAGTAATGGGAGTTTGTTTCTTCTTATTTCTCTTTCCAATCACCTTTAATGTTAATCCTGTGGCAGCGGAAGTCCCTCCTGCTGAAATCCTTCAGGAATTGCAAAGCAGGCTCCTGATGCCACCAAAGTGCGGTGAACAGTGTGCCACAATCAACACCTGCATGATACGTACGGACCATGACTCACTAACGGTTGAACTCCAGGTAGATTCTCTTATCAGGGGAGCCGTTGCCCTTCCTGGCGACAACAGATTCTTCGACCAGATACTCCTCGATGGGCAACCAGCTCAGATTTTACGACTGGATTCAGATGGAAACGCTCTTATTCGCCTTGAACCCGGCAGCCATACGGTACTGCTCAAGAAAAAACTGCTCGGTCAGAACAAGCTCTCTTTTTCCTTCCCCGTATTACCGGAACATGGTCAGGCAATCCTCAGCGACTGGTCAATCAATGGCCTGCACGAGGATGGCCGCCTGGAGAGGCAGATCAGCCTCAGCAGAATAACTCTTGCAACCACAAAAGAAGGGGCCGGAGAAGACGATTCCAACGCAGTACAGATAGCATCATTTGTGAGGATTGAACGTACCCTTCACCTAGGCTTGAAATGGACGGTTTCCACCAAAATTGTACGCCTCAGTGCGGGTACTGTTATTGCGCTCGACATTCCGCTTCTCCCTGGAGAGCGAGTTACCACTGCTGCCCTGCATCTCACAAAACAGCATGTTCGAATCAATATGGGGCCTGAACAGAACAACTTCACCTACCATTCATCCATGGATCCGGTTGACTCGCTCAAGCTTACGGCTCCGGTAACTTCCTCCTGGACCGAGATCTGGTTTCTTGACGTAAGCCCCATCTGGCACCTGGAAACTACAGGCCTGCCGGAAATAAACCAGACCAGTCCTGCGGGAAAACGCTACCCTGAGTACCACCCCTACCCCGGGGAGTCCCTGCAGCTCTCCAGCAACCGCCCCAAAGGTGTTGCTGGTCCTACAATGACAATTAATCGAAGTAAAGTAGTGATCAAACCTGGTCTTCGGGCCACCGAAACTACACTTTTTATCTCTCTTAATGCCAGCCGCGGTCTTCAACACAGCATAGGCCTGCCCCCAAATATCGATTTACAAAAAACCTTACTAAATGGAAAGGAGTTCCCACTTCAACTCGACAAAGGTCAGCTCAGTATTCCTATAAAACCGGGACAACAAAACCTGGAAATTGGTTGGCGCAGCAAACAGGGCGTCAGCACCAGGCTTATCACAGAGTCCATTGATCTTGGAATCGACAGTATCAATACATCCCTTGAGATGACCGTCCCCTCTTCTCGCTGGATTCTTTTAACTGGAGGCCCCCAGGTAGGTCCAGCTGTACTCTTTTGGGGAGAACTGCTGGTTATCATCCTTATCGCCCTGCTGCTTGGACGAATCAAACTCACTCCTTTGAACAGTTTTCAGTGGTTGCTCCTCAGTTTAGGTCTGAGCCAGATTCCATCTCCCATAGCTGCTGTGGTGGTTGCCTGGTTACTCCTCCTAGGACTGCGTAGAAAGAGAGGGCATGAAATCACCCATGTAGCAATGTTTAATAGTATGCAAGTTTTTATGGTTGTTCTTACCCTTGCAGCCCTTGGAACACTATTTTTTGCCATCCAACATGGACTCCTTGGCCACCTGGATATGCAAATTGGAGGTAACGGCTCAAGTGGTCATTCCTTACGCTGGTATCAGGATCGTACAGACTCCTTACTTCCAACAGCATGGGTTATAACGGTCCCCTTACTCGCTTACCGTGTCAGTATGCTGCTCTGGGCTCTGTGGCTTGCAATGGCACTTCTGCGCTGGCTGCGCTGGGGCTGGGACTGTTTCAGTGAGACCAGTGTCTGGAAAAAAGCGCCTCCAAAACCGAAGAAGAAACAGATGCTCCGAAAACGCAAAGTCGCGGCGCCATCCGGAAAACCGCGTCCGAAAACAAAACAGGCAACAACGGTGGTGCCCCCGGAAAAGCCTCTGAGCAAAGAGTAATATTTTGGTAGCAAAGTGATTGTTCAGACTTTACAAAGCTGTAAAGACTGACTACATTTGTCTCATATACACAAAATCCTCTTGTCTCAAGAAATATCATGGAGTGACATATGTTTGATTGGATGCTAGTCTATGCAGTTGTTTTTTTGTTTGTTATTCTTTTTCAATACATGGTGCACTTCTTTGATCCCAAGGAAAAGGGAGAAGAAAAAAAGCAAAGCAAGGAAACACCCAACTCGGTGGAAGAGTTGTAAACAGCTTTATAGAACGAGGAGAGTATGCAAAAAGATATCCTTATTGCCGTTGATGGTTCGGTATACTCAAACCAATCTCTTGTTTATATCAGCAGCCTCTTTGCCACGGATCCTGACATTCACTTTCATCTCTGTACCTGGCTCACGGCGGGGAGTTCTGTTATGCCCTCTGCCGCAGATTCCAAAAACTCACTTATTCCAACCAGTGGTGGTGCCCAGGTAAAAAAAGAATCATCTGCCAGGCGTTTCCTGAAGAAAGCCACCGACAAGCTACTCCGCGAAAATATTGCTCCGGAGCGTATCCACACATTCGTGCATATTTCCGGCTACAATTATGCAGTCGCCATCCAGCAGACTGCAGAAAAGGATTTATTGGATGCCATTCTGATTGGCAGACGAGGCCTGGACGGAATCAGTGAAATGCTGATGGGCTCTGTATCAACCTCTCTTTTTCGGAGATGCCACAACACACCTTTATGGATAATTGACGGAGAAGTACAATCAAAAAACTTCCTGGTTCCTGTGGATGGTTCGCCAAACGCACTGATGGCCATTGATCATCTCTGTCATATTTTTGCCAAAAGAACAGATATTCAGATTTGTCTGTTTCATTGCACTGCCCTCTTTGGTAAAAAGCAGCAATGCAATCCTGAACTTTTTTATGAAAAATGGGACAAAGAGTGGTGTGATGCTCATCTCTCCGGAGCAGATTGCCTTTTCAAGGGTCCTAAACAACTACTCCTTGATGCGGGAATTCCTGAACAACAGATCAAGATACTCCCGGAAAGCTCTGATCTTGAAGAGGCACATGGCATTATCCGGGAGGCAAAAAAACAAAATTGCGGTACCGTTGTCATGGGACGAAGAGGAAAAACCATAGCCAAAGGATTGCTTGGAGGTGTTTCAGACAGAACTATCAAGCACGTCCAGGATCTGGCTCTCTGGGTTGTTGGCTGACCCCGCACAGGCACAAAAAAAAGGTGAGGTCACTGCTGTGATCTCACCTTTTCTATGCTGTTACTATTGAATAATTCTATTTTTTTCTTCTTGCTCCTACTGCAAGCCCTGCTAAACCGGCTCCGAAGAGAAGCATTGTAGCAGGCTCGGGTACAGGAGAAGGCGTAAAACTTTCAGAAGGAGGAGGTGTAAAACTCTCATCACCCAACTTTGAGGGAGAATGATGCGACTCCGCTATCAGCATTCCCAGATCATACCCCAAATTCGTCGTATTCACTGAAAATTCATAAATCATATTTCCTTCATAACCTGGCGTTCCAGGTGCTGGTGAATTCATATAGTCAAAGTCAAAACCACCGCCGGTTGCAGAAAAATTCCACATAAGAGATGTTGCCATTCCAGAAATTGTATTCGAAAATTCTACCGTACCAGGATCATAGCTTGTTCCATCAGCAAAAGTCAGCCAGGTATTCTTTTGAGTATCAACCTTGTATCCCTGATTACCCTCATATGTGCCATCGGCAAGAGCGGGATCACGGAAATAATCCATTTGAAATGTAAATAGAAGCCCACCAACTCCATCCAAAAATGCAAATTGGGCCATGTCGCTGCTCTCCAGGGCATTGTAATCCCGCCCGGCACCTGGCCATGGGTTGGCATTATCGAGCAGAGAACTATTCTCATCATCAGCAAGTTTTTTATCGCCAAAGAAGTTATCATTTACACTGAAAGGCACCTTATAAGCTACGGCAAGCTCATCTGGATTATTCCACATCATAGACACTTCGGCATCAGACGCGAGACTGATCCAACTGCCTCCTGAAACTGTACCCAACTCAAAATTGTAATGAATACCACTTGCATATTCATCTTGCCCAATAACACCGTCAATCGAAGCCGCCTGAACAAAAGCAGTACTTCCAAAGGAAGACGCTAGTATAAGTCCTATCAATCTTATTTTTTTCATATCATCCCAGATATCATTTATCGTTTCTGTGAATCACTTATTATCAAAGGATAATATCAGGTCTTTCACAGGAAACAATAGTTCAAATGACTAATTGGTCCAGTACTACCTCTTACCAGGGAACCCGAAACAACTAACACATGACAAAACCCCCGATTTTTCATTCAGGCAAAATACTGATAATAGCGGCATCATCCGGATTCAAATACTTTTTCCCCAATGCTTTCACCTCAACAGGGGAAAATCCTGAGAACCCTGAGAGAATAGTAGTAGGCCACTCTAATTGTTCGGGATACCTCGCTGAATTAGCAAGTACGGAATTCAGCCAGTAGCCATTTGTCCTGACCATGTCTTTTAAGGACGTGAGCATTGGCCCCTTGGCCCGTTCAAGCTCCTCATCACTGATATCTCCCTGCCACATCTCTCTGGCAATATTTAAAACTTCTTTTTTAAGCATTTCCATCTGGCCGGGATCAATAATAAGAGCAGCGCGCATAACCCCATAACCATCATAAATACGACTCGATTTATTGTAGACCTTGGGTGAATAGGTTGCTCCGAGCTTTTCTCGTATCAGTCTTCTCATTTTATCAGAGAATATTTCTCCAAGTAGATGCAGGCCTCTGGTTTGTTGAATATCCCAGAAGTCATCGGTCTTCCAGGCAACAACAAGCATCCCCTTATCGATGGAGGAAGGGACTGTCAAAGCAAGGCTCTGGCCCTGCGGAAAAGAGATATCTACATTTTCCATCGGCCTTTGAGTTCTTTCAGGTAAAACTGAAAAATAGTTTTCAACCAGACCAAGCACTTCCTTTTCATCAAAATCTCCCACAAGGGAAATCTCAAGTGCACTTTTTTGGGCTGCAGGTAAAAACCACTCCTCAACCTGTCTGACATCAAGTTGTGAAAAAGCAGCCCAGGAGGGCAGTCCAAAACGTGGGCTTCCTCCTGCCAGAAATGATTCTCCCCGCAGGCTCAGGACTCCCTGTATATCGGTTGCTGCCCCATCATAAAATTGCTTAAACTTATCCATACTGAGCTGGTAGGCATCCTTGTCCACACCCGGATCGGCAAGTAAACTTTGCAATACCTGAAAGAGTAATTCACTGTCTTTATTTAGGGCTTTCCCTTGCCAGCTGAAGGATGACGGATTGATACGAAATTCGATTTCGACACTGGATCCCGAGAGAATTCTGTCAAGTTCACTTTTACTCAGACTTGCTGTACCGGATTGATTCACCACCGACGTGGTCAACATAGAAAGTGCAGCTGCAGGTTCACTCGAGGCACCACGTCCGAAATCAACCGAAACCTGAATTTCATTTTTTGCAAATGTTGTTTTCTTCAGATTCAGCACCACATTATTGCCTAAAACAAACCGCGTTGTCTCAACGTCAGGAAACTGCTCCTTACTTTTTACGGGCTTGGTATCTGTGAGGTGAAGATAGGGGAAATCCTTTTGGGTTTCATCGGAAAAGGCAGTAACTTTTACTTCAGCAGCCGCTGTGTAGGTTGATTCAATACGGGTAAGTGGCTCTTTTGCAGAGATCACAGCATTTCCATTGACCTTCACCAGACGGTTGGATCGGGACCAGATTTTCCGGAATCGCTCCTCAACATCGGCACGTTTCATGGACTCAAGAACAGGCACAAAAAGCTCCTTTTCCTGTTGCGGGGACTGCATGCCCCGGTTGCTGTTCATACTGCGAATAATAGAGGAGACCATTTTTTTGGATTTTCTGTTTTTTGCAGTAAGTACTGCCGAGTCCAGCTCTGCCAGTAACTCTTTTTTGACACGTTCCAGCTCTCTTTCAGTAAAGCCAAATTTCAGGGCCTGACGAAGACTATTCTCAATACGCACCAAACTCTCTTTCCATTTTTCAGCATCACTCTTTGCACTAATTTCCGCGTAGCCAATACGGCTTAAAAAGGTTCCGGAATAAATATTTGCAGATGTAAAGGGCGTATCACTTTTTCGTGCAAGTTCATCAAGACGATATTGCACTATTTTACTTGCCACATAGCCGGTCAGCTCCTTAACCTGCAATGCAAACGAATCATCTTCAGGTTCCACATTCCAGAGGCTGGCAATACTTGCCTCGGTGCTCCCCATTTCGCCTTCATGATGATAAAAGAAATCGGAGCCACTATGTTGTAACCGTCCAAATTCAGGACATGGTGGTTGCTCCCCAATACTTGACAGGCCGGAAAAGTGTTTTTCAAGCAAAGGTTGGACTTCCTTTGGATCAAAATCACCAACCATGATTAAGGCCATATTTTCCGGACGGTACCAGGCGTCATAAAAGTTTTTCATCAGGGTATGATCAGCCTTGTTCAGGGTTTCGAGAACCCCAATTGGCATACGCTCAGGAAGCATGGTACCCCGCATGGAAAATTCCGTCTCTTTAACATGGGCTCGATAACCAGCTGAATCTCTGCTTCTTTTTTCAGCAAGTATTACCCCTCGTTCCCTGTCTATTTCAGACTGTAACAAGAGGGCTCCCCGGGCGTAATCAGCCAAGACCAGAAGGCCTTTATCTATATCCTGAGCGGTTCCCTGCGGCAAAACAATATCATAAACAGTCTCATCATATCCTGTGTGAGCATTGGTATCCCCACCAAAACTCATCCCTATGGATTGGAAATATTCGACTAACTCTCCCGGTTGAAAATGTGTGGTCCCATTAAAAAGCATATGTTCCAGAAAATGAGCGATACCCCGTTGGTCCTGGTTCTCATTTAAGGATCCTGCCTGAATATTCAGTGACATCGCGACCCTGTCTCTGGGTTCAGAGTTCTTTTTCAATATATAGCGGAATCCGTTGTCCAATTTGCCAAAGATCAGAGAAGGATCCGGTTGCAGATCGCTTTTTTCATGGGGCCAGGCTGTGGAAAAACATTTGGCCATGACCGGTGACAGCAAAAAAGTTGCCACGGAAAATAGAGCCACTACTAAAACGAGTCCAATTCTTTTATACAGAACCATTGTTTCTCCTGTTCTATTCTGGTTTTTTTATTGCGATTATGTCACTCGATGTGAAATATGGAAGAAGCAATACAAACATGCTACTTTTTTTTTACAGTAGCAGGAAACAAAAAATATACTTATCTTGCAATATTCACAGACGATTAACAATCCAGAACTGTAAGCATTTACCATAGAAAAACAATGCAGGCTAAAGACGAATACCAGCACACCGCTCTCATATATGATTTCCTGTTCTCCCGGAGCTTGCGTTCTATTCGACACAATATCAGAACCTTTCTTAAACATTGTGGAGCAAAAGATATCATCGATATCTGCTGTGGAACCGGTGAACAGTTACGCATATTGGGCAAAGAGGATATGCTGCTCACCGGAGTCGATCTCTCCCAGGCAATGATCAGCAACGCTCGTAACAAAAGTCCATCTTCTATTCATTACCTTGAAACAGATGCCACCCGAATACCATTAGCCGACGCTGAATACGATGGCGTTATCATCAGTTTTGCCCTTCATGAAAAACCGGCCATCCACCATCAGGCAATCTTCAAGGAGGCATGCAGACTCGTGAGACACGACGGACATATTATTATTGCAGATTACTCCACCCCCACTTCAAACTACTCCTCGTTTCTCGTTGGAAAAGTCCTTATTCCTGTTATTGAACGGGCAGCCGGTCTCAACCATTATCATAATTATAGGGACTGGATGAAGCAGGGAGCACTCGAGGGCTTCCTGCAAAAAAACAGCCCAGGAACTCTCACTCTTATTGCACCTCACTCCAGGGAATGCATCAAAATATTTGCAATTTCTAAGATTAAGGATGATCCAGTAACGGTCAGCTTGAAGAATATAGCATTGCATCAATCAAAAAATGAGGAAAAATAGAATGGATCTCTCGGAAAAAACAGCTCTTATTCCAGGATCATCAAGATCCATCGGCAGGGCGATTGCCAGGAAACTGGGTAATGCAGGAGTCAGGCTTATTCTTCCTACTTTTGACTGGCCGGACTCCATCACAGAAATGGAAGAGGAATTTGAGAGAGCCGGATTTTCATTTCTCTCCCTGCCCGTTGACCTGAGATCGAATACTGCGGTAGAAAACTTAGTCAAACAGATAGAAGAGGATTATGGCAGTCTTCATATTCTGGTGAACAATATTGAACGCGGTGGCATGCCCGTGGTGCATGGAAGTTACGATGAGCCCCACAACTCCGAACAATGGGATCTTGAAATAGTCACAACCCTGAAGGCAAAATGGCTCCTTTTTCATCACTGCCTGCCGCTACTACAGAAGAGCGCTGAAGGAGCTGTGGTAAATATCTCGTCAATTGCTGGAATCAGTGGCCGCAGCGGTGCTACAGCACCTTTTTTCAATGATGCATACAGCGCAGCAAACCGTGCCATTTCCTCCTTTACAGAGACCTGGGCACGAGAGGGTGCCCCAACCGTTCGGGTAAATGAATTAATGCTGGGACTGATCCGTCACAGGCATGGTGAAGGGACAAGAGGATGGGAGGAACTGAAGCAACAGGAAAAGGAGGCCATCCACAGCCAGTGCCTGCTGCAACGAACAGGAACTCCAGAAGAAGTCGCCGATGCAACCTTTTTCCTCATTAAAGATGCAGACTATATAACAGGAACTATACTAAAGATAGATGGAGGAGTGACACTGGGAGGACAGCAGGTGCCTCCCATGCCCGGGGGAATACTGGCATAAAGACTCTTGCGCATCGGCTTCCTATCAAGCAGGATATATTATAGCTGCATGGGGAGCCGTAAAGAAATTGAAACGGCCAAGTAATTTCTTAGCGACCCTTAAATATCACGCGCCCATTCAGGAATGTGTTTTAATATATAATCCTGAATCATTTCTTTCTTCTGATCCTTAGGGACATCGACAACCTCCTTCTCAAGTTCTTCAAAATCAAACCAGCACACTTCACGGTTTTCTTTATTATAAACGGTGAGAATTCGCCTATCCTGATTGTGGATATCTTCTTCTTCCTGAATTGCCCCAACCAGCTGTGCCGCCTCTTGACGAGGGAGAAACTTTATCTCTTCACTCATTTCCAACTCCTTGAAAACAGAAAAAGGGCGATCAGGACCAAATCCTTATCACCCTTAAAACTTAAAACAATGCATACTCGAAAACTCTACTCAGGCAGGTTTAACAACTGCTCCAGAACGAATACAACGGGTACAGACACGAGCTCTGACAGCACCACCAGTTGAAGTCACCATTCGAACTCTTTTCAAGTTTGGTAACCAGCGACGTCGGGTTTTATTGTGCGCATGAGAAACATTATTTCCAGTGGCAGGTCCTTTACCACAAATTTGACAGACTTTAGCCATGACGATCTCCTATATGGTTTGACTCCAAAAGAGTTAGCAACTTTTGGATATCATAAAAAAAAATTATTTTATTTTTCTTCGACGAATGAGAAACTGTTTTTTATACCTGTTTTCTACAAGAATGGCAAGTTTTTTTCCAAAGAAGCATCTGGCTACTCTGAACAGAATCAAAAAAGTCTTCTGGCAGTAGAAAACCGTTGTTGACAGGCATGATACGGCCTAGTAATTTCACCTATTCCAGCTTTTTTCTTTATCAGCAGTTTTGATGGCGTCGTAAAAAGATCTTAGTGGAAATAGATTCGCAGAGAAGCGTACACTTCAAAAAACTTCATATTTGAGGCGCTCAAAATTTAAATAATTTCGCTGTACCAAAGTACGTCATTATAATTTTCATTTTATACCCAAAGAGTTCCTCCTTCGGGGCGCACAACGGAGAAGATGAAGAGTTTTTACTGTTTTATCAGACTTTGACTTGTATCAATGCGCTTACAAAAAGACTTTTTATTGTAAGCGAAACATGAAAAAATTGTGAACAAAAGCCACTACGTGGTATACAGGAGACACCAAAATATTCATAGCACCACCTGACAAATATCTTGCTTTACCAGAACTTTTCTGATAAAGAAAACCATCTAACAACAATTATCAAGGATCAAATGAAAAAAAAGAATTCTTTATTCAGCTTTTTTTCCTCTGTAAAACTTGCTCTTTTCACCCTTTTTCTTCTTTCGATTACTTCCATCATTGGAACAGTAATTCCTCAGAAAGAGAGTATTAGCTGGTACGCCCAAAATTATAGTGAAACCACAGCGAGAATTTTTCAGGTTCTCTCCATCCCTAACATGTATAATTCATGGTGGTTTCTTGGGCTCCTCGGTCTGCTCGCCGCAAATCTCATTATCTGTTCTATTGATCGCTTTCCCGGTGTATGGAAACAGATAAAAGCGGATAATCTGGCAACGGACCCCAAGCGTATCATGAAAATGCGTTTAACAGCCAGTTGGACGTCAGACAAATCCGAAGAGATCCTTGCCACAGAGCTCAGCAACGGCCTTTTATCCAAGGGCTGGAAGGCGGCACAACGCAAACATGATAATGCACTCATGCTCTTTGCTCAAAAGGGAGCAATGACCAGAACCGGAGTGTACATTGTTCATGCCTCTATCCTGGTTATTTTTATTGGTGCCATAATCGGTGAATTATACGGATTTAAAGGCTCCGTAATGTTGCCGGAAACCCAAGCCACTAGTTCTTTTTTTCAATTTGGTACGGGTAAATCCATCGACCTTGGTTTTACCCTGCGCTGTGATCGATTTGAAATTGAATTTTATGATTCCGGTATGCCTAAGGCCTACAAATCCATGCTCACGATTTTTGAGAATAATAAAATCACTCTCGAAAAAGAGATTGTAGTCAATGACCCCTTAACATATAAGGGAATCACTTTTTACCAATCCAGTTATCAGGGCTATGAAGATTTTCTGTTAACGGTCACCAATCAGGAAAATGGTGAAGTGCAGACAGTGACCATGCCTTTTCAGCAACAGCAGGACCTCAGCAAACATAATGCTCGTATTGGTATCGTCAACGCAGAGGCCATGGGACAGTCCATCACCCGAATGAAGGTCTGGTTTAAAGATGACCTTGGGCCAGCTTCAACCTTCTGGATTAATGCTGGTGGCCAAGTGACCGTCGAGCGCCCTGGAAAGAAATACACCATAGCAGCTAAACAGATGTATGCCACCGGACTGCAAATTGCTAAGGATCCGGGAGTATGGGTTGTTTATTTGGGATGTGGTATGATGATTTTAGGACTTTTTGTGGCATTTTTTATGTCCCACAAACGCATATGGATCCTGCTTAGCAAGGAAGACGATATAAGTACCATCCAGATAAGTGGCAGTTCCAACAAAAATAAAGTTGGTTTTGAAAAAATCTTTGCCGGTCTCTCTGCTAACCTGGAAACTGACACCAAGTAATCGACAAACAAAACGTATAAATTGGAGTTTCACAATATGGATAGTTCACAACTCTTAGGTATCACAACATTCACATACATGTTTTCCACCATTCTTTATGCCATAATCTTTATATTTAAGGCAAAAAAGCTTGGACCCGCAGTGACCATGTTCACACTTGTCGCCTTTCTGGTTCAGACAGCCGGGCTTATTCTCCGCTGGCAGGAGTCATACACATTGGGATATGGCCATGCGCCGCTGACAAATATGTATGAGTCCGTAGTCTTCTTTGCCTGGACCATTATTGCTCTCTACCTCGTCATTGAATGGAAATTTAAGACCAGAGTTATCGGTGCATTTGCTGTGCCCTTCGCATTTTTAGCCATGGCCTATGGCTCCTTTGCTACTAACATCAGCCAGGAAATCAGCCCGCTGATTCCTGCCCTGCAATCTAACTGGCTTATTGCCCATGTTGTCACCTGTTTTATCGGGTATGCTGCCTTTGCCGTCGCTGCCGGGCTTGGTTTTATGTATCTGCTTAAAAACATGAGCGAAACAAGACAGACGACAAATAATGACTCTCTGCTTGGGACGCTGCCCTCCCTGAAGGTTATTGATGACATTACTCATAAAACCATGGTGTTTGGGTTCCTCTGGTTGTCCGTGGGAATTATCACCGGGGCTATCTGGGCCAACTCAGCATGGGGGACCTACTGGAGCTGGGATCCCAAAGAAACCTGGTCGCTTATCACCTGGTTTATCTATGCTATCACCCTCCACGCCCGCTATACCCGTGGCTGGGATGGATCGCGTATTGCCTGGCTGGCCATCTTTGGCTTTGTCTCTGTTATTTTTACTTACTATGGCGTAAATTTCCTTCTCTCCGGCCTTCACAGTTATGGCTCAAATTGATGGCCCTTTCTTGACAAGGACTGCTAAAAAAGGTATAGCATATGCTTGAATGAACACTCATTCAGTCTTGTGCTGAACATATTATTTTAACAGGAGGAAATGAAATGAAGAAAGTTACACTGATCGCCGCAGCAACAGCCCTGGTACTTGGGCTCTGTTTCACAGGAGCAAGCTTTGCCACTGATGACAAAGGTCCTGCTGACATCACCCTTGAATCCACCATTGATAAAGCAAAGAAGGCAAAACCAGCCATATTCCCTCATGCTAAACATCAGGAAACATTGACCTGTGCTGACTGCCATCACTCTAAAGATGCCGATGGTAAAATGGTTGCCTACGTTGAAGGTCAGAAAATTGAAAAATGTGAATCCTGCCACAATAAAGCTGCAGGAATGCCTGCAAAGCTTACTACTTTCAAAGAAGCCGCGCATGCAAACTGTAAAACCTGCCATAAGAAAGAAAGTAAAGATCTTGCTAAATGTGCCGTTTGTCATCCTAAGAAAAAATAATCGTTTCCAAGGATACTCTGCTCCCATACGTTGAGCAGAAGAAATAAAAAAAGGCTCATCTTCACATAAGTGATGATGAGCCTTTTTTTTATTCTTATTCGGGTCTGCCTGCGACAGATTTTTTATCAGCCAGCCTGCATTTTTGAAATATCCCCCACTCTCAGAAAAAGAGCGGATATTGCAGTAAGCAAATTAAGCCTGTTGGCACGAACAGTATCTTCTTCGGCCATTACCATTACCTCATCAAAGAACTCATCAACGGGCGCCTTAAGGGCCAGCATTCCCACGAGTGCTTCGTTATAATCACGGGCATCAAGTAAGGGTTGCACCTCGGTATCGAGCTTTGCAAAAACCGACGCCAGTTCCTGTTCAGCTTTTTCCGAGAGAAGTTCTTCATTCACATCCGTTGTACTATTATCCTTAATAATATTACGGATTCGTTTATAAGAGGCAGCAAGCACTGCGAAATCTTCCTTACCCCGAATTGCGCTCAGCGCATGTATCTTCTCCAGGCTGTCATTTACATCATCAAACGCAACGCTTGTCACCGCATCCACTGCTTCCCCGTCAATACCGAGAGCGAGCTGATCATTAACAAAGCGACCACGAATAAAATCAACGATCTGCTGTACGGTTTCCGCACTGCCATTAACCTTATTTCCATAGAGTGAGAGGGCCTTATGGACAACATCATGCAATGACAGGGATAACTCAAAATGTTCAATAAGATGGAGGATAGCAAGGGAAATCCGACGCAGGCCAAAGGGATCGGTTGTTCCCGTGGGGACCTGTCCGATACCAAAGCAGCCGCTCAGGGTATCAAGCCTGTCAGCAAGCCCAACCACAGCTCCCAGCAAGGAGCTTGGAAGATCAGCACCGGCACGTTTGGGAAAGTAATGTCCCCTAATAGCAAGAGCAACAGCCTGTGGCTCGCCATCCTGCAAAGCGTAGGCACATCCCATATTCCCCTGCAGGGAGGGAAACTCACCAACCATATCGGTAAGAAGATCTGTTTTACACAAACGTGCTGCACGGCAGGCATCAGCAACGGACTCCGGAGCAAACTGCTCAGCAAGAAGAGCTGTTAATTTTACAATACGATCAGTTTTCTCAAGCATGGTTCCAAGTTTAGCCTGGAAAATAATCCCGGTCAGAGCTTCCACCCGATCTTCGAGCTTCTTTTCTTTATCGCCAGCAAAAAAGAAGAACGCATCTTCCAGACGCGCTCGTAAAACACGTTCATGACCGGTACGAGTCAGGGCAATATCCTTAACTTTCGTATTATTTACCGCAACAAAATTGGGCAGCAACTTATTATCATTATCAACAACGGGAAAATATTTTTGATGTTCACGCATGGATGTAATCAGTGCCTCATCTGGCAACTGGAGAAACTTTTCATCAAAACTTCCACAGACACCATAGGGTTTTTCAACGAGATTACAAACCGTATCAACCAGTACCTCATCAATTGCAACACTGGCAAGATTTGCATCCAGTGTCTCAGAGACGGCTCTTTTGATCTCAGTAAGTACAGAATCACGTCGCTCATCCTGATCGACCTGAACAAAAACTTCCTGAAGATTCTTTTTATAGCTGGCAACACCACCTATAACCACATCCTCATTGGCCATAAAACGATGCCCACGACTTTTGTTCGCTGCGGTCACCCCCTCATAACTAAAAGGAATTACCTGACCATTATAAAGAGCAACAAGCCACTGGATAGGACGGACAAAGGATGATGTATGACTTCCCCAACGCATTGCTTTCGCGAATGAAAAACCATGCATCAGCTCATCAAGTAGAGACGGCAGCAGCTCGGAAGTGGCCACCCCTTTGATCTCATGAGTAAGCACAAGATATTCGCCCTTAGCTGTTTCCACAACTTTGAGGTCGGTGACATCGGCACCCTTGGATCTGGCAAAGCCCATAGCAGCCTTTGTCGCATTTCCATCGGCATCAAACCCTGCCTGCCTGGAAGGCCCCATGAGCTCTTCCCTCGAATCAGGCTGGGAATCGATAAGATCTTCAACCAGTAGTGCAAGGCGACGTGGTGTTCCAAATGTCACCACTGAACCATGTCCAAGTTTCAGCTCTTTTGCCTTATTGATAAAGTTTTCTTTCAACTGTGCAAGTGCAGGTTTTTGAAAACCCGCTGGCAGTTCTTCGGTTCCAATCTCAAAAAGTAGTTCAGACATAATTGATTTTTTCAAACATATTAAATTTTGATAAGCTCGTAAAAAACTAAAATTTCAAATGGATAAGTAAAAAACTCCATACACGAGGCGCGTGAATTTTGTATTATTTCGGCGTATTAGAGTACGACGTAATTATACAAAATTTGTACCCCAAGGGCACTTCCTACGGGCGCACAACGAAGCAGATGGAGAGTTTTTACGACGCCATCAAATTTTAATAACAGCTCTTTTACGAGTACGAGTCCATGGTAGCAAATGTGGAATAGCCCTCTGCAAGATTCTCGACTTTAACCAAAAATTCTTTTACCGCCTCTTCGTCACTGAGACTCCTGGCAAGCCGACGAGTCAGAGATTCCACAGACATAGCGCTTTCTCCCTGAACAGACACCATGGAGCGCTCATCTGCGATGACCGTCTCAATAAGTGCAATCAGATCTTCGATCCAGATAAAATTTCTAAACTTTACAGCGACCACAGCCCGTCCCCAATGCCCGAGAGAGCGTGGCAGTCCCTGACTGTTTTTTTCAGAAAGCGGTAAAGAGACAGGTACGTCAATCCGAAATTCCAGATCGTCCTCTTCTTCAAGAGAACCATGCATGCAACACTCATATCGTCTTGATTTTAGAGTCTCCGGGTCTTCCTGTTTATTAGAGAGGAAGTAGGCAAAAGACATTTCGATATGGGCAGCTTCGGCTTCCAGCTTTTCTTTCATTTCTTCAAGAATATCGTGGAATTTACCAATATCAATTGCACCATGGAAGCGATTAAGAATTTCAACAAACCGGCTCATATGGGTTCCCTTGAAATGATGGGGAAGATTCACATACATATTCACGATAGCAATGGTATGTTGTTTGGAGCGAGCCTTGTCGAGTACGGTGACAGGATAGGAGATAGTCTTCACCCCTACCTTCTTGATATTAATACGGCGGTGATCCTCCTGATTCTGGATGTCTTTCATTGGTATGGAAGGCTGAATGCTGATAGGCTGATAGGCCAGAAGATGACAAACAGGAATGGAGTAAGTTCAGTTCACCACGTTCCTGCCACATTACTTATTCTAAGAGAGGTGCTTGCGGACAGCCTCCAGCAGATCATTAATATTGGAGGATTTAACCACATACTCATCCGAAGCCCAGGCCCCAAGGTCCTGCTTATACTCGTTATATGCAGAGCTTAGAATAACAGGTAACTTAGGATTTTCCATTTTCATTTGGCGTAAAGTCTCGATCCCGTTCATACCTGGCATCTGAATATCAAGGATAACCAGATCAGGAGACTCTTCTTTAAATTTCTGAATTCCTTCCTCACCGGTATAGGCGGAAATAACTTCATATCCTCCATCCTCCAGCTCTTCACGATAAAGCATCTGGATACCTTCTTCGTCATCAACAAGTAAGATTTTTTTCATGAGATCCTCTAGGATAGTCTTTCCAGTGACTCCCGTAAATAGGAGGCTGCTTCTTCAGGCGGCATGGGGTTAATATAAAAACCTGACCCCCATTCAAAGCCTGCAATAGATGTAAGTTTAGGTACAATCTCGAAATGCCAGTGAAAATGGTTCATATGCTGCGAACGCAAAGGCTGCGTATGAAGCACAAAATTATAGGGAACATTGGGGATACAGGCGTCAAGGCGACAAAGACTCTCGGAGAATATTTCAGCAAGAGACGCTAACTGTTCCTCGTTCTGTTCATGGTATGCAGAGGAGTGATGGATGGGTAAAATCCACATTTCAAAAGGAGTTCTTGGGGCAAAGGGGGTAATGGTTATAAAATGTTCATTTTTACAGACCACCCGGACATCCTGTTTCAGTTCCTGGCTGATAATATCACAGTAGACACAGCGCTCTTTGTAATTGTAGTACGTCAGGGCACCTGCAAGCTCGGATTCTATCTTTCTTGGTAACACCGGTAGTGCTACGAGTTGTGAATGCGAATGCCCAAGGGAGGCACCGGCCGCCTTTCCAAAGTTTTTAAATACCAGAACATAGCGAAATCTGTCGTCATGTTCCAAATCTTTGATGCGTACCTTAAAGGCCCTGAAAATCATGATCATATGCTCGACAGGCAACTGTGAAAAAATATCATCGTGATTGGGAGACTCAACAATAACTTCATGAGCACCAATCCCGTTCATTTTATCGTACAGTCCTTCACCTTCACGGTTGAGATCACCTTCGATCACCAGTGCCGGATACTTATTCGGTACCACCCGAACCTTCCACCCGGGAGAATTGGGAGTATTATTTTCACGGCCATAAACCAGTACTTCATGGGGAGTAGTGTTTTCATTACCGGGACAAAGAGGACAAAAACCACCTGCAACAGGTGAGTCCACAATAACAAAATCAGAAGGCCGCTTGCCGCGTTCTCTGGCAATGATAATCCATCGGCCAAGAACAGGGTCTTTTCGTAATTCCGGCATTTACACTATTTCCCTTGAGACTTTTCCTGAGATTCCTGATTCGTTTTACACTCGATACAGAGAGTGGTGACCGGTCTTGCTTCAAGCCGCTTCAAACCTATAACTTCTCCACAGCTAGCACATTCTCCAAAGTCGCCATCCTCAATTCTCTGCAGGGCATCATCAATCTTTGAAAGCAATTTCTGTTCTCTCTGCCGGATTCTGAGTTCAAAATTACGGCCCGATTCAGCACTAGCCCGATCGTTGGGATCCGGAATATTTCCAGAGTGATCATTCAGTTCAGCCAAAGTCCTTTCTGCTTCCCTAAGAATATCCTCCCGTTTTCCCACAAGTTGCTTTTCGAAGCTGTCCAGTATTTTTTGATCCATTCAAAAACCTCTCATTTTAAACATAAAAACATTCAATATGAAAAGAGACATCCGGTAACCTGTTATTCAGGTCGAACAAATGTCCCGCTCTTTCCGCCAGTTTTCTTATCCAAACAAATTTCACTGATAACCATTGCTTTATCAATGGCCTTACACATATCATATATGGTTAATGCTGTTATTGAAACAGCTGTAAGTGCTTCCATTTCCACCCCGGTTTTCCCGGTAATGCCGACAACCGCCACTATTTCAATCTGACGTTGCTCATCATGATATGAAAAATCGATACTAATCTTGGTCACAGCAAGAGGATGGCAGAGAGGAATAAGACTATCTACTTTTTTGGCAGCCATTATTCCTGCAACACGTGCAACTCCCAGAACATCACCCTTAGACATGGAACCACTTTTCACCCGATCATAGGCGTCCTGGGACAGAGTGATCCTACCGCTTGCTGTTGCAACCCGTTCCGTATCGATCTTCTTACTGACATCCACCATTATGGCGTTGCCGTCGGCATCAAAATGAGTCAATCCCGATTCTTGATTTTCAACCATTATAGATTCCCGAAACTCCTACTTGGAGTCTTTCTCCTTTTTCCCAACTACTTCATGAAAAAGCTTGGAGAAAAAACCCTCATTTTCTTTATGTTGACCATGTATTTGACACAGTTCATCAAAATTTTCCAAAACTTTTTTCTGTTCGTCACAAAGATTCGTTGGAGTTTTCACCTGCAACTGAACAACCATATCACCACGGCCACTGCCGCGCAGACTGGGAACGCCCTCTTTTCTCAGGGTAAAACGTTCACCCGATTGACTACCCTCCGGGATGCTCATTTTTTTCTTTCCGTGGATCGTTGGGACATCAACCTTACAGCCAAGTGCAGCCTGAACCATGGAGACGGGTAATTCACAGTAAATGGTCTGTCGATCACGTTTAAAGAAATCATGTTCCTGAACGTGAATAACCACATAGAGATCCCCGGATGGACCACCGCGGCGCCCGCCCTCACCTTCACCACGAAGGCGCATTTGAGCTCCGGTATCAACTCCGGCAGGTATTTTTAAGGAAACCTTTTTTTTCTTCTCCAGGAGTCCGCTGCCATTACAATCTACACAGGGCTCAGTTACTATCTCTCCTTCACCATGACACTGTGGACAGGTCGAAGAAACCTGAAAGAAACCTTGAGAACGAATCACCTGGCCACGGCCATTACAACTTGGGCAGGTTTCGCGTTTATGACCGGGACGACAACCACTCCCTTCACAGGTCCAGCAGGTTTCACGCTTATTTATGGCCACTTCTTTGGCAAGACCATGCACGGCCTCCATAAAAGTGATCTCAACATCATAGCGCAAATCATTCCCAGATTGCGGGCCATTACGTTGACTACGCCCTCTGCCACCGCCACCACCAAAGAGATCTCCAAAAAGATCGCCAAGGCCGGAAAACATATCTTCAAAGTTACCTGGGCCCTGATAGCCACTACTTTTCAGGCCTTCGTGGCCATAGGCATCATAGATCTTTCTTTTCTGGAGATCACTGAGAACCTCATAGGCCTCGGTACACTCTTTAAAAGAGGCCTCTGCTTCCTTATCATCGGGATTTCGATCCGGATGATACTTCATCGCAAGCTTACGATAGGCCTTTTTGATTACACTACCGTCTGCGCTCTTGCTGACAGACAAAACCTCGTAATAACATTTTTGCATTTTTCTTTTACAACTATCTAGTATTTCACAATTTCATAAAAAAAATCAAACAACAGCTTTTCAGGCAGCAGCTTTATCTTCTTCAGCATTTTCTATTTCTACTTCAACTTCGTCTGCCGATGCTCCTGCAGCATCGGGTAAGCCCCAAATGTTTTCAAAGGAGACTTTTGATGCTGCAACCTCTCGAAGAGTCATAACCACTTCCTTGTTTTTTCCTTCGACAAGATAGGGCTCCCCGTGCCTGTGCTGACGAATCCGCTCCACAGCCAGATGCACAAGATCAAAACGTTTATTCTCACCAATGGTTTCCAGACAATCTTCAACGGTAATTCTTGCCATTCATAAACCTCAATTCTTAATATATTTGATGGCGTCAGCCAGCCACCTAAAACTTCCAGACTTCCCTACTCCATAGCAGGTCCGTCTCTATTACTTTGATTCAAAGGGATTTTTCAGCAACATCGTCTCATCACGATCCGGTCCAACGGAAACGATAACCGGCTCAATGCCTGTAAAATCTTCTATACGTTTAATATAGTCTTTTGCATTAACAGGAAGGTCCTCAAAATGACGAACGCCTGTAATATCTTCATCCCAGCCGGGCATATCCTCATAAACTGGTGTAACTTTAGCAGCCTGATTGATATTAGACGGCATGGCAGTTACCTTCTGGCCATCAAGGTCGTAAGCATTTGCCATCTTTATGGTGGATTGACCACTGAGGACGTCAAGCTTGGTAATGGCAAGTCCGGTTAAACCGTTCAAGCGGGTCGCATCGGTGGCAACCACACCATCAAGCCAGCCACATCTGCGTGTGCGGCCGGTTGTGGCACCAACCTCTCCGCCTTTTTCCTGTAATTCCCTGCCAACATCATCAAAAAGTTCGGTTGGAAAGGGACCTTCGCCAACACGGGTGGTGTAAGCCTTTAATATCCCGATAACAGAGTCGATATGAGCAGGACCGAAACCGGAGCCATTACAGGCATTTCCGGCAATGGTATTGGATGATGTTACAAAGGGATAGGTTCCATGATCAATATCAAGTTGTGTTCCTTGAGCACCTTCAAAAAGAATATGTTTTCCAGCTTTACGGGCGACATCAAGCTCCACGGAAACATTACCGATGTAAGGGATAAGCTTTTCAGCAAATTTCTGAAACTCAGCATAGATTGTATCAAAGGATACAGGAACCGAATTATATTTGGCGGTGAGCATGAAATTATTTTCTTCCACATTTGCCTGAAGCTTGTCGCGAAACAGCGAATCATCAAGCAGGTCACCCATTTTAATACCGGTACGACCGACCTTATCCATGTAACAGGGGCCAATGCCACGACCAGTTGTACCGATCTTCTTGCCGTCGGCCAGAGCAGCCTCTTTGGCATTATCCATGCTCTGATGATAAGGCATGATAAGGTGAGCATTCTCACTGATAATAAGACGTTCCGGGGTAACAGGCAGACCTTTTTCGTTCAGTTCGTCGATCTCGCCAAGCAGGACACCGGGATCAATAATAACCCCGTTTCCTATCATACACCGTTTAGCTTCATAGAGGATACCAGAGGGAATGATATGGAAGACAAACTTTTTACCCTCCACCACCAGGGTATGACCAGCATTATTTCCACCCTGAAAACGGACTATACAATCTGCATAACGGGTAAGAAGGTCAACGATTTTTCCTTTGCCCTCATCACCCCATTGGGTTCCAACAACTACGACACTGGACATTTCCTATCTCCTGTTCACTCACATTTATTGCATCCTCATATTATACCAGAAAAAAACCGTACAATATTAGAACACAGTCATCTTTTGACAACGAACAACCACGTCAATATAGTCAGACAACCCGCGAAAGTCAATCTTTTGCATATCGATACCGGGGAACCAGTTCGGAAAAATAAATTTTATTACAATATCTGTGGTTCTTGACCTGAATCAAGGCTATTCTGTCATTATTTTCTACTATAATTCCTGTTTTCTTTGCAACTAACCCTCTTTTCAGGTTCAGGACTACAACCATGCCCCAAAACAGAGAAAAAAAACTTCACAATACCAGACTGAGCCTTTTGCGACTATCCTGCCAATCGCTTTTCGCACTTTTTTGTCTCTTTGTTGGCTGGCAGTTTTATTCTTTTTACCTCTGGGCCCTTGATCCCGGGACCCATCCATTTGTGGCAAGACCTTCAGCAGTTGAGGCTTTTTTGCCGCTTGGGGCACTGGTCAGCCTGAAACGATTAATCCTTGGCGCAGAATTTGACACCATACATCCTGCAGGTCTTACTCTATTTATTGCCGCCCTGTTGATCAGTCTCTTATTGCGCAAAGGATTCTGCGGCTGGATCTGCCCCATAGGTTTTGCCTCCAATCTTGCTGAACGATTCAGCAAAAAACTGGGCCTGCTCTTTTCACTTCCCGCCTGGCTTGACATTCCTCTCCTCAGCCTGAAATATTTACTCCTCGGGTTCTTTGGCTATCTTATTCTCTGGAATATGGGACTCGAAGCGCTCACGGACTTTCATCGCTCCTCCTACAACCTCATTTCAGACGCGAAGATGCTCCATTTTTTCCTGCAGCCAAGTATGCTAGCAGGATCCATCATGCTTGGAATTATACTCATATCATTTGTTTTGCGTAATTTCTGGTGCCGTTACCTCTGTCCTTATGGCGGATTACTTGGACTCCTTGCTCTTATAAGTCCTTTTCAGATCAAACGGAATCCAGAAACATGTATCGACTGCAAAAAATGTGAACGCGTCTGTCCTTCTTCCATTCACATCACGAAAAGAACAACAGTGCGCAATGCTGAATGTATCGGCTGCCTTGAATGTGTTGAGGCTTGTCCTGCAAAGAACTGCCTTACTCTTGCAGTTCCCGGAAAAAAAGAAACTAACCCACTGCTTCTGCCAGGACTTATCCTGAGCCTGTTTTTCATCTGTTATACCATCGCCTTGATTAGCGGCCACTGGCACACGGATATTCCGAACGAAGACTTTCAACACTATTACCAGATGATTGATAAAATTGGTCATCCTTGATGATCTTCTTGCATACACCGAGCAATACGGGCGTAGGAGTTGACACCTCAGAACAAATACCTTACATTTGCCATTCATCGGCCGAACGGTCCCACTCACTGACAGTTCAGCCCAGTCTTCCTTGAAATTTTGAGGCTTTTATATGTTTGGCATCGGCTTACCAGAACTTATTCTTATACTTGCCTTGGCATTAATTGTGGTTGGTCCAGACAAACTACCGGACCTGGCCCGCTCTGTTGCCAAGGGAATTCTCGATTTAAAAAAAACAGCCAATACCCTTAAGGAGAGCCTGACTGAGGATGGTAACCCTCTCGACGATATCAAACCAGAACTGGAAAAAGCAGCAAAGGCACTCACCAATGATGTTCTTGGTGACAGCAGTGATGACTGGTCTGGCAAAAATCGAGATAAAGTTTACGACCCCAGAAGCACCGGAGAAACTGATCCCTCTGAAATCATCGATGTTGAAGTGGAAAAGGATACAGATCCGGTAATTGAAACGAAGCAGCCAGAAACTATGCAGCAAGAGTCAGAAAAAGAAGTGGATAACTCAAAAACTGTAGAAGTTCAGGAAAAAAGAGATTCAGCGGAGCAGCAAAGCTAGTGTCTCTTATTGTCAGGAGTCTTGAACAGTTTCGGCCGCACCATGAAGAGCTACGGCAACGCCTTATCAAGGTGTTTGGGGCTCTTGTTCTCTGTTCAGGAATCGCCTATTTTTTTTCGGAAGATATTGCCCGTTTCTTTATGGAGCCTCTTTTTGTTGCAAGCCCGTATCTGGATCACCTGGTTTACACCAACCTTCCCGAAGCCTTTCTCTCCTACCTGAAGCTCTCACTCCTTGTCGGTATAGTCTTCAGCTTTCCCTTCAGCCTTTTTCAACTGTGGATGTTCATCGCCCCCGGACTCCGCAGCACCGAGAAGAAATTCGCTGTTACCGTTGTCTTCTGGGCAACGCTTCTCTTTGGAGCAGGGGCCACATTTGCGCTATTTGGTGTTTTGCCGCGCATGCTCCTCTACTTTATGAGTTATGCCAGTGACAGCCTGGAACCCTTACCAAAATTTGGAAAGTATCTCACCTTTGTGGCCCGTACTGTGCTCGCTTTTGGCCTCTCTTTTGAAATTCCATTCCTTATGGTAATGGCGGGCAAAGCCGGATTTGTGCAAGCCAAATATTTCCGCACTAAACGACTCTACTTCTATGCAGCCATCGTTTTTATGGCCTTTCTTCTCACAGCCGGGGATTTTATGGCCACCGGCCTTCTAGCTGTTCCCCTCTTTTTCCTCTACGAAGCAGGGATCTTTCTCACTGCACTTTTTGGAAAGAAAAAACAGGAAGCTAGCTGAGAGATTGCGGCTTTCTCAAGAGAACAATATCTCTGCCCATTAACACGAATTCTGCCTGCCACTGCCCGGCAAGCCATTCCATGGTTGCCCTTGAAAAAAAGCAGACATGGGTGGGATCATTTTTATAATGCCAGGTGGAAAAAGCTGTCTTATCCAGGGCAAGCTTTGTCATGATCCCAAGCCAACCGCCTGGAAGGAGAAGCGACCAGAGCAGGGAAAGACTGGCAGCAGGAGTATACAGATGTTCAACTACTTCGCTTGTGGTGATAAAATCATAGTGGGTATTGAGCGCCGCTCTATCCGGTGCGTAAAACGGATCATAGAGAGTGACTTTATGACCTGCTTCTTCAAACATTAGAGAAAGAGTCGGCCCCGGCCCCGACCCAAAATCGAGACCACTACTTTTGCCATGGAGCCGTTCGTTCATAGGGGTGAAAAGACGGTTCAGAAATTTTCGATACCCGGCATCATCGGGTGAGTTCTGATGTTTATCATACTCATCGCGCTCAGCCTCGGGCGAAAGCCTTTGCCACGGTGGAATATGGATAAGGGAACAGAAAGGACAACGATAATAATCTCGAAACGTATCTCTGTGAAACAGCTCACTGCCCTCTGGATTCTCACAGAGGGGGCAGGATAAAAGAAGATTTCCCATATCCCAGGCTCTGTCTACTCAGGGACTATTTCCTGCTTCAGGAGACAGCAGGAAATCCTGTGCAGTGGCTTTCCCTGCTTATCGTAGGATATGGTATCCGGTTGCAAAAGCTTATTCATGACACAACCCTCTGCGATATTTAACTGAAAGAAGTTATCCTCTGTCAGCGCCAGATGTTGATTTGCTACAAGCTTATCATCTTTGATTTCAAGGGCATGTATGGGATGATCCTCACAAAGCGGGCAACGATAAACCCGGCCATTGGGAAAGATGAAAAAGTTTTCGGTCACCAGCCCGGCGCACTCAAATGTCTCATCCGGATCAAGAAAAACCTTTGGAAACGTCACATGAATTCCAGCTTCAGCTGCCTGGGCTGCAACACGAGGAACGATATCAAGCCACTGTTCAGGGCTCACCTGCCAGCCCTGGTCGCCCACACTTTCCTTGGCTGAATTTCCGCGCAACCCAATCACCTGAATAAAGAACCGTTTGACTCCAATATCCTGAAGAAGTGGAATCATGCGATGCAGATGATCAATATTGAGGTTGGATACGGTGTAAATCACCGACACATTGTACTTACCTGCCACGGCTTTACGCATATTCGCTGTACACACCTCAAAAACACCTTGACCACGGATGGGATCATTAACCGAAGCATCAGGGCCGTCAAGACTGAAGCTCAAATAATCGAGTAGCTCCGGGCTTGTTTTCTCCAGAAGATCGTTAAAGAGATATCCATTGGAATCAACCGTCACTGCCATTCCCAACGCTTTTGCTTTTGCTATGCCAGAGGCAAGATCCGGGTGCATGGTGGGTTCACCACCAAGGAAAATGACGTTGGATTTTTTACTTGGATCAGCAAAGAGTTCAAGCCACTTCAGCATGGTTGCTTTGGGCAAAGTGGTGGTCCCGTGCTGTCCGGTATTTATATAGCAATGGCGGCAGGAAAGATTGCAGGCAGTGAGAATATGAAAGAAGATATTTCGTTCGCCGGGTTGAAAGGCTACTGTGTTTGCTTGTGAGGTCATAATATAGAGGGATAGGTTTGAGGCTGGCGATTTTCGGTTTTCGGTAAATACATAAACCCTACTGTTTTAGGGTGTAGTTGGCAAGCAGTGAATCTTTCCAGTACATATTGTCTGGATTCGAAAAGAATTGTTGAAATAAGGTAAGGCTCTGTTCACGAAGAACATGCGGGGTAACGGTGATTTCCATTGCGGAGTAGAGCGGATTGAGCTGTTTCAGAGGGAGATTGCTACCGCCTCCCATAACATCTTCGTAGGCGTAGACAATATTTCGGATACCATTGAGTATCATGGTAGAGTAGCACATAAGGCAGGGTTCCATGGTGGAATAGACCACCAGCTCAGTCATGTCAACAGCTGTGTTCTGGGAAAGATACTTTCGCAGGGCCACAACTTCAGCATGGTCAATTTCATTTACTGCAGCATCCAGTCCCTGGGTATGCAACCTTTGTCCACTGGTAACAACCGTGTCCCCATGGACAATAATCGCGCCCACCGGAAATTCACCCTGCTCCAGCGCTTCTCTTGCCTGCCTAAGAGCAATTTGCATATATTTCTGGTGATCCATTAGCACATTCTCACAGTTTGCGACCAATCCGTAAAACCGATTCGGCAAGAGCGATGCCAGTCTGTTCCTGAACAAAATCATGCCCTTTATCAAAGAATGGCAGGTATACGAGTTCAGTAGCAAGTGGCTGGAAGCTGAGGTCGGGAAGACTGGAAAGCAATTTCTGTTTATTTAAGGCTGCTCCTGCTACAATACTTTTCAGAGCCTGGAGAGCCTCTTTTCTCTGCAGAGTAACGGGATGCATCCTGTTTTCCATTTTCGTTTCCCCTTCCGGAATCTTTGCTTGACTAAGAGTCATGTTCTTCCCCAACCTCAGGAAAGTGGAAGGCCTGAGTTTAAAGGCTGGAACCCAGAAGACAAGCTCCATGGCTGTATGTCTTTCCAGAATAACCAGAGGCTGATTGGTAAGACGCAAAAAATCAGCAAAGGTTTCAAGGCCGGGTGCTGTTGAGCGTACCTGCAATTTCCAGAACGGAAGATAATACATATCTGTATTCTTTGAAACAACGCAACTCCAATCAATTGAGTTGAAGGTTCCTTTTTGTTCCGCCCAGGAAGAGTGGCAATTATAACAGGAGAGGACCAGACTGTCATGTTCTCCAGTAAGTGAATCACCACATCGGGGACAGAGGGTGGCAAGAAAATGCGGCGCCCAGGTTGTACGATAGCCACTGCCACCCTCCCGCATCTTTTCAGCAGAACCGCCACGGGCCAGAGCTTTGTTGGTTACAGCATCAAATAAAACTTCATCCTCAATATAGAGAGGCAGATAAATACAGCTCAGTGATTCGCCAATATAGGCACGGTGGTAGAAGGGAGCTTTGATCTGATCAGAATCAAGCACTGTAAGCATTGCTGCCCGCTCAAGGAGCGTTTTTGCTTTCACCGTCTGACGAAGAAAAGTCCCTTCAATCTCTTTGGTCACCAGAGAAACTGGCATGGCCTGGGGTCTCAGACCAAGGGAAACCGGTAAAGCACGAGCATTCATTCCCTGCTGAGTGGTATCAACCACCTTATATTTTTGAAATTTCCCCTTACAGTAGTAGATATTCCCCTTAAAACGAAGATAGGGCGCATAAAACATCTCACTGCGCTCAATATGCTCCGGTGCCTTATCGGGAAGCACAAAACGGAGTGGCCCTCGCGTTACCATGAAGTTTTTCACATCACAATAGGGGCAGCGAATCAATCTATCCCCTTCATGAAGTTCAATGCCCGCTCCACAGGAAGGGCAGTTTTGATGGATTGTCAGATCCATGGTTTAATTCGCGGTTTGAGGTTTGAGGTTTGAGGTATGCGGAAAAGAGCTTAACATAAATACAAATGGTTCTCATAAACGTAAATGGTTCCAGGTGCGGCAGGTTCGCTTGATCGTTCCCTGCCGTAAGAGTTTTTCCTCTGCGGTAAGGGAGGATCAAGCGAAGATGCGGTGCCTGGGATCATTTACAACCGGTGGCCGCATTGGTTGCAGTATGTTGCCCCTGGGATGTTTTCCTCGTAACACTCGGGACAGACGGCCGCCTTCGGCTTCTCACTGGTCGAATGGCCACACTTAGAACAAAACCTGGCGTTAGGTGCCAAATTTTTACCACAATTCATACACTGGCTCAACACAAGCTGCTGATGCCCGCAAAGAGGACAAAACCTGGCATCTGCCGGAATTCTATTCTGACAATCAGGACAGACAATCTTCCCCAGAGCAGTCGCTTCAGGAGCAGCAGAACCTGGAGATGGCGAAACTGAACCGGCCGCAAACATAGCCGGCAGCATCATCCCCATTCCAAGTCCCATTCCAGCCCCAGCCTCGCCTTGATTTTCTGCAGCTTTCTCCATGGCCATGGCTGCCTTCATTTTCACGAATTTATCCATATCATGAATAACGCTGAGCCTGCTCTTATCATCAATGGCCTTCTGAACCTCTTCCGGCGGAGTAATGGAAGTGATATACAAATGACTCAGATGAAGACCAAAGTGGGAAAAATCACCGACAAGCCTTTTTTGAAGCTCTATGGAGAGTTCATCGAACTTTCCGGCAAGATCAAGAATAGTATCAAGTGTCTCGCCAAGGTAATCATTAAAACGGGACACAATCACCTGCTTGAGATACCCGGAGATATCATCGGTGGTGAATTTTCCCATGGTTCCAACCAGCGAATTGATGAACAACACCGGCTGAACAATCTGAATATTAAACACGCCGTGGGCCCGAAGCCGTATCAAGCCGAGCTCACTATCCTTAAAGGCCACGGGACTCATGGTTCCCCATTTCAAATTGGTGAAATATTTTAAATTGGCCATATACACTTCAGCCCGCAGAGGACTGTTGCCCCGCCATGGGATGGATAAAATTTTGGTAAGAATGGGCAGGTTACCTGTTTTTAAAGTATGACGGCCTGCAGCAAAAGCATCACAGGCCTTTCCCTTATAAAAGAGAACGGCCGCCTGACTCTCACGTACAGTAAGCTGTGCACCCCACTTAATTTCCCCTGAACCAGTATCCGGAAGACGATGGACCAGCTCTTCGCCCGTCTCATCAAACCATTCAATATTTTCAAGAAAGACTGCACTGTCAAATCGGTTCATATCCTCTCCTTTGTAATACTTGCGTGTATTGCATTTTGTATAAGTAGAATTATAGTACAACAACGACGTAGAAAAAAGGAAAAATCATGGAGACACAGAGCATGGAACTAAAAGATGAGTGGGACGTTGAATCGGCGATGAAAGTACTCAAGCACCAGACCGTTGATGCCAAACTCTGGGCAGATGCCGTTGAATGGTTAATTCTCTACGGTCCCGATGAAGTACGGGAGTTACTCCTTAACTCCTCCGGCACCGCAACCCATAAATGTTTCCCGGATTTACAGGCCAAAGGCTACGCCCCGGATGGGCAGCCCTGCTACAGTGTGGAAGATCTAGCCAAAAGTCTTCATATTAGCGAAGACGAGGCAAGAACAATGATTCAGGAAAAGGAAAAGACGCACAAACTTCATCATTTTATTGATGAAGAAGATACGATGAAAGTGCAATAATCTTTATTGCGCGTTTCGTACCGGTAACACTCTGGCTTCAACCGTTGACATGGGATAGCCCCAATCCCTGTTCCCATACTCAAAATCAAAGCTTGCCACTTTTGGATTTCTGGTATCCATGGCCCATAGACAGCAAGCTGAAATCTTAATGGCTGGAGCCATATAATACTCCGTTAAATCTGCCGCTTTCAAATCATAGAGGCTGGCAAGTTCTTCCTGAGTCGGCATGCGCCAGTCACTAAATCCCCCAAGACTGAACTGTTCGCAGTACTCTTTTCCTGCCGGCCAACTGATATCAGAGTCATTATCCTGCAATGGCCACATTAACCCTGTTGCTTTATCGATAACGACTCCCTTATCCGCCAGCACAGAAAATCGATCCTCTTTCGCCGACAGCGAACCGGTAAGACACAGAAACATAGTGACAGTACAAAACAGCACGTAGAAGGATTTCATATTTTTTCTCCAGTTCACATAGATAACCTAATCGCTTAAAACCATGGATCATCAAACTCTTCTGAAGTTCGATCCACAATTGCATTTGTTTCAAAATGCATTTCTTCTGTATGACCATCATGAAAGGTTACTTTCAGATGAGTTGCAAACGGTAACTTCGGTGCTGAACCTTCTGAGACAGTAATCTGGGGACTGTTAATCCATTTTTTTACGTTGGTCAGCATTGTTTCCATACCAATATGCTCACCTGTGCTTTCTATTTTCTTAATCACTCCAACGGGGTCTTTCACCTCGAGATTTAAAACATACACCTCATTAGCATACTGATAGAGTACCACTCTACCATCCACTGTTGCGGGATTACCAATTCCCTTAGGAATATCGTCACTCACGGTTATCAAGTATTTGTCATCAGGAAATTCTTCGGAAAGAGAGCTACCAGTATGTTCAAATCTGAGACTGCTTCCGGCAGTGAATTCGCCATCTCCATAAACAAGTGAATAACTCTCAGGATTACGATTATTCGGAATAATCTTAAATATGTTCTGAGTTTCCTGAGGCTGCCATTGCCAGGCGGCGGAACCATTCAGGGGCCACTGCCCACCGCTTGCTACAATGGTTCCATTTTCAAGAATATCAAGATTTGAGATGGTTTCAGTTTTTAGAACAATTCTTTTATTGGCGAGGAGCTTATGCCTGATTGCAGCAGGCCCTGATGAAAAATCCACCTGGCTGTACACCACAAACCCCAATGCACCAACAACTGCAACGGCAAGTGTCCTGCACGCATACTTCCTTGTTTTCTGAAAACTTGGAAAAAGAGTCCTTACAAGAGGTGCCTCAAAGGAAAGCGCCTTTCCCATCTTCTTGCAGGCGACAACACAATCACCACAATTACTGCATTCTGTTTCCAATGCATTGGTAAAAGTTTTTGGTTTGAGAGTGAGTGTGCAGGCCATATCGCATCGCTCATAGCCAGGTTTGCAGATACATTTCTCTTCGGCAAACACCACCTTCATTCGCTTAGGACTGATGATTTTGGTAAGGACAATAAGAACAGCTTGAGGACAGATGTAACGGCACCAGAGACGCTTTCCTGCAACAAATTCTACAAATAACAAACCAAATAAAAAGAGATAACAGAGCGATATGATATCCTGACCAAAGTAGTACTGAAAGAATCTTGCATACCAGGCGGCCGTTGAAAGTTGGTTTAACACAGGGGTGGTTGAGAGCATGAAAAACACTATAAAACCACCGCTAAAAATAATGACTTTAAAGAGAAAGCCATTCATTTTTAAAGGCAATCCTTTATAATTTTTTGGAAAGAGTTTTTTACTCAGTTTCTGGGTCAATTCTGAAAGCAGACCATAGGGACAGATCCAGGAACAGAATACGGTACCAAGAGAAAATGCAAGGAGTAGAGGCAGCAGTGTCCCTATAAAATTATCGAGGGTAAAATACCAGTTCTTAATTGTCAGCTGTAAAACTGCTAAAGGATCAGCAAATGGTATACCAAAGGCATGAAAAGACAAAAAGTTTCCGTACACCATGGAATAGCGTGAACGATTAAGCAGAGGAATAAGAATAAAGGCAAGGGCCACAAATATTTGGAAAGCGCGCCTGTAGGTCTTGAGATTTGCTTTTTTCATTACGCGCCTCCCTTATGCCCTTTGTTTTTATTCTGAAAACGTGTTGGTGTCACCACAATAGCATCAGCCGGACATACATGTTCGCACAATCCGCAGCCAGCACATTCATCGGTGATCACCGGATATTCGCCTCTCTCAAGGATCATTGCCTTCCACTTGATTGGACAACGCTCGTAGCAGCTCCTGCACAGTAATTCCTCTTTCCAGGTAAGACATTTTTTCCGATCAAGCACTGCGAACCCCATGCGGACATCATAAATATCCACATCATGGAGAGCATCTGAAGGACAGATAGCAGAACAGCGCATACAGAGATAGCAGGGCGCCTTTTTAGGATCAATTTCAGGCGTTCCTGCCATAAAGAAATTAAATCCACGCCGCATTTTGATACAATCAAAAATACATACCTGGGCACATTGGCCACATTGCAGACAACGAGAGAGGAATTCTTCCTCACTACGTGCCCCTGGCGGACGAAGAAAATTATTTGATCCTGCCATATACGTACCTCTCAAAGCTCTGATCACCACATTGTGGGTATATGCTTATAAAAAAGTGCTTAAAAAGCCCGGCTGTCGATCACTGGAAAAAGTGATCAACAGCCGGGCGGACTGCATAGATTATTAATCGTCTTGTCTGGGGTCCATCTTCATATGCTGAGTAGCAGAAAGATTTGTGGTAAGATTACCATCATCATCAATCTCATCTTCAATGGTCAAATAGGTTGTATAAACAGTTAACACCCCATTTAGATTCCCTATTTTTTTAACCACTTTTTGAATACGATCCGATGGCGATTCCACCACAGCCACCACGTAGGCATCTTGATGAACGCCATAGGTGGTCAACTCATCCATGGAACTGACCTGTTGCTCAACAGACTCAAGATCATCCTTCAGACAGTGTACTAATATTCCTGAGATAGCCATCAGTTAAGCCTTCTTAATCCGAATAGCACAAATCTTGTACTCGGGCTGTTTCGATCCCTTATCAAAAGCATTCAGGGTCAGTTTATTAATCAGAAGATTTGCATCATACCAGGGCACAAACACAAGGCCAGGACGACACACATCACTCACCCGTGCCTGGAAGGTCATGGTATCACGACGCGTCTCAAGAATCACATCATCACCATTCTTTATACCTTTGGTCTTGGCATCTTCCACATTGACCTCAACATAGGCTTTAGGAAAGGAACGCCTGAGCTCTGGCACCTTCATAGTCATGGTACCGGTATGCCAGTGATCGATTACCCGGCCAGTGGTAAGAACCATTGGGTAGTCAGCATCTGGCTCTTCTGCAGCACCTTTATATGGACGAAACCAGATAACAGCACGGCCATCTTTTTTACCATAAAAATGATATTTATCTTTGTAGTCCTTTGGAATATTAGGATCCTGACCACGAACGTAGCGAATCTTGGTTCCCGGATGATCTTCCGTTGGACATGGCCAGAGGATACCGGAAGCTTTTTCCATACGAGCCCTGGTAATCCCCATAAAGTTATAGGGAGTAACGGAACTTACTTCACGCCACTCATTCCATACATCATCAACTTCCTTGAATGGTATTACCTTAGGATCAACATCCATACGTTTGGCAAAATCCATCAAAATTTCAAAATCAGATTTACATTCTCCCATGGGCTCGACGGATTTCATAAGGAGCGAATAACGTCTCTCGGAACAGCCGTAGGTACCGCGCTTCTCACACCAAAATGCTGGTGGAAGGAGAACATCGCAGTATTTCACGGTCTCCGCATCCATAAAAGGCTCACTCAGTACCATAAAGTTATCTTTTCGTTTCATACCTTCCAGATAAATATTCACATTAGGCAGAGAATGGGCAGGATTGGTACAGAGTACAAACATAGCCTTAACCTTTGCTTCAGAAAATGCGTTCCAGAGAGCAATGGTATGCAGCCCGGGTTTTGGGGCAATGGTACCGGGTTTCAATCCCCACTGTTCTTCAAGTTTAGCACGATGCTCAGGTTTTTTAATCAGGCGTCCAGCAGGAAGAAGATGACAGAGACTACCTGTATCACGTACACCACCACAGGCATTGGGCTGTCCTGTAAGTGAGAATGGAGAGGCTCCGGTTTTACCAATATGCCCGGTAAGGAGATGGAGATTACTCACAAGATTATTGGCCCAGACACCACGAATACGCTGATTCAGTCCCATACACCAGAATGATGTAGTGGCAGAGGCTTCTGCAAACATAAGAGCGATTTTTTTAATCTGATCCGCAGGAACTCCAGAGATTTTTTCTACTTTTTCAGGAGTATAATCTTCGAGGAATTTCATATAGGCATCAAAATCCACCTTCTCCTTCTCATTGGTCATAAAGGTGACATATTTACTGTGGAAACGCTGGTTATCAAGTTCTTCCTGTATAATGACATAGGCCATGGCATTCAATATGGCAAGATCAGTACCAGGTTTGAAGGAGACATGCTCATCGGCGATACGAGCAGTATTTGTTTTCCGAGGATCAACAACGATCACTTTTACAGTTGGATCAGCCTGTTTTCTCGCGGCAACACGCTTAAAGAGAATAGGATGACACTCAGACATATTGGAACCGATGATAAAGAAGCAAGTAGCTGCATCAATGTCACTATAGGAGCCACAGGGCTCATCTTTACCAAATGTTGTTACATAACCACCAACAGCTGAAGCCATACAGAGACGAGGATTTCCCTCAACATTGTTACTTCCAAGTCCCGCTTTCCAGATTTTAGAGGCAAGATATGATTCTTCCGTAAGCGCCTGCCCGGAGCCATAATAACCAATGGAAGTTGGACCGTGATCTTTGAGAGCTGCTTTAAATTTGGTGGTAACAAGGCTCATGGCCTCATCCCATGTTGCCGGCTCAAGCTTGCCATTCTTACGAATATACGGTTTGGTAACCCTGTCTTTTGAGTAAACAATTGGGGGCATAAGAGCGCCTTTCAAACAGAGGAAGCCCGCATTGTGGTTATTGGGATCACCTTTAACGGTAACCACTTTACCACCCTTAATACCAACCATAACACCACAGCCTGTTCCGCAGAAACGGCAAACTGATTTGACCCATTTTTCAGGCTCATTGTCAGCTGCTTTTGCGATATTGGTCAAAGGACCGCCAATAGCAGCCATTGCCGAGGCTGCAGCCGCAGTCTTAAGTACTTCCCTTCTGGTTACTTTCATGTTTCCACTCTCCTTATAAAAGTATTTTTTAGTGCCTTAGGCACAGTACGCCTGCTTTTGGCCTACAGGAAACCAAAAAGAAAACATTGAGACAGCAACAGTAATACCTGCTGTTAAGGCACTTATCCTTTAGGGCAGTTGCCCTGACAACTTATGGCGGACTACGTACATTCCGTCATATGGCGATCACATTCTGAACCTTTTAATCTTTTTTAGATGCTGATTTCCCATAGGCTTCATGGTGCATTGAATTCTGATGAAAGGGGTGACATTCATAACAATTAGGATCCACGCCAAATTTCTTTGCCATCCTGATCATTGCTGGTTCATGACATTTTCTACAAACAGTCGCTGCATCGGGTACAACAGCAAAAGGTATTGATCCCTTGCCGTCGGGTTGACCATGACAAACAAAGCATTTCATCAAAGCGACACCATGCTTGGACTCATACCAGTTTTGAGCAACTCGAGGTGTTACCTTCTGGTGACATGTGTAACAATCCGCTGCATCATCGGGGGCCTTCAGATGTTTAATTGATTCGGCGGAGACATTACTTGCTGTAAAACAGAGAAAAAGTGCAGCACAAAAGAAGCCCGCTAAATTGATATTTTTCATTATTCTTTCCCTCCCTTCTCAGCATCTGCTGGTGGATTCTCAGCAAGCCTTTTTGCAAATTCAGTGTTAATCATCAAATCCTTATCAAATTCAGGAAGGTGCCCCATGTTTATATGACATCCCTGACAGGTTTTTCTGGTTGTTCCATTTTTTCCAAGAAATGCATCATGGGCAAGACCACCGATCTGAGAAATAGGCTCTCCTTTGGTATTCTTTGTCAGGTCTTTATGACATTCCTGACATTTTACCGTGAGATCAGTGAGACGGGCATTTCCCTGCATCTTGCGACGATCAAAGGTGCCGGGTTCAAAGATCTTTTTATCGTAGTATTTGTCCCGTGCGTAGTAACTGGTAAGAGGTGAAAAATGAAAAATATGACACTGCTCACAGCTTATTTCTTTCTTGTCTTTATCAAAGGCATGAACGGAATTTTTCAACTCATACTGATACTGTTTTACATCATGACAGCGCATACATTCTTCAACGGCAGGTCTTTCTGCGGCGGAAACGACTCCACCTAATGCAATCACAAAGCCAAAGGCAGTTGCCATTCCGGCTAATTTTAGCAAATAACATTTTTTCATTTACTCCCTCCCCCTTTTAATTCGCTGTTTTTTTGTTCTTCCTGTATTTTCTTACGTTCTTTTAAAATTCTTTTAGACTCCTCAAGGGATACTACTTCAGATCCAAAGATGTCCTCTTCGGCCTCTCTTTCAGCAACATCATAAATCGACATGCCATAGGGATTTCTCTTACTGAGATCCTTATAGTCATTATTACGATAGGCATCTGGCATCCTTGGCAACTCGGAGCTATCGGGCAAATCGGCAGCTATTGCCACAGAACTAAACAAGACAAGAGTTGCTGCTAACAAAAATCTTTGTATCATGGGTATTCCTAATAAGAAGTGAGATTACTTATCCATATATTTCTGGGTAAGGAGATCCGATTGAATCATCACATAATTGTCACTGGTAACATCAGCTTCTTTTACAGCTTCTCCCTGCTGATTTTTCTTGTTCATCATCCCAATCATATCGGTCATTGTTTCGACATTTTCTGAGGAGGTGAACTTTACCGTTGCCAGTACCACCAGCGTTTCAAGCTGTCCCTGGGATTTAACCGTTCTATAGAGTTCCTCGGTTATCAGACCATCTTCACCGTAATTCCAATAAATTGTTTTTCCATGAGCTTCAGCTGTAGGTTCTCCATAGCTCATCATAAGCTCGCTGATCGTAAGCTTGAAGTCATTTTTATCAGCCTTTTTGTTCCTCTTATACACTGCAATTACTACATTGGATTGGGTATCCGCGATAACATAGATATCACCATCCTTAAATTTTACTGTTCCTGGATAGGCTTTATAATCATTATTTTTAGCTGCACTTTCCAGTTGATCAGCGGTCAATGCTTTTCCTACCATATAGGATCCAAGGCCAAGCTCTAAAGCGACGATCCTGTTTTGCAATTCCGTCTTGGAAAGAGCGCTATAATCGACTGTCTGACTGACTCCAGTGCCACAGGCGTAAAATATCAAAAAGAAGGCGAGGAGAAGGGACTTTGTTTGTATGGTAACTGAGTAGTTCATAGTATTTTCCTTTAAGGTTATAATACAAATTTACGGTTTAGGCTTGATGACCTTTACAGTAATCAGCAAGCCCAAATTGTAATCATTGCAGAAAGAGCTTGAGTTGAGAAGAAATAGATGCGTAAAACGCTCCGGAATCAGAAAAGACTCCGGAGCGTGATTCTAACAGGAAAGGTGCCGCTTACTGCTTGTAACGTGCTTTTTCCTCAGCTTTGATGTCCTTCATAACATCGTCACCAAAACCTTTCTGGTACCACTGATGCTCAGGCCTGGCAAGAATCTCACCAACAACCTTCTTATATTTTGCCTCCATTCCTTTCTTCTCAGCAAGATGCATGAGCTCGGGGATAAACTTAAAATAGAAGTTGTGAGCAACATCATACATTCCGTGCCAATGGGTGTAATCCGGTCCCTGCATAGCAGCACCGTGACGTGCGCGACGTCCTTCATGATGCCAAAGTTCCCACCAGTGCCAGCCAAGCTCGGTATGGAAGGTGGAACCATGGACCAGACCATCTGCCATGGCCATCTGGTACATCTTCTGGGCAGGTTTGGCGAATTTCTCATTGTACGTCACAACGAGTGAATCAAACTGGACGTAGAAGTTATCAATCTTCTGCTCACCATGGCACTGCTTACAAACAGCCTTCATATTGTCGCGACGTTCTTCCCATGCGACAACTTTAATTGCTTCTTTCTCAACAGGTACTTTCTTCCATTTGCCATCGACAAATTTAAATTCTTTGTACTTGATAAGCTGTCCTGGCTGTGGCGCAATTTCTCCGGGGATGTCTTTCTGGGTACCGTCTTCAAATTCAACACGGTTCAGTTTAACAGATATCTTAGGACGAAGAGTCCAGGAAATACGATCACCAACATTATGGGTATTTGGCGCAACAGAACCGTCAGACTTCATGTAGGAACCCATATGACAGGTGGAACAGGTTGGTGCGGTATAGTAATCCTTACCAAGTACCCATTTACCCGATTTATGGATATTCATACCATTCATACCTCTATCGCGGGTAGCGGTAAAGTATGCAATACCGTGTTTGGACTCGAGATAAATCTCAGCCTGTGGATGATCTGGACCAAGGTGGCACTTTCCGCAGTTTTCAGGCTGACGGGCTGTGGATGCTTTAAAAGAATGCTTACCATGGCAGGCATTACAGGCACCTCTAGTTCCATCGCTATGGAGACGACCGATACCACTGTTTGGGTAGGTCATAGGATCCATCATAACAGCCTTATGCTGATTCAATAAAGGTTTACCATTTTTATCCTTCAGTACTTTCAGGATACTGCCATGACACTGCCAGCAACCGTTAACGGCATCGGCTTTGTCTTCCATGGAACAGATAACTTCACCAACAACATTATCAAGAGAAGCCATAATCTGACCAGCTGAGGCATGATGGGAAGGCGCCTGCTGTTTCACTTCATCAGCATGACAATACCCACAATCCTTAGGAGTCATAATGGTTTTAATTAATGCACCCTCATGCATATAGGCTAACTCATCACCTTCTTCGGCGGCATGGCAGTTGAAGCAGGCAACTGATCCATCCTGAGCCGCTGCATGGGGAGAGTTTTTCCACTGCATAACCAGCGAGTAGTTCTCTTTCTGATGACAGTTGATACACTTGACGTTTGCCTCTTTAACGGCTTCGTCCTGAGTATTCATGGATGCTTTAGTCGTTGCAAATGAAGGGCTTGCAACCATTAAACCAAGTGCTGCCATCGAAAGATATGTCTTCCAATATTGCATGTTTTCTTTCCTCCCATAGGAAAATTGATAATTTACCGGTTAGTGCCGGCTTTCACAAAACCACTTTGATACAATAACGTCTTTGTTTTCAAACTTCTGCTAAGCCACCTCGACACCCTCATCATCCATCCAGAATGGCAGAATCTTGCCAATGATCCAGAGGATAACAACAGGAGCTATCATTATGATAATCGCAGGCAGGATTCCTTCTTTTTCAAGCCACATTGGATGAAAAACAGTGGCGCCACGTTCACTCTTTGACATGAGCTGTCCACCAACAACCACGTTCCAGCGCATAAGGAGAACCTGGACAAGGATCATGATCGAAGCAATGGGTGCAAAGAAAAGCAAAAGTCCGTCTTTAAAACGAATAAGAGACATAAACATCAGAAGAAAGAAAGGAATCACAGAGAATATTCCAACCTGGGCAACCCAGAAGGTGTTAAACAATGGGCCGGAATACAGAGCCTCAAGAGTGTGCCAATGATGCGTTGCCATATAAAAGTGAGAAAACAGTTCAAGCATCTCAAAGGTAAAATCAAGAATAAAAAATCCCCAGAGAAATTTAACAAGTGTCTGCACACATTCCACATCTATTTCTCTTCCTGAGAGCTTCATAAGCAGGATGTAGGTAACGATGATCCCGGCAATACCTGAAACACAGGCAGAAAGAAGAAAGATAAGCGGCATAAGTGGAGTCGCCCATAGAGGATTTGCCTTGATGCCACCGAAGATAAAGCCAACATAGCCATGAAGAAAACAGGCCATGGGAATACCAATAGCTGCAAGAAAAGCGATGATCTTATGATCAAGCTTCAAAGCCTTCTCCGACACGTTGTCACTTCCGATGGCGAGTACGCCATAGAGAGCCTTCATAAAACCTGTTGCTTTCTGCCCGAGTCCCACAACAATAGGCCTGAAAATAAAGATAATCTCAAGCAGTAGAACGATAAAATAGGCGGAATAAATATAGCCAAAACCTGCCATTGCAGATGTTGGATTAGGAGTCAGCATCATGGACATTGCACGCTCGGGGCGTCCAAGATGATTGAGCAAAGGCCAGGTTGCACAAATAAGAAAGGCGAGTGCAAAGAGGAGCGAAAACCGGGCAACCGGCTTCAGAGCCTTAATATGAAATACATGATACAGGGAGGACACAATAAATGCTCCAGCCACAAGCCCTGTAATATAGGGATAGAGTACGATCATCAGGCTCCAGTGGACATGAAGATCATTGGGAAAGATATAATTTGAAACTGCGGCGATAGTCTCGCCATGGGCTACTGCGCTCATTAGACCACCTCCCTTCTGAGTCCAAGATAGTGAAGCGCTGGCTGGTTCCCCATACCCGGCTTGAGTACGGAAATTACGTGGGGTTCACGTAAAATCTTATACACTTCAGAAGTTTTATCGTTCAGATCACCAAATTTTCGGGCATGGACCGGGCAGACATTTACACAGGCCGGCAACAGTCCCTGACGGACACGTGAGTAGCACCATGTACATTTTTCGGCTGTTCTACTTACGGGATTGAGAAAGCGAACCGAATAGGGACAGGCCTGGATACAATAGCCACAACCAACACAGCGATCCTTATCGATCAGAATAAAACCATCTTCTGTTTTATAGGTTGCCCCGACGGGACACACCTGAACACAGGATGGCTTCTCACACATATTACAGAGTTTAGGGACAAAAAAGGTATCCCGAACCGGATATGGAATATCTTTTCTTGGTTCTGTATAGCCGTCAAGACCACCGTTGGGCGAATCGACGAAGACTTCATCGTGATCGTCAATGACATAGCGTTCGACCCAGGTACGATAGTTGCCATCGGGAACATTATATTCATTTTTATCGGCAACACAGCAGGAACCGCATCCGATGCAGGCTGTAACATCAACCACGAAGGCAAATTTCTTTTCAGTAAAGGGTGAATCATCCCCCCTCATACCAGGAAGTTGTTCCGGCAGACGTTCATCAAGTGCAGCGCCTGCAGGAATAACCATAAGCAGAGAACCGGCAATGGTTCCACTAAGGACGTTCTTGATGAAGGCACGACGGTCTTTCTGTATTTCTTTCTTTATATCTATCATTACTTCTTCTCCCCCTTCATCTCCAGGCCCATCATGTCGTAGGCAGCTTTTACCCAGAGCAACGGATCATGAACCATATGACACTGATTACAATTGTGAGCAATGTTCACTTTCTTCTCCTCAAGATGCTGCGGCATGGCAACAACCTTGATGGACTCTTCAGGACGGGCCCGAATAATCTTATTATGACAGCGGAGGCAAAGCGTTTTGATCTCCATATCCCTTTTCACAGGCATCTTTGCGACATATTTGCCATCTGTTATATGATCCGCGTAGGGACCATGGCAAAATTCACAGGATACTGTTTTATGAACGCCTGCCTTATGGATGAGTCTGATTGGACGATGGCATTCGTAACATGATTCGTTGGTGTGGCTTCTTATCTCAACGTTACGTTGATCCACCAGATCACTTCCACGATAATGGCCATACTGGCCCATTGTATCGGGAAGAAACATTCCCCTTGCAAATACCGCCAAGACACCGGCAACTACTATAATCACCGCTAATCTCAGGACATGTGCATAGTCACTTGATTTATACTTCTTCTCCACCTAGACCTCCCCTTAGGTTATTCATCTTTTGACTTTCTCCCCTTGAAACGATCGAAATACAAACTTCTTAAAATCCTATCATTCAAAAGAGCAAAAAGTCAAATGTGTCTGATCAACCCTAATTATAGCAAATAGTGTACCTAAATATTTCCTACCACGATTTCAATTAGTTGTCGTAGCACAAAAGAAGTAGTGACACCTTATGGTAACATATTTTTAAACATTCGATACCACCTGGTAACAAAACAACTAAAAATAAGTATTAAATTAAATAGCTAATTCATTGGAGTATTCGACAGCTTTACAGAATAATGTTACCTTATGGTAGCGCAGGAATTGACTTAAGAAATAAGGAGCAAACAATGGATAACTTGAACATTTTTCCAGGCAACACATGATTTGTAATTCCCCCGGAAGTTGGGCTTTAGCCTCGCCCAAAAGCATAATCGGCAGTACTGAAGTCCCGCTTCCGGAAACTTACTTCGTTCTATTTAGTAAATTTCCACTCCTAACCTTGATATCAAAATGAGTATTCTATGAAAATAATGACTAATCTCAGAAATGTTTACCCATGGCTTGAGTCTAGATTTTCCCTGCGTGGGAAATTCATAGTGGCCATCGGAGCCATTATTTCTGTCTCCTATATGATTTTCCTCTATCGAACGTCCATAGTTGACAATGAACTTATTATTTTACAGGCCCAGCAGCAGGCGCGTATGCTCTACAATCAGATTCTCATTACCCGGCAATGGGTTTCGGAGCATAATGGTCTCTTTGTTATTAGACATGACACCGTGGACAGCAATCCATACCTTGATATGCCAAGTATTTGGGATCAGGATGGAAACGAATACGTGATGCGAAATCCGGCAATGGTTACCAGAGAACTCTCCGAATATTCCCAAAACAAAGGGCTTGGCAGTTTTCGGGTTACCAGTCTTCGTCCCATAAACCCTGCAAACGATCCAGATGACTACGAAAAATTATGCATGATCAATTTCGATCATGGCGCTCCTGAATCCATTGAAATCAGGAACACTCCACAAGGACGTGTAGTACGCTACATGGCTCCCCTTGAAGTAAAAGACTCCTGCCTGGGATGTCATGAACGGCATGGGTACAGCCAGGGAGACATCAGAGGAGCCCTGTCAATCACCATCCCCATTGCCTGGGCCGATGAGAAAATGCGTGCCAATAACCGGTCACTCTTTATCATTGGACTTATCAGTTTTGTGCTGGTTTCCATTACTCTATTGATCATGTTCAATACCCTCGTTGTCAACAGACTCGACCGGCTTTCCACCGCCATAAAATCCTTTCCGGAAACAGAGCCAGACCAGCTGCTGTTACCACTTGGTGATGATGAAATAGGGCAACTCAGCGATCATTTTTCAGAACTCTGTGATCGCCTGACTCGCTACCAGACCGAGATTGAAAAAACCCGGCAACAGACTCTGTTCAATGAAAAAATGGCCTCCATGGGAATCCTTTCGGCAGGTATTGCCCACGAGGTCAACAACCCCCTTGGCGGCATGCTCAATCTGGTCAAATCCATGCGGGAAACCCCGGAAGACATCGAGATGCATGAACGTTACCTCCCCTTACTCGACAAGGGCTTGAAGCGAATAGAGCATACCATGCGGCAACTCCTCAACTTTGGCAGACAGGAGCCGCTGCAACTGCGTAAAATCAATGTGGCCACCCTGCTTGGCGAATGCCTGGAGCTCCTTTCCTACAAATTAACAAACATCGAGATTAGTCAGGAAAATACCATTGACCAGGAGTGCTATGTTGACGCAGAAGCCCTAAAACAGATCTTTGTTAATCTTGGTCTCAATGCAATACAGGCAATGCCCGATGGAGGAACCCTGGACATTCGCTCTGAAATGAGTGACCAGGAGCTTCAATTTACTTTTACAGATACCGGCACGGGGATTGCTAAAGAGATACTTAACAATATCTTTGATCCTTTTTTCACAACCAAAGATGTTGGTGTTGGTACCGGCCTTGGCCTGTCTGTTACTTACTCTCTCATAGGTAAAATGAAAGGGACTGTACGTGTTGTCAGTGAAGAAGGTATTGGAACCACATTTGTAGTTACCATCCCTGAACATCCAGAAAACATGATGGAGATATAATCAGAAATGGTCAGAATACTCCTTGCTGAAGATGATGAAATAATGCGTATTTCTGTATATGACAGATTGAAGCAGTTTGACTGGCAAATTGACCAGGTTGAGAATGGCCTTGATGCTGTGACAATGCTTGAGAAAAACGATTATCACCTCGTTATCTCAGATATTAGGATGCCAAAAATGGACGGCCTGACACTCCTTGGAAAGATCAAAGAACTCTCACCTGAAACTGACATCATCATCATGACCGCCTACGGTTCTGTGAACGATGCACTCGACTGTCTTCGCAAGGGTGCCTCGGACTACATCCTGAAACCCTTTGATATGGATGATCTCATTATTCGCTGTAACCGACTCCTGGATTTCCAACAGGTTAAGGACCAGGTTGTAACACTTAAAGAGAGCTGCCGTGTCAGAGATCGTGGCCTCATCGGCAATACGCCTGCAATGCAGCAGGTGTATTCCATCATTGATCAGGCAGCACCAACGAATGCTACCATTCTTATCACCGGAGAATCGGGGACTGGAAAAGAACTTGCTGCGCGAGCCATACACAGGGCAAGCCTCCGCAGTGATAAGGCGTTTGTTTCTATAAACTGTGCAGCCATTCCCGATGGCCTTATGGAATCTGAAATGTTTGGCCATGAACGGGGCGCATTTACCGGGGCGGACGCAAAGCGTAAGGGAAAGTTTGAGCTTGCAGACAATGGAACATTACTGCTTGATGAGCTGGGAGATCTCCCTGGACCTCTTCAGGCAAAACTGTTGCGGGTGTTACAAGAAGGTGAGTTTGAACGTGTTGGGGGAAGCAAGACCATCGGTGTCAATGTGAGGGTCCTTGCCTGCACCTCCAAGGATCTGCAAAAAGAGGTAGACGAAGGACGCTTTCGGCAGGATCTCCTTTTCAGGCTTAAGGTTATCCCGATAGTTATGCCGCCCCTTCGGGAACACAGAGAAGATATCCCGGAACTCTGCAAGCATTTTCTCAAAGAATTTCACTCCCCCCACAACGCACCCTTCTCCTTGTCACAGGATGCACTGAATTGCCTCAATTCCTACTCTTTTCCAGGTAACGCAAGGGAGTTGCACAATCTTATGGAACGAGCCTCTGTTCTCTGCCGTGGCCCTGTAATTCATCCTGAAGACTTACCGACAGAAATTTGTGCACTTGATCGTTGCGAAGATGTGGGGTTCAACCTTGCTGACAATATGGCTGTTGCTGAAAAAGCCTGCTTACGCAGAGCTCTCGATCATTGTGGAGGGAACAAGACGAAGACATCCGAACTTCTTGGAATCAGCAGAAAAAACCTTTGGGAAAAGTTAAAGAATTGCGAGATTGACTAGGAATCGGGGGACACGATCCCAATTCAAAAGACAAAGACGAATTGGGTCATGTCC